>DHGV01000107.1:0-15798 GCA_002402945.1 Pelotomaculum sp. UBA4789
GTGGCAGTGCGCCAGGACAGCCCGCTGGTGGTAGGCCTTGGCGAGGGAGAGTATTTTCTGGCGTCGGATATTCCCGCGCTGCTGAAGCATACCCGGTTTACCTACATCCTCAACGATGGGGAAGTAGCGGTGCTTGAGCCTGACAGAGTCAGGATCATGGACCGGCAGCGCAATAAAATTGACAAGAAAGTGTTTGAAGTCAAGTGGGAAGCCGAGCAGGCTGAAAAGGGCGGGTACGATCACTTTATGCTAAAGGAAATACACGAGCAGCCCAAGGCCCTGCGCGACACATTGAGCGGGCGAATCGCACCCGACAATTCCAGGGTGATCCTGAACGAACTAAAAATCACCCCGGAAGAAATCAGGGGTTTAAAGAAAATCTTTATCGCTGCCTGCGGCACCGCCTATCATGCCGGTTTTGTAGGCAAGTATGTCATTGAAAAACTGGTCCGGCTGCCGGTAGAGGTCGATATTGCCTCGGAGTTTCGCTACCGCCAGCCGATCATTGAGCCGGGCACCCTGGTGATCATTATCAGCCAGTCCGGTGAGACCGCCGACACACTGGCCGCGCTGAGGGAAGCGAAACGGCAGGGGGCACATGTCATTGCTGTGACCAACGTAGTGGGCAGCTCTGTTTCCCGGGAGGCTGATGATGTTATTTATACCTGTGCCGGCCCGGAAATTGCCGTGGCTTCAACCAAGGCCTATACTACCCAGCTCGCATCCATGTACCTGGTAGCCCTGCATCTGGCCACCGTGCGCGGCACGATAGCGCCCGGGGAACTCAGCGAAATCCTGGCGGAGATGAAACAGCTGGAAGGCAAAGCCCAGCTGCTTGTGGACAATTCAATTGAAATCAGGGATTTCGCTGTGGAAATTTCCTCATCCGGAAGCCTTTTCTATATCGGGCGCGGCCTTGATTATGCCGTAGCGATGGAAGGCTCCCTCAAGCTGAAGGAAATCTCCTACATCCACGCCGAGGCGTACGCGGCAGGAGAGCTGAAGCACGGCACGCTTGCCCTGATCGAAGACAATGTTCCGGTGGTAGCCCTTTGCACCCAGAAGGACCTGTACGATAAGACAGCCAGCAATATCCAGGAAGTAAATGCCCGGGGCGCTTCCGTGCTGACTCTGGCCATGGAAGGCTTTAATGAGGTTGAGAAGGTATCTGACAAGACGATATACATTCCTGAAACCCATCCCATCCTGGCCCCGATCCTGACAGTGATCCCGCTGCAGCTGCTGGCCTATCATACCGCTGTAGCCAGAGGCTGCGATGTCGACCAGCCGCGGAACCTGGCCAAAAGCGTAACGGTGGAGTAGAGCTGTGGAATCCGCATAAAATAAACAAAAATATTTAAGAAGCGGCTGATGTCAGCCGCTTCTTATAGTTGTTTCCAGTGTTTAACTGCAGCACCCGGATTTATCGTCCGATCAAGTATGCGCTGCCCTGATAAACCTGATTTAGATAGAACCTACATGTTTTCTCATGGCGTTTAAGGCGCCTTTATCCACCATGAGGCCGACTTCGAGGGCTTCCTTGATTTCATCCTCACCAATACCCATCTCCCGGGCCCTGCCCAGGTGATAATCCATTCAGGGCTGACAATGAACGCCTACCGAGACACCAATGGCTATCAGTTCCTTAGTGCGATCGTCCATAACATTGCTCCCTTCGGTTCTTGTTTTATATCTAATATTATATCTTGCCCTAAAATTGGAAACAATATTATGGAGATATATTTTTAACTCTCTATTTGCCTTCTTTCTTCCTTTTAGCAGCAAAAAACTTCTTCAGGTTTTCCGGCAACTCTGATGGACGGGGTTGTTCCGCATAATTTTTGCCAGGCTCTTTATACACTTCCCGTAAGATAGCCTCGATGATCAGGCCCTTGGGTGGCACAGGATACTCCTTGCCCTGGTAGACCCAGACGCGGCAGTCCACCTCGCCGCCGCAGAGGTCTCCGCAGGATGGGCACAGGCTCTCCCTGACTTCCAGCTGGATGTCCCGGCCGTTGATGCGGATGGTAGGGGAGCTGACAAAGCCCATCGCCAGGGCCTGTTCCGCACTCTGCACGTGGGTTTTCTGCACAGACACCTCGATACCGGTCGCTTCCAATACCCTGGCGACCTCCGCTAGGGCCTCTTCCAGGCTGGATTCCGTACCGCGGCAGGGTTCGCAGACTTCCAGGTCCAAAAACAGGAACTCGATGTCCAGATGCCTTTTTTCAGGCTCGATTGTCAGTGATTGTGCCGCCTGGGGGGCGCAGCAGGACGTTTGCGTATCTGCCGCCGGCGCTTTTACTTCTTCAGATGGAATAGAATTTTGACAGGCTTTTATACTATTTAAAATATCTCCGGTTTCGGGAAGCCGGCCGCATACCCCGTTGTTGTCATATAGTATCTGCCCATCGGCGGTCACCAGAAAGATGGCATTATGTCCTTCAATCAATTGGGCTGTCAAGCCAAGATCGCTTTTGATACCGGCCGCTATACTGGCGGCCAAATCATAATAACCTCAGTCAACGCAGTAGGTAATTTTAATTTTTACAGGTTCCTTCTTATTATCCATCGTTAATCCTCCTTGTGTAATTCATTTTGAACCTTATTTTTAATAATATTTAAAGCAGGCTTATCTGGAACGCCTGGAAAACAAATCCTGACAGAGTGGCCACCGCCAGTATGGTGATCACGAATGTGGCCACAAGCCTGGGTTTGAAGATCGAAGCCAGCAGCGTTACTTCCGGGATACTTGCGCCGGCGCCGCCGATGATCAGCGCCACTATGGCTCCGAGGCTCATCCCTTTGTCCATCAGCACCGACGCAATGGGGATCATGGTTTCAACCCTGATGTACATAGGGATACCGACAACGGCGGCAACTGGTATGGCCCAGGGATTACCTGGTCCAGCCACCCGGATGATAAAATCTTCCGGTATAAATCCGTAGATAAAAGCCCCGATACCCGCGCCCAGGACAAGGTAGGGCAGGACTTGGCGGAATAATGTCCAGGTCTGGGCGCCGGCGTGTTTTAGTCTTTCATTTTTTGTTACCGCCCCGGCAGCGGGTTCAATTGCCTCGCAGCTGCAGCAGCAGGCGCTCTTCAATTGTCCCATCTTGTAGTCAGTGGCCAGGCCGAAACGCTCCCACAGTGCGCCGATAAACACGGCGGAGATAAAGGTCAGGAAACCATAGATAAGTGTAACTTTCAAGCCCATCATTGTTAAGAATAGAGCAATGATAACAGGGTTGAGCAGCGGTGAAGAAACAAGGAAGGACATTGTCGCGCCAAAAGGAGCGCCGCCGTTGAGCAAACCGGTCAAAATGGGGATGGTTGAACAGGAACAAAAAGGAGTGACCGCGCCAAAAGCAGCGCCCATAATATTGCCAAACCAACCGCGGGTCTTGCCCAAAATGCTTTGCAGTTTTTCTTCAGATATATATTCCTGAAGCAGGGCAACCAGGAAAGAAACTCCGACAAATAAAGCCAGCAGCTCAGCTGAAATTATGAGAAAATATTTTCCGGCTGAAGCCAGGTTGTTTAATTCAAACACAACTATATCATCCCAATCTCTGTATTCTTTTAGTATTAAAAAAGTTTCTGCTATATTGCTTTCAGGATATAATCAGCTACTTCACCCCAGGCCCGGGATGCCACCTGCCAGGCCTGCTCCCCCTTGGGCGTCAGGGTATACACCTTGCGTTCGCGCCCGGAAACAACCTCGGCAAGCAAGCTTACCAGACCGGCTTCCGTAAATTCTTTCAGCACCGGGTAAAGGCTGCCTTCCGATGGAGAGCAGCAGCTGTTGGTGAGCTCAGCTATCTGTTTAGTTATTTCATAGCCGTGCAGTGGCTGCCGGTGCAGCGCGTGAAGAATAAAAAAGCGGGAAAGGCTCATTTTAATCAAGCCGGCCCAGTATTCCTGCGATTCGTACTTTATTGTAAAAACCTCCTCTCGCTTACACATAGACACGATATGCATTTATCATAGATACATTATAGGGCTATGCATAAATTATTGTCAATAAAAATATTGACTAATGAAAACTAAATATAATATTATATATTTAGTTATATAAATATGTTATAGAAGCAGGAGTGAGAATAAAAAATGTTGGACAGTTTAAAAGCGCTGGCGGATCCGCACAGGCAAAACATATTAAGGCTGCTGGCCAGGCAGGAGATGGGAGCCTGTGAGATCATCCAGGCTATCGGCCTGGCGCAGCCGACCATTGCGCACCACTTGAAAATCTTAAAGCAAGCAGGACTCATCAGCAGTCAAAAGGAGGGAAAGTTTGTATTTTATACCTTGAATAAGGATGAACTCAAGGGATTTCAAGATCAGGTTCATCGTTTCCTTGAAGAAATTTCTTGTTTTTCCTGTGCCCAGACTAAACCTTCGCTGCTCAGGCAAAATCCTGATCTCTGTGCAGAACTGGGCTGTATCCCAGAGGTTTGCGAAACTGAAATTTTGGTTGGGAATAAGGAAGTAAAAGAAACAGGGGGTAACTAGAATTATGTCCGAAAAAACCTCGGCAAAATTATCCTTGCTTGACCGCAACCTGACTGTGTGGATCTTCCTGGCCATGTTTTTTGGCGTCGGGCTGGGCTATGTGGTGCCCGGAGTGGCTAACATTCTAAAAAGATTTCAGGTTGGGACCACCTCGATCCCCATCGCTATCGGCCTGATCGTAATGATGTACCCGCCTTTGGCCAAGGTAAAATATGAGGAAATCGGCAGAGTATTCAGGAATGGCAAGGTCCTGGCGCTCTCCCTGGCCCAGAACTGGATCATCGGGCCCGTCCTGATGTTCTTTCTGGCGGTTGTCTTCTTACGGAATTACCCCGAATATATGGTGGGCATCATCATTATTGGCCTGGCCCGCTGCATTGCTATGGTGATCATCTGGAATTCCCTGGCCAAGGGAGACTCGGAATACGCGGCGGCGCTGGTGGCCCTGAACTCAATTTTCCAGGTGCTGTTCTTTTCCGTCTACGCTTACTTTTTTGTTACTGTCGCTCCCCAGTGGTTGGGCATCAAGTCGATGGCCATTGTCATTTCCATGGGGGAAGTGGCCAAGAGCGTGGCGATTTACCTCGGCATTCCATTTCTCGCCGGGATTATCACCAGATTTACCCTGATGCCGGCCAAGGGCAAAGAATGGTATGAGCAAAAATTTATCCCCAGGATCAGCCCCCTCGCCCTGATCGCCCTTTTGTTTACGATTATCGTGATGTTTTCATTAAAAGGAAACTATATCATCACCCTGCCGCTTGACGTGGTGAGGATCGCCGTGCCGCTGCTCTTTTACTTTGTAATCATGTTCTTCCTGTCCTTTTTCCTCAGCAAATCGTTCGGGGTCAACTACGGCCAGAGCACGACGCTCGCCTTCACCGCTGCCAGCAACAACTTCGAGTTGGCCATCGCGGTGGCCGTGGCGGTATTCGGTATCGACTCCGGCCAGGCCTTTGCCGCGGTTATCGGCCCGCTGATTGAAGTGCCGGTGATGATCGGCCTGGTCAATGTTGCCCTTGCCTTCAGGCGGAAATACTTTGCCCATGAATTGCAGTGAGAGAAATAAAGAGCTGTGCTCTAAAAGCATTTAAATTATAAAACAAGCTGTTTTAAAATAAATTAGTGCATGAAAACAAAAGGAGGTCGAAAGTATGGGCCAGGATTTCATGGAAACAACTCATGACAAGTTTGTGTTCAGGGTTAAGAAGGGGTACCTGTACCACCCAGGTGAGTGCTGGATCAGGGAAGACGGTGATGTTATTACCGTCGGCATAACCGACTTTCTGCAGAAGACGGCCGGTGATGTGGCATTTCTGGAACTGCCGGAGGCAGGGGCTGAAGTGGCACAGGGCGGCGAAGCCGGCATCATTGAAACAATTAAGACTACCGTTTCCCTCATTTCGCCCGCAGGCGGTGTAATCCGGGAGCTTAACACGGCATTGGAAGAAAATCCGCAGCAGATAAACACCGACCCTTACGGCGAAGGCTGGCTTTTCAGGCTCGCGCCTGCTAATTGGGATGCGGATAAAAACAACTTAATGAAAGCGGAAGATTACTTTCCGATAATGGAAGAGAAAATAAAAAAAGAATTGGCAAAATAAAATATTGTTGCGGAGGGATCATTATGGGTAAAAAAGTCGTCGTCCTGCCTTGCAGCGGCATCGGCAAGGCCTATGGCGAGATCGGCCGCCAGGCTGTTTATGACTTGGCGGAAGATCTGAAGCCGGAAGATGTCAAAACAGCCTGCCTGGCCCGCCTGATGATTGATGACCCGGAAACCAAAGCAATGGTTAAGGATAACTTTGTGATTACCGTGGACGGGTGCGGTATGGACTGTGCGCGCAAAAACGTTGAAGCCGCCGGCAAGCAGGTTGACAGCTCGCTGAGGGTGGTTGAGGCCTTCAAGAAACACCGCGACCTGAAGCCGCAGGGTGTCCTCGAGCTTGGCGAACCAGGTTTTAAACTCGCGCATATCCTGGCGGAGAGGCTAAGCGAAGAAGTAGACTGTGTGATGAAAAAATAAATTTATAAACAGACATCCATGCCCATACGCGGCACCATTAGAGGAAGTAAAGCAGCAATGCAGGTTCGATTTCAATCGAACACGGCGCTTTAGCGCCTAACTTGTTTAGGTTCCTCGTTATATCTGTGCGAATAAATTCGCACCTACAATTTTCAGGATAGAAATCTAAAAAGTTGAAATTTATATAAATGATTATAAGTCAGGCTGCGAACGCGAAAACCTGGAACAGGGAGGATTAAAATTATGCTGGAAGAGATAAAGCCCAAAAAAGTGGGCATCATACCCTGCAATGGCGAGGAAATCTGTGAGGGCAGTATCACCCGTTTTGCCAGCCGGAAAGTATTGGATAAGCTCAGGCCGAACGATACCGTTACTGTATGCCTGCCGCTGTTTATCGCCGGCGGGAAGGAAGAACGGGAATTTGCCAAAAACTATCCGACTATAACCGTTGACGGCTGCGACAAGCGCTGCAGCCAGATCAGCACCGAAAAATTGAGCGGCCGCCCGTACCACTCCATTGTGGTTTCCGACCTGCTCAAGGAACACAGTATCGAGCCGCCCAAATCGAGGCGGGCGCTTACTGATAAAGACCAGGCTGCCGTTGACCTGGTGGCTGATGAAATCACCAAAAAAGTCGATGAGATCCTGGAAAAAAGCTAGGGAGGTACAGTATGGCTGCTTATACAAACAAGGTGGTCTGGACAGGCGGACACCTCGGTATTGCTTACTGTGAAAATGGCGCCGAGATGGATTTTTCCGCCCCGCCTGACCTACACGGACATCCGAACATGATGACACCGGAGGACGCCTACATGATGGCAGTGAATACCTGCGTCCACATGATGGTGATCTGGGCGGTGGAGCGCTTTAAGCTGGATTTGGTTTCATTTGAGTGCACCGCTGTTGGCGAGGTGGAGGAGCATATTGACAAGACCTCCTGGTTCAAAAAGGTTGTGCTGCAGCCCAAAATTAAGGTGCGGGGCAGCTCTGTTAACATGGTGCAGAGGGCGTTGCAGATGGCCAGAAAATATTCCACCATAGCAGAGTCAGTAAAAAGCGAGATCATCATGGAGCCGCAGATCGAAATAGTACAATAACAGGAGAACGCTCAATGCCAAATGAAACATTTGATATAACATTCCTGGGCGGCGGGCCGGCCGGTTACCAGGGAGCAATCCGCGCCGCCCAGTTGGGGATGCGGGCAGCTGTTGTTGAGTTCGGCCACCTCGGCGGAGTCTGTCTAAACCGCGGCTGCATCCCGACCAAGACGATCAAGGCCTCGGTCGACCTGCTGTACCGTGCCAGGCGGGCTAAAGAATACGGCCTGGAGATCGGTCCAGCCAGCCCGGATATCGGGGCGATCATTGCCCGCAAAGAAAAGGTGGTCGGCCTGCTGCGGGGCGGTGTAGGCCAGTTATTACGCGCCAATGGTGTTACCCTGTTCGAAGGGCGCGGCCGGCTGGTCTCTCCGGTTGAATTGAAGGTGGAAACTGAAAGCGGCACAGCCAACCTGAAAACAAAAAAGATTGTCATTGCCACCGGCTCCCGCCCTCTGCTGCCGGGCCCTTTCGCCGGGCAGAAACAGGGAATCATGACTACCGACGATATCCTGAATATCAGCGCTGTGCCCGGGTCACTCCTGATTGTCGGCGCCGGCGCTGCCGGTGTGGAAATGGCCTCGATCATGGCCGAACTAGGCAGCACTGTCACCCTGCTGGAGATGGCTGACCGCATACTGCCCAGGGAGGACAGCGAAATGACGGCCTACCTGACCAGGATGCTCAAGCGTCAAAAGATTAAAATCATCACCGGCGTTGCGGTAACCGAAGTGGAGCCAGGCGACATGGTCAGGCTGACCCTGTCCGACAACCGCGTTATAGAAGGTGAAGCAGTACTTGTGGCGGCTGGCCGGGCGCTTAATATCGAGGATATAGGTTTGGCTGAAGCCGGGTTTAGCCAGGGAGACGGTCCCCTGGTTGTAAACGAGCGGATGGAAACCGCAGTACCGGGCATTTATGCCGCTGGTGACATTACGGGTGGCTGGATGCTGGCCCACACTGCCTTTGCTGAAGGGATCACGGCGGCCGAAACCGCAGCCGGGCTGAACAGCCGGATGGACTACCGGGTGGTGCCGCGCTGCTTTTTCAGCAGGCCTGAATACGGGGCGGTAGGGCTGCCGGAAGAAGAGGCGAAAGAGCTGTATCCGGCCGTATCCTTCAGCTTTCCGCTGAAGTCCCTGGGTATGGCTCAGGCTTTAGGCGAGTGGGAAGGTATGGTCAAGCTGGTGGTGCACAAAGAGACTGGGGAAATCCTTGGCGGCCACATTATCAGCCCGCACGCCGGAGACCTGATTGCTGAAATAGCGCTGGCTATGCGGCAGGGCATTCCCGCAAGGGGAATCATGGAAACCATCCACATCCATCCCACCCTTTCGGAAGCGGTAATGGAGGCGGCACAAGCTGCATGCGGGCAGGCCATTCACATCCTGCCGGTTAAATAACTTTATTGATGAAAAAAATTTATTAAGCAGGTATTTACTAATGCAGGAAGCAGATCTGAAAGTGCCGGCATGGTTAATTGATGAAATCCGCCGGGCCAAGAAAAAGAACGACCTCCCGATGCATAATTTCATCAGCAGCAGCCTGTCAGGTCATAACCTGAATACGGTATGCAATGGCGCCAGGTGTCCCAACAGGGGCAGCTGTTACTCTCGCGGTACTGCCACCTTCATGATCCTCGGCGGCGCCTGTACCAGGAATTGCGCATTCTGCGCCGTCAGCCACGGTAGGCCGGAAGACGTTGACCATGAAGAGCCTGTACGAGTCAGGGAAGCTGTCCAAAACATGGGCTTGAAACACGTCGTTGTGACCTCGGTGACCAGGGACGACCTGCCGGACGGAGGTGCAGGCCATTTTGCCGCAACAGTAAGTGTATTGCACACTCTATGGCCCTCTCCTTCAGTCGAGGTGCTGACACCGGATTTTCAGGGTTCGCATTCTGCACTGGTTACCGTTATTGAGGCAAAACCGGAAATATTTTCTCATAATATTGAAACTGTACCACGCCTTTACCCCGCTGTACGCCCGGGAGCCTCTTACCGCCGTTCCCTTAACCTGCTGGCGGAAGCCGTAAAAAGAGCCGGGCCTGGAACATTTGTCAAGACCGGTTTTATGCTGGGGCTGGGAGAGAAAAAACAGGAAGTGGCAGATCTAATCAGGGACTTGGCTGCTGCCGGGATAGCCATGCTGACTATTGGCCAGTACCTGTCCCCGTCACTGCGTCATTACGCAGTCAGGCGATATGCGCCAAACGAGGAATACGAAAAGTGGTCCGAATTTGCAGTAAAAGAGGGTTTTAAAAACGTAAAAGCCGGGGCTCTGGTGCGCAGCTCCTACCACGCCGGTGAATGCTACCGGGAGGTGTTGTCAAATGGCACAGCGCTGGCGGCTGATTGAGAGCGGCCCTGGTGAGCCGGCCTGGAATATGGCCGTTGATGAGGCCCTGGTGTGCAGTCACTCCGAGGATGATTACATGCCGGTGCTGAGGCTGTATACCTGGTCACCGCCAGCCTTGTCTTTGGGTTACTTTCAGAAAACGGCAGGGATACGTTTTGATTTGCTGGAGAAACTGGGTATAGTGCCGGTAAGGCGCTTGACCGGAGGAAGAGCTGTACTGCATTACGGTGACCTTACCTACAGCGTGGTAGCCAGAGTTGGACAGGATACGCCGCAGAGCCTGACGGCTTCCTACCATTACCTTTGCAGCGGCCTGCTGGCGGCATTTTCTTCATTGGGGCTGGATGCCAGGATGGGCGCGGAGAGCCTGGGTGCAGACAGGCCAGCGTCGTGTTTTGCCGTGGCTGCGCCAGGCGACATCACCTGGGAGGGGAAAAAATTTGTCGGCAGCGCCCAGAAGCGCTTCGGCACAGTGCTGTTGCAGCACGGTTCCATCCTCCTGCGCTCTCAGGACAAACACCTGACTGATATATTTGCCGGCGACGAGAGAACAGATGCACAATCTTTATTGGAAAAAGTAACCTGCCTGGATGATATTCTCGGGCGCCGTGTGGAGCTGGAGGAGCTTTCAGCAGCGCTGGTCAATGGCTTCAAGACAGCTTTAAACATAGAACTTTGTGACGATAGGCTTATCAGTGATGAGGAAGCTAAAGCGCAGTCCCTGTTGGGGAAATATATTGATAACCGTAAAGAGTAATCAAGATAATGTATCTTCAGGCGGTAAATTCGCGAAAAGATGAATTTCAAATTTCAATATTAATTAATGATAGAAAGTTAATATATAGGAGGCGGAAGTAATGAAAGAAATAACTATTGCCATTTTTGGGACTAAAGACCAAGTTGCTGCGGGCGGCTGCGGTTGAGGCACCGCAACCAAGACCGCATGCTGCGGTCCCACAAAGACGATGAAGGAAGAAGCGGATGACCTGAAAAAACCCCTGACGGATAAGTTTGGTGAAACAATTAATTTTAAATACGTCGATGTCCAGGATGATGAGATGAAGGATTATCCGGACATAAAAGAGATGTTGAGCAGGGTGCGCCTGCCGTTGACAGTTATAGACGGCGAGCCGACATTTCACGGCGGTCTCTCTATCAACAAGATCACAGAGGTGATAAATAAAAAATTAAAATAGTAATGGGGCATGTGTAACTGGGAATCGTCTCCTGTCGCATAGTCTGAAAATAAAACCACCCGACCGGGTGGTTTGGTTTTTTACATTCAGCTCGGTTTTCTGACCGGAGTATCCTTCTTATCACACCTGTTAATCCCCATGATTTTATAAAGTGGGCAGTATCCGGACAGGCCGGTCAGGAAAGGTATCAGACCCAGCCAACCCCAGGCGCTTTCAGGCCCCCAGAAAACAAGTGATATTACAATTAAACCCACAATAACCCTGAGCACTCTTTCGCCCATGCCGATATTACACATTGATACACACCTCCTTTAACCCGATTATACATTGAAAAATTATAAGCGAAGCAGTTTTAAGAAAAAGTTAATAAATACTTACTAAAATGTTTATATTTCAGGCAAATATAAATATTTATTAATAGAAAGTTAATAGTTTAGAAAATATTTGCTGTTATTATAATCACTAAAGATAACGTTTGAATATATTGAGGTGATGCAAATGTTGGAAATTAAGGGCCTATCCGTAACCCTGGAAGGCAAGACCGGTCCTGTAGAAATTCTGCACGATATCAATTTGAAGCTGGAAGATCACCTCCTGTATGTCTTTACCGGGCCGAACGGCGGCGGCAAGTCTACCCTGGCCAAGGCTATCATGGGCATATACCCGGCTACTACCGGCCAAATACTTTTAAACGGGCAGGATATAACATCACTCGGCATAACCGAGCGGGCCCGCCTGGGCATAGGCTATGCATTTCAGCAGCCGCCGCGGTTCAAGGGCATGACGGTCGGCAAAATGCTGGAAATCGCTTCCGGTAAAGACAGGACCTGCGATGAATGCAATTTTCTATATAGTGTAGGGCTCTGCCCCCAGGACTATGTCAGCAGGGAGGTTGACACCAGCCTGTCCGGCGGGGAAGTGAAAAGGATAGAGATCGCCACGCTGCTGGTCAGGGATCTGAAGGTGGCCATCTACGATGAACCGGAGGCCGGCATCGACTTGTGGAGCTTCAGCAGGCTGATCGAAACTTTTAACAACCTGCATGCACAGTTCGCTACTACAATCATCCTGATCTCACACCAGGAAAGGATCATCAACCTGGCGGACGAGATCATCCTGGTTGCCGACGGGACCATCAAAGTAAAGGGTAAAAAGGATGAGATCTGGCCGCAGATCATGAAGGACGCGGCATGCTCTTGCCGGGGAACCTGTGACGAAAGGGTGAAAGAAAATGCTGAATGATATTGACAAGCACATCTTGGAAATAGTTGCTGATCTGCACGGCACTCCGAAAGGAGCTTACAATATCCGCAAAAACGGCGCCGGCGTTGACCGCAGCATCACCCCCAATATCGAGATCAGGACGAAGATTGGCAAGCCTGGGATTGATGTGATCGTCAAGCCGGGGACCAAGGGGGAGACTGTGCATATCCCGGTCATCCTTACGGCTACAGGGCTGCATGACCTTGTCTATAATACATTTGATATTGGTGAGGGTGCGGATGTAACCGTCATTGCCGGCTGCGGCATCCACAACCCGGGTGAAAGTAACGCCCAGCACGACGGCGTGCATGATTTCATTGTCCGCAAGGGCGCCAGGATGCGCTACGTGGAAAAGCACTATGGTGAGGGTAAGGGCAGCGGCAAGAAAATCCTCAATCCCCGGACCATAGTTGTCATTGAGGAGGACGGCTACGCAGAGATGGAACTGATCCAGATCAGCGGTGTTGACAATACCCTGCGCGAAACAGAGGCCAGGCTGCATGACAACGCGCACCTGTTTGTAACCGAGCGGATGCTTACTGACAGTGATCAGTTTGCCGAGTCGAGAATTACAGTTGAGCTGGCGGGACTGGATTCTTCCTCACAGGTTATCTCCCGCTCGGTGGCCAAGGACAGATCGCAGCAGATTTTTTACCCGCGGGCGATTGGTCTTAACCGCTGCCGCGCCCATGTACAGTGCGACGCGATTATTATGGACAATGCCAAGATCCGCTCCATTCCGGAAATCTCCGCGCAGCATGCCGATTCTCAGTTGGTGCACGAGGCCGCCATCGGCAAAATCGCCGGTGAGCAGCTGATCAAGCTGATGACCCTGGGTCTATCCGAGAAAGATGCCGAGGACACTATCCTTGAGGGATTCTTGAAATAAGGAAGGAAGCAGGAGAACCGTCCCCCTGCTTCTACATAAGGAGCAATTAAGCCGCTGGTTGAAAAACCGGCGGCTTTTTGTTGTATTAGATAATTACTTACTTTCCCCTGCCCCCTTAAACACCACCAGATATACGTATTAACTAAAGAATAATATTGTTTCTCTTGTAATTAATCGCATTTTGCAATATGCTAAATTTGCAGAAAGTTATCGAGTGATGCAAATAAAAGATTATACAAAGGTCTAACAGAAAACTATAATAACGAGTAACTATCATTATCAGTAAGTATGGTATACTTTATTATCCATACCAGTTACTATCCCGGAATACATTACGATTAATAATATAGAGACTGAATATGTATGAAATTATAAATAAAGGCATTCGCTCTTACCTCTTTAACATTGATCTATACAGGTATGGTGGAAAATGATATTCATTCTGACAGGATGTCTGGCATTCATATTTTTCTACATTTTCGATCTCAATCAAATTAAAATTTTTAACAAAGCGGTAAACCTCAGTTTTGCAGCGGGCATAGCGCTATTAGCCGTTTCCACTTTTGGTATCATGCTGGGTAATTACGATGGTTTTGTCATTGCCGGCCCGTTGAAACTGCTTTTGGGAGCACTGGCGATTGGTACAATGGTCATGATGCTCTATTCCTTGTTTGCCGCGCTTCCCTTCAGTAAAACATATGTGGAAGCGGCCAAGGGGAAAAATGTTGTTGACACCGGCATGTATGCTCTCTGCCGCCATCCCGGTGTGCTTTGGTTTATCTTTCTTTATATTTTTCTGTGGCTTGCTACAGGCAAAATGATGATGTTATGGGCAGGTATAGTCTGGACGGTTATGGATATCATCCACGTTTATATCCAGGACCGCTGGCTTTTTCCACGGACGCTGAACGGTTACAGGCAGTATAAAAAGAAAGTGCCCTTTCTGTTGCCCAGCCGCGCCAGTATTATAAACTGCTTATCATCTTTGAGATAGGGAGGTCTATGTGAATTTAGACCAAAAACTCCGCCAAAAAAAATACGATCAAATCTGGCAGGAATACTGCGGTTTTCTGGATTTTTCAGTTTCCGAGTACATGGAGGTCCAAAACCGTCTCATGCTGGAACAGATTGAACTTTATGCCGGCTGCGAGCTCGGCAGGCGCATTATGAAAAACATAAAACCTGCCAGTATAGACGAGTACAGGCAGGCGGTACCACTTACCGTATATGAAGATTATGCTGATATTCTGCTGCCAAAAGTGGAATCTGCGCTTCCTTCAAAACCCGTCATATGGATTGAAACCACTTGGGAAGGCGGTAAAAAACCAGTAAAAGTGGCTCCTTATACCGAGGGTATGTTAAGAAATCATAAGAACAACACAATCGCATGTATGATTCTTGCTACCAGTAACCAGAAAGGCCATTTTACATTAAGGGGAGGAGAAAATTTTCTGTATGGTATGGCGCCACTGCCTTATCTGACAGGATTGGTACCCCACCTCATATCAAGTGAACTATCGGTAAATTTCATGCCGCCAACCAAAGAGGCGGTGAAAATGAAATTTGGGCAGAGAAACAGAATAGGTTTTGAAATGGGTATGCAAAAGGGCATCGACATGTTTTTCGGACTGAGCAGTGTAATCATTAAAATTAGTGATACTTTTGTCTCCGGCGCCGGTTCCGGCGGCAGTTTCAATATTATCAAAAACTCTCCCAGAATGAATTACCGCCTGATAAAAGCCTGGTTAAAAAGCAGGCGGGATCATGTTCCGATCCAGCCAAAGGATATCTGGCAGCTGAAAGGGCTGATCTGCGCCGGCACGGACAGCGCCAGCCTGAAAAGGAAAATCAAGGAGTACTGGGGGGTTAAGCCCCTGGAGATCTTCGGCGGTACCGAACCCACCTGTATTGCTACGGAAACATGGGATAAGAACGGGCTGGTTTTTTTCCCCGATGTCTGTTTTTATGAGTTTATACCCAGGTCGGAACTGGAAAAGAATATTGATGACCCTGCCTACATCCCCAAGACTTATCTCATGGATGAACTGCTGGCGGGAAATGAATATGAGCTGGTGATCTCCAGTTTAAAAGGCGGGGCATTTGCCCGTTACAGAATGGGTGATATTTTTAAATGCCTGTCACTGGACAATGATCGAGTCGGCATTAATCTGCCGCATTTCGCTTACGTGGACCGTGACCCGAGGATCATTGATTTAGCCGGGTTTACCCGCATTTCAGAAGGTACGATCAATGAGGCCTTAACGCTGTCAAAACTTGATATTCCCGAATGGTTTGCGATTAAGGAAAATGTTGATTACAACAGGTCTTACCTGCACCTTTATGTCGAAGTAGGCGCCGATGGGATAAAGGAAGCCATGACCAAAGACATTATCAAGGAGCATCTCTCAATATATTTTCGTTATGTTGACACCGATTATAACGATCTGAAGCACCTG
>DHGV01000107.1:15908-37077 GCA_002402945.1 Pelotomaculum sp. UBA4789
TCTTCTGGGCCATGCCAATAATTGCGTTAGCCAGCTACATCCTGTTGATGCTGTTTTTCTCCATATCCAAAAAGGATAAGCTCATCAGCATCTTCATGTTTGTTTTAGCTGCTTTGATTGTATGGACTGCGTCATCGCTGTTTATGAAAATGCAGGTGTATCCAGGTCCGCTTTTCTGGGACAGGAGTATGGTCGTGGGCATGGTCACTGTCCCGTTCCTGCTGTATTACTTCATATCCGTGTTTACCAAATCCCTGAATATTCTTCATACCGCTGCCTGGGGAACCATGACCATTGGCGCTCTTGTAATAAACTTGCTGGGTTACGTGGTTACGGATGCCAGAGTGATTACTGAAACGTTAACAACGGCAAGCGGCTATCAGTATCAGTCGGTTGAACTGGTCTATGCGCTGGGTGTGGGTGTCATCCCGATATATATTTTCACGTTTGTTTTGATGTGTGACATTTTGTTCAAAGTAATTACCAGCATACGCAGCGGGAATGTCACCTATGGACAGGTTGGCCTGGTTTTAATCGGCGTATGGATTATGTTTATCGGCGTGCTTTTCAACCTGGTACCAGCAATCGGCAAGTACCCGGTGGATGTGATGGGATGTTTCATTAACGCCATCCTGATTACGTTTGCCATCTACAAGTACCGCATGCTGGAACTTCGTTTAGTGGTGACAAAGGGTATTGTTTATTCTTTGTGTGTTACTGTCCTCACCTGCGTTTATGTTTACACCGTTTTTTATCTGGAAAGACAAGCGGGAGAAATATACCAGAATATTGGCCCGTACTTCATCACCATTTCAGCCCTGCTGGTAGCTGTTGTCTATCAGCCGCTGTACAGGCTTACCTGCAAAATGGTCGATAAAATGTTTTATAAGGCTGAATATTCCCAGCGCCAGGCGCTGAAAAACTTCAGTGTCAACATCTCGAACAAACTGGACTTACATGATATGGCCGCGGAGCTGATTGAAGCCGTACAACTCGCCATACGCGCCAGGGAGATACTGCTCATGATTAAAAATGAGGAAAAAGAACATTACTGCGTGTTCAGCACATCATCTCAAATATTTAAACCGGATTTTATTATTCCCTTTGATAATCCAATTGTTAAATGGCTCATCAACAACGGTGTAAGCCTTTCAATGTATGATCTTTATTCACATCCTTTTTTCAAATCAATGTGGGAAAAAGAAAAAAGGGTGTTCAGCGAACTGGGTATCGAAGTGATCATCCCGATCAAAAGCAGGAATGATTTAATCGGTATGCTGATACTGACCGGTAAGGATAACAGGACCGCTTATACGCTGGATGACCTTGACCTGCTCACCTACCTGGGTTCCTCAAGCGCGGTTGCCTTTGACAACGCCAGGTTATTTAACAGCGCCAGGGCAGAGGCCTTAACCGACAGTCTCACAAAATTGCACAATCACAGGTATTTTCACAAAGCGCTGACTGAGCAGGTAGCAAAAATCGGTTCATCCGAGATGTCCCTGCTGATGCTTGATTTAGATTTATTCAAACTGTATAATGACCTTTACGGCCACTTGGAAGGGGATCAAGCGCTGCAGGCAGTCGCGGCTATTATAAAGAGGCTTGTCGGGCAAAAGGGCATAGCCTGCCGTTATGGCGGTGAGGAATTCACCATTTTACTGCCCTTTTATGACTCTAAAAGGGCTTATGATCTGGCTGAAGCTATAAGGCTTGAGATCCAGGAGAACTTTTTCAAAAATGCTGATGTAACGCAGCGGTTTTTGACAGCCAGTATCGGTGTATGCACCTACCCCCATGCTGCCGCCAATGCCGAGGAATTGCTCCAGCGGGCAGACCTGGCTGTTTATACTGCGAAAAGCAACGGTAAAAACCAGACTGTGATTTATGCTCCCAAACCCGCAGTCAGCGGAAATGCAAAAGGCGACAGCGTTGAGCCGTTCACACTCAAACCTGCTTATGCCGCCACCATTTATGCCCTGACGGCAGCTATTGACACCAAGGACCATTATACTTTCGGCCATTCGCAGCGAGTAGCTGAATACGCAACTTTTTTGGCGGATTCCCTCGGCCTGGACAAATCGCACCTGGAAATTGTCAGGGAGGCGGCACTGCTGCACGATGTGGGAAAGATAGGCATACCGGAAAACATACTTACGAAGACGGGCCGGCTGACCAGTGAAGAATACTGCATTATCAAGAAGCACGTGGAAATGTCTATTACCATTATCAAGCACCTGCCTTCCATGAACCATGTTGTCCCGGCTGTAATCGGGCATCATGAGAGGTGGGACGGGAGAGGATACCCCAGGGGCCTGAAGGGTGAAAATATACCTCTGCTGGCCAGGTGCCTGGCGATCACCGATGCATTTGACGCGATGACTTCCAGCAGGCCCTACAGGGCGGCGTTAAGCGTCAGCGCAGCGATCAATGAGATAAGAAATAATATGGGCACTTCATATGATCCCGCAATAGCAACTTTGTTTATCAAATTGATTCAAAATGGCACGATCAGTGTTGAAAAAAACAAGGATATAAATAATGTTAATGATAATATTAATGACAAGGGGAAAGATATTGTCAACTGGTGACAGCAACAGCCTTTTTTCTTTAAATTAAAAAAGCATGGAATTTACACCACCCGTGATAAATATCGCGGGTGTTATTTTTATGTCAGAAACGCACTTCCGGACACCCGTAAATTAGTAGACCAGATTAATAGTAAATAATTATTTACTATTAGGAATTGTTAGGATATACTGTTTTTATTATTTACAAAATAACATCACGGGAGGTGTTAGTATCGGCAGCCTGGAAAATGTGGCCGGCAGTTTGCTATTGCTTATCGCTTACATTAAAAACAATTTTTTTAGGACTTTTGAACAAAGAACGCGCACCAGGCTGAGCCACGCACAGCATCAGGCCGTATCTATTCTCTGCCGTAAAGGATCGCTGTCGATGTCGGAGCTGGCTCATGAGATGATGATATCCAAGCAGCAGCTTACCCCCCTTGTCTATAAGCTGCTCGAGCAGGGCCTCCTGGTCAGAAGGGCGGATGAAAATGACCGGCGCATTGTGCACCTGGAAATCTCTGATCGGGGCAGAAAAACAATCGCGAGCTTAATTAAGGAAGGCAGGCAGGAACTCATGAAAAGGCTGAGTGTCCTGCCCGCCGGGGAGATGGACGAACTGGAGCGGATGCTGAAAAGGATCCTGGAGATCCTTAAAAACGTGGAGTGAATATTGTAAGTAAAACTGTCGCAAAATTACTATTAACATCCCTTGCTTTACAAATAGCTTCTATCAGAATCCGATGTAAAAAACTGAGCCGCTGTTTAATTGTTGACAAAATAAACAGGTTAAATAAAATCCAAAAACCATGAAGGTGGTCAGTCAATGAAAAACCTGAAAAAAATACTGTTGATCCTGTCGGTAGTCATTTTTGTCGCCGGGGCGCCGGCAATTTCGTACTATGTTTATGAGAGTGTTTACTATTTCTCCACGCAAAACGCCCAGGTCACTGCCGATTATATTACGCTGACCCCGGAGGTGACCGGTAAGTTGAAGGACTGGGATGTCAAAGAGGGGGACTTTGTCAGGTCCGGGCAGGTGCTCGGCAAACAGGATCTCAGTATGGTGGTGACGAGCACCGCGATGAATCCACAGACAATGGCCAGCTCAGCGGATACCATGATTTCAAAAGCGGATATCAAATCTCCGATTGAAGGCAAGATAGTGCTGTCAAATGTGGTCAAAGGCCAGGTCATTTCACCCGGCATGGAGATTGCAACCATTGCTGACATCTCGCACATATACGTCAAGGCAAACATTGAGGAGACGGATATTACCAGGATCAGGCAGGGTCAAAAGGTAGACATCAGCATTGACGCCTACTCAAATAAAACCTTTGCCGGATATGTCGAGAGCATCGGCCAGGCCACACAGTCGGCATTCAGCACGTTCCCATCACTCAATACCAGCGGGACTTTTTCAAAAGTCACCCAGCTGATACCGGTGAAGATTGCCGTCACGAACGCTGAAAACCTGAATCTCATGATTGGTATGAATGCGACAGTTAAAATCCATGTTAAACAGTGAAAGAAGGTTTGTATATGGTGAAGCGTATTAAATTTATTCTGGCTGCGCTCCTGGCCGCAATACTGTTATTGACCGCTGCCGGCTGCGCAGGCCGGAGCGACAGCAGGTCCGTAGCGGTAACGGCGGCGATAGCTGTTGATCGGGAACTGGCGTCTACTCTGGAGATCAGCGGGGTGCTGGTACCGCTGCAGAGTGTTGATATATCAAGTAAATTCACGGGTAAAGTGGTCAGCCTGGGTTTCAACGTCGGCAGTGCGGTTAAGGCAGGGGACATACTCATCCAGCTGGATACGGATTCATTAAACGCCCAGCTGATGCAGTCCCAGGCCAGCCTGCAGTCCGCGGAGGCGGCGGCGGAGTCGGCACAGAGCCAGGCGTCCCTGTCCAAAATAAACCTGGATGCGGCCCGGAAACTTTATGACCGGACAAAGATCCTCTACGAATCGGGCGCCGTATCGCAGAGCCAGATGGACGATATCACGGACAAGCTGAATGTTGCGCAAAACCAGTATGAAAATGCTTCCGGTCCGGCCCAGGCCCAGGCCCAGGCTGCGATCAGCACGGCCCTGGCCAATATAAATAATTACCAGGTGCAGATTGACAGTGCCACCATCAGAAGCCCGATCGACGGGCTGCTGACCAGCCGGAATGTGAATGTCGGCCAGGTCGTCTCAACTGGCGTTGCGGTGATTTCAATTGTCGATACCTCAACGCTGAAATTAAAAAGCACTGTTAACCAGGAACTGCTGCCCCTGCTGTCAGTCGGCCAGGAAATGGACGTTACCATTGACAGTTACCCGGATAACAAACTGAAAGGGACAATATCAAGCCTGGGGCCGATCGCAGTAAGCACAGGTGAAGTATTTCCCCTGGAGGTAACCATTAACAATAGCGCCGGCCTCACGGCTGGGCTGTCAGCCCGCGCTGCCGTGAGCACTATAGTCAAAGGGATTGTTGTCCCGGCGTCAGCTGTCACGCAGGGCGGCGGGGAGGACTATGTGTATGTAATTAACGACAACACTGTTTCGAAGCGGGTTGTGAAAGTAGGCCTCAAAAATGATCAGGATGCCCAAATAACCAGGGGGCTCAACCCGGGTGAGCAGGTTGCAGCCACCAATGTCAGTGCCCTCAACGACAAGATGCCGGTAACAGTCAACTAACTTAACTACACTTGGAGATTGATATATAGATGGTTAAATTATTTCGATTCTTAAAGCCATATCGCTGGGAGTTATTCTGGGTTTTATTGTTTCTTTTTGCCCAGTCGATCGCGGAACTGTCTCTCCCCACGCTGATGGCGGATGTCGTCAACAACGGCATGATGAAGGGTGACACCGGCTACATCTGGAAATTCGGGGCCTACATGCTTCTCGTTGCGCTGGCGAGCAGCTTTTGCTCCATCGTGGGCAGCTACCTGTCCGCAATACTCGGGGTGGGTTTGGGCAGGGATATCCGCGATAGTGTATTTTCACGCGTGGAGAGTTATTCCCTGCATGAATTCGATCAGATCGGAACCGCTTCCCTGATCAACAGGACCACCAACGACGTTACCCAGGTGCAGACCCTGGTGGTAATGGGCCTGCGCTTTATGGTCTATGCCCCGATCATGTGCATCGGCGGCATCATCATGGCCTATTCCAAGGATCAGCAGCTTACCTTAATCCTGGCCGTGGTGCTGCCTGTAATGCTGCTGATGATTGGCAGCCTGGCCAAGGTGATTGTGCCCCTGTTTAAAGCCATGCAGATCAAACTGGACCGGGTTAACCTGGTCCTGCGCGAAAACCTGACCGGCATCAGGGTGATCCGGGCTTTCAACAGGCTGGAAAGCGAGAGCAGGCGGTTCAAGGATGCCAACCGCGATCTGACCGATAACGCTATAAGAGTGAATAAAATTATGGCGCTGATCCAGCCGGCCATGATTATCATCATGAATTTGACATCTCTCGCGATCATCTGGTATGGCGGTATCCGGATCAGCCAGAACATCATGCAGGTGGGAGACATGATGGCTTTTATCCAGTACGCGATGCAGGTAATGTTCTCCATCATCATGGTGACGATCATGTTTGTCATGGTGCCGAGAGCCCAGGCGTCAGCCATCAGGATTAACGAAGTGCTGGATATAGAGCCCGGCATAAACGACCCTGTGCAAAGCATCACACCTGGCATCCAGAAAGGTTTGGTGGAGTTTCAGGATGTAACCTTCAGCTATCCCGGCGCCGAGCTGCCTGCCATCAGCAATATAACTTTCACTGCCTCACCCGGCGAGGTGACGGCTATTATTGGCGGCACAGGCTCGGGCAAGTCCACTATGATCAACCTGATCCCACGTTTCTACGATGTCGACAGCGGCGCTGTCCTGGTTGACGGTGTGGATGTGCGGCAGATGAGCCAGAAGGAGCTCAGGGCTAAAATCGGGTTTGTACCGCAGAGCCCGGTCCTTTTCAGCGGTACTGTTTCGGAAAACATCCGTTACGGCAAACCTGACGCGACCGGCGAAGAAATCACCCACGCGGCGGAGGTCGCCCAGGCCAGCGAATTCATTACCGCGATGAAGGATGGATACGAAGCTCAAATCGCCCAGGGCGGGACAAACCTGTCCGGCGGGCAGAAACAGAGGCTTTCCATAGCCCGCGCACTGGTCCGGCGGCCCGGCATATATATCCTGGACGACAGCTTTTCCGCCCTTGACTTCAAGACCGACGCCAGGCTGCGGGCGGCGCTTAAAAAAGAGACCACCACGTCTACTGTGATCATTATTGCCCAGAGAGTAGGCACGGTTATGGATGCTGACAGGATTATCGTCCTGGACAAAGGACAGATTGTCGGAATGGGCAGTCATAAGGAACTTATGGATTCTTGCGTGGTTTACCGCGAGATCGTATCCTCCCAACTGTCGGAAGAGGAGATTGCATGACAGTATGAGTGAACAAAATGCCCAAAAGCCTGCCAGTTCAGCCCCCAGGGGACCTATGGGCCGCGGCGGCCCCATGATGGGGAGACCGGCAGAAAAAGCGAAGGATTTCCGCGGTACCCTGATGAGGTTATCTGAGTACCTTAAGCCGGAGAAATCCAGCTTTATGATAGTATTATTTCTGTCAGTCGCCAGTACTGTTTTCTCCATTGTCGGCCCCAAGATCATGGGGAAAGCCATTACCAAACTGGCTGATGGAGTGCTGGCCAGGTACGCTTATTTTATCCAGCTTTATAGTGCGACCGAGAAAAAGATGCCGCTGGAGGTCATTAATGAGCTGAAAAGGCAGGCCATACCGGGCTTTGATTTTGGATACATCGGGAAGATCCTGCTCCTGCTGGTGGCGCTTTATGCCATCAGCGCCCTGTGCACTTATATAATGGGCTACATTATGTCGAGCGTGTCCCAGAATACTGTTTACCGGATGCGTAACGATGTCAAAGATAAGCTTGACCGCCTGCCGCTCAAATATTTCGACCAGCGTACTTATGGTGAAATCCTGAGCAGGGTCACGAATGATATGGACAACATAGCGACGACACTGCAGCAGAGCCTGACCCATCTGATCACTTCTTTGATTACTGTCGTCGGCATCCTGATCATGATGCTGACCATCAGCCCCCTGATGACACTGATCGCAGTCGTAACACTCCCCGCCAGCATGCTGATAACTGTGGTGGTAGCAAAGAATTCCCAGAAGTATTTTGCGGAACAGCAGAAATGCATCGGAGAACTGAACGGCCATGTCGAGGAAATGTACGGGGGGCACAAAATCGTAAAAGTATTCGGCCACGAGGAAGATTCCGTAGAGAAGTTCAGGGGGATCAACGAGAGGCTGTACGGGGTGGGCTGGAAAGCGCAGTTCATGTCCGGCATCATCTTCCCGGCCTTAAACTTTGTCAATAATATTGGGTATGTTGTGATCTGTGTCGCCGGCGGCCTGATGGTGGCAAAAAAGAAAATCGAGCTGGGCGATATCCAGGCTTTCATCCAGTATACCAGGATGTTCACCCAGCCGATCATCCAGGTGGCCAACATTACCAACGTGCTGCAGTCTACAGTTGCCTCCGCGGAGCGGGTGTTCGAGATCCTGAATGAGGAGGAACAAGTACCGGACAGGGAAGATGCCAAAGTGATCGAGTTCCCGCAAGGCAGGGTCAGATTTGAACACGTCAGGTTCGGCTACAAAAAAGACGCCCCGCTGATGGACGACCTCAGCATAGACGTCAGGGAAGGAAGCACTATCGCCATTGTCGGGCCGACGGGAGCAGGCAAAACGACCCTGGTCAATTTAATCATGCGTTTCTACGAGGTGCAGGGTGGCCGGATCACCGTCGACGGTGTGGATATCAGGGATATTAAGCGCGGGGATCTGCGCACGTTGTTTGGCATGGTACTGCAGGATACCTGGCTCTTTAACGGCACCATCAGGGAAAATATCGCTTACGGCCGGGAGGGAGCAACCGAGGAGGAGATTATCAACGCGGCTGCAGCTGCCAACGCCGATCACTTCATCAAGACTCTGCCGGACGGCTATGACACCGTCTTGAACGAAGAGGCCTCCAATATCTCACAGGGGCAGAAACAGCTCCTGACCATTGCCCGTGCCATCCTGGCCGACCCGGCGATACTCATCCTTGATGAGGCCACCAGCAACGTCGACACCAGGACCGAGGTGCTGATCAAGAAGGCGATGGTGACCCTGATGAAGGACAGGACCAGCTTTGTCATCGCCCACAGGCTCTCAACGATCCGTGATGCTGACCTGATCCTGGTGATGAACCAGGGCGCCATTATCGAGCAGGGCAGCCATAATGAACTCATGGCCAGGGGCGGCTTTTACGCCGAGCTTTACAACAGCCAATTCGCCGGCCCCGCTATAGCTTAAGTTATTTCCTAAACCCTATCGGCACAAGATCATTTATCACAATCATCATCCATTCGGGAGATCAGATGTTAACGGTGGATATTGAAAAAGTGAAGGTCTGAATAAATCCCGAACTATATATGGAAATTATTACAGCCGGCAGAAGCATTTTAGCAGAAAGCCGGCTGTTGTGCGTTGAGCCCTGGTTAATAATTCTGTTGTTGCCATGTGATAGACTCCTTGTGTACTTTTTTCTGCCAAATGAAAATGTTTTTTCGCCTTTTATTGAAAATTTTACTTTAATGTTACACAAGATCTCACGGAAATTAACATCGTCTCCTTATGATTGTAATAAGAGGCATAAGACCGAATACAAGGAGGTGAAATAAGTTCGCCAGTCATTGAATGCCTAAATTATTAAAAAATCAAGGAGGTAGGTATGTTTAAAATCGGGAAAAAAGCATTATTCAACTTTCTGGTATCCGCTGTCATTATTGCCACACTCAGTTTACCTTGTGCCGTTTCGGCCGCAGAGGATTCCGCCTTAATTCCCAACCAGATTGCCCTGGCCATGACCAGTGAACCCACAACCAGCATTAATATCAACTGGACAACTATAGATACCACGCCAACGGATCCTGTAGTTATGGTCTGGCCGGCAAATTCCAGGGAGAGCGGGGCGATGGAATTTGACGCTCAGGTCGAGACCAGGACGGTCGATAGTTCAAACATTTCGGGTGTAACCGCGAAAAATTTTTATTCCGCCGCCATTACAGGTTTAAAACCTAATACGGCATACTGTTACCGGGTTGGTACTGCCGGAGAGATGAGCGAGGCAGGCAGTTTCGAAACCGCTCCTGATAATAACGGGCAGTACACCTTTATCTATTTTTCCGATTCTCAGGTTAGTGGTGTTCATTCCCTGGCGTGGCAGGCCAACCTGGATATGGCGGAAGAAATGTATCCAGATGCCAGCTTCTTATATATTGCCGGGGATCTAACCGATAAGGCCCAAAATGAAGGACAATGGGAATCATTCTTTAATCAGCCTGACAACACTATGTTCAATGCGGACTTCAGCGGCAGTCTGATTTCAGAACTGCCTCTGGCGGCAGCGATGGGCAACCATGATTCCAAAAATGACGGTGTTGGAGGCATGTGCAGTCATTACGCCTGGGGCAGTGAAGTTGACGGCGTGCCCGTGTCTTATGCTTTTGACTACGGCGCTGCGCGTATGATTGTCCTGAATATTGAAGCAGCTTATTCTCAGGACAGCGAGGCCAAACGGCTGGCCCAGACCGAGTTTTTAGAGGATGAAGTTGCTCAGGCAAAGGAGAAGGGTAAATGGACATTCGTCGGATTCCATAAATCCCTGTATTCCGGTGCCAACCACATGGACGATGCCGATGTCATCTATAACCGCAAATATTGGACGCCCATTTTTGCCGAACTGGATGTGGATTTCGTGCTCCAGGGGCATGATCATGTTTTAAGCCGCGGTTTTGTACAGGCAGACGGTACCGCAGCTGATATCACCAGGCAGATATCCGACCGGGAGTATATGGCGAAAGATCCGGACAATGCTCCCCTTTATTATGACGGCAATTGCGGCAGCAGTCTTAAGTTCTACGCACCCATCATGGACAACAGCTGGATCCAGCCAGGCGACCCGGTTGCCCCCGACTTTGGCTACCTTGACATAAATTCAGCTTTACCGGCCGGTTATGTTTCGGAAGTCACCGGAAAAGCGCTGAATCCCGGTCCCTGTACTAACGATGATTTGGAAGGTGAAGATCCTGGTTTCTTCCGCACCCCGACCTTCACGGCAATAACCGTGTCCAAGGGTACTGTTGAATTTACCACCTATATGACAGGCTTCGATCCCAATACCAACTCTATCGTTGAAGACTCTTTCTTGTATGACAGCATTAAGGTTACCAGATAGCTGCAGTGCCTCCGGATTATTTCACAAATAACCGTATGAAAAAGCGTCCCTCAGGTTAAAAATAAGGTCAATATGAGAAACCCCGGTCAGCAAATACAGTTCAGCTGACAGGGGTTTATTTATATTACAGCCACAAGTCTTATTTAAACTGGCGCATACGGTAGCCAACACAGCGTACGGTTTCGATATATTCAGGATTTGCGGGGTCTTTTTCAATTTTCTGGCGCAGGTAGCGGATATGCACGTCTACGGTGCGTGTTTCCCTGATCCGGTCGTAGCCCCAAATTTTTTCCAGCAGGATATCCCTGGTGAAGACCATGCCGGGATTTAATGCCATCAGTTGCAAAAGCTCAAATTCTTTCGGGGCGAGCTCGAGTTTTTTCCCGTCGAGGAAAGCCTGGTATCTTTCCGGCATTATTACCAGGTTTTTGATACTGATTTCTTTCTTTACCTCATCGATGGGAGGGGGTTGGTGTTTACGCCTGAGGTGTGCTTTAACCCTGGACAGGACTTCCTTCGGTGAAAATGGCTTGGAAACGTAGTCGTCTGCACCCAGTTCCAGCCCGAGCACCTTGTCCAGCACATCACCTTTGGCGCTGAGTATAATCACGGGGATCGAAGCCGTCTTCTGGTTGGTTTTCAAAGTTCGGAGTACATCACAGCCGTCCATTCCGGGGAGTATGATGTCCAGGATGATCAGGTCAGGTTTTTCTTTACTGGCAGCACTAATAGCGTCAAGGCCGTTGGTGACGCCGATATAACGGTAGCCTTCTTTTAACAGATTATACTCTAACAGTTCCAGAATATTGGTTTCATCATCAACAACCATGATTACCGGCACTTTTTTATTCCCACCTTATCAGGAAGAGTTTGTCCTGCTGACTTAAGTTTACTATGGCAACATTAAACGGCTGTTATAGAATCATTAATTCTGTGTAAAATTTGCGCTGTTTATTGAATTGCAGCATTTATAACCAAATATCAGATAGAGACAGGGCTATTCACTCATTCAATTACTAGTGTTTTCGGGGAGGTAAGGTTATAATATGTAAATAAGTAAAGAGAAATCAACAAAGTACCGGTTGAATAAAAAAGATAAATATGATGAAGGAGTTAGAATCAGAATGGCGTTTGTTAACGAGAATTACCTTAAGCTGCCGGGAAGTTACCTCTTTTCAGAGATCGCCAGGAGGGTGAACCAGTTTAAGAAGGAAAATCCTGATGCCGATATCATCAGGCTGGGCATCGGTGATGTCACCAGGCCCCTGCCTCCGGCCGTCGTGGAGGCGATGAAAAAGGCCGTGGAAGAGATGGGCAGCCAGGAAACGTTCAGGGGATACGGTCCGGAACAGGGTTACGAGTTCCTGATCGAAAAAATAATCGATAACGACTTCAAGCCCAGGGGTATCGAACTGTCGGTTGACGAGGTGTTCGTGAGTGACGGCGCCAAGAGCGACACGGCCAACTTCCAGGAAATCTTCGGGCTGGACAATATCCTGGCGGTTAGTGACCCGGTTTACCCCGTTTACGTCGACAGCAACGTCATGGCCGGGCGCACCGGTATGGTTAACGCCAGGGGGCAGTTTGAAAAGATAATCTACCTGCCCTGCACCGAGGAAAACGGCATGAAGCCACCTCTGCCCGGCGTCAGGGCGGATATGATCTACCTCTGCTTTCCCAATAACCCGACCGGCATGACTATATCCCGGGAGGAACTGAAGAAATGGGTGGATTACGCCAGGGAAAACAGGTCAGTCATCTTGTTTGACGCCGCCTACGAGGCCTACATCCGCGAGGAAGGAGTACCTCACAGTATTTTCGAGATCGAGGGCGCCCGCGAGGTGGCGGTGGAGTTCAGGAGTTTTTCCAAGACCGCCGGCTTTACCGGCGCCAGGTGCGCCTACACCATAGTGCCCAAAGAGGTCAAAGCCTACGATAGCAGCGGCAGCGCGCACAGCCTCAACCCGCTTTGGCTGAGAAGACAGACCACCAAGTTCAATGGGGTATCCTACCCGGTGCAGGCGGCGGCGGCCGCGGTCTTTTCAGCCGAGGGGAAAAAACAGGTCAGGGAAACGATCGATTATTACATGGAAAACGCCGGAATAATCAGGAATGGATTGGAAGAAGCCGGCTATAGAGTGTTCGGAGGAATAAACGCCCCGTACATCTGGCTTAAAACCCCTGGCAGTATGAAATCCTGGGATTTCTTTGACAAGCTGATGCGGGAAGTAAATGTGATAGGCGCCCCCGGCGCCGGTTTCGGAGCTCACGGTGAAGGTTATTTCAGGCTGACCGCTTTTGCCACCAGGGCTAACACGGAAAAGGCCATCGAAAGGATCAGGACCGGGCTCTAGGCTGATATTTTATAAAGGAGCCGGAGTTTTGTGAAAACAACAAGAATGAGACAGGACTCCCTGTCTCATTTTTATCGGTGAATTTCACCGGCTCACGGTTTTGCAGGGTTGTCTTCAGCCGGCCATAGAAAATATAATTCTAATGAGAGCTTACCAGGAGGTATAAAAATGCAGAACAAACAATAGGGAATCTCATAGATAATATAGGCGTTTCTATTATAAGCTCTGTTGATGAGGATGGATATCCCAATACCAAAGCAATGCTGCTACCCAGAATAAGAGAGGGGATAAAGCATTTTTATTTCACCACGAACACATCATCAATGCGTGTGAGTCAGTACCTGGCAAACCCAAAGGCCTGCGTATATTTTTTCGATAAGCGTTTTTTCAGGGGTGTCATGTTGAAAGGGACAATGGAAGTACTGCTGGACAGTGTGACAAAAGAAAAGATTTGGCATAACGGTGATGAACTGTATTATCCTAAAGGTGTAACGGACTCCGATTATTGTGTTTTGAAGTTCACAACCCAAAAAGGCAGGTATTACAGCAACTTTAAATCTGAAGATTTTGTTGTGGGATAGCTTCTTATTTAATTAAGTATTTTGGAGGATAACTTTTTGGCTAATTTACCCAGCAAAGAGAACAAGGCCCAGTATGTTCAGGAAACGTTTAACTCCATAGCTAAGAACTATGACTTGATGAATACGCTCATCACCCTGGGTTTGGATAAGTCCTGGCGTAGGCTGGTGGTCCGGCGCTCTGAACTAAAAGAAAGTGGGACAGGTTTGGACATTTGCTGCGGCACCGGGATGCTGACGATGGAGCTGGCGCGGGCGGCAGGCGCGGCGGGCGGTGTAACGGGCCTGGACTTCTCTGAAAAAATGCTGGATGTTGCCCGGCAGAACATCAGGGAATTTGAGTTTAAAGACAACATTCAGTTGATCCAGGGTGACGCCATGGACCTGCCGTTTGAAAGCGGCACATTTGACTGCGCGACCGTGGGGTGGGGCTTGCGCAATGTTCCTGATATTCTGCAAACAGTACAGGAAATGACACGTGTGGTCAAGCCGGGAGGGAAGGTAGTATCGCTGGATATGGCCCAGCCGTCAGTACCGGTTTTCAGAGAATTATACTGGCTGTTTTTTAACAAGGTAATTCCGGCGGCAGGCAAGCTTTTCTCCGGCAATAAAAAGGCTTACGATTACTTTTATAATTCAGCAAAGGCTTTTGTGCGCCAAAAAGAGCTGGCGGGCATCTTTGCCCAGGCCGGATTAATAGAAACCGGATTTATAAACCTGTGCGGCGGAGTAGTGGCGATCGTGGAGGGCAGGAAACCGGCTTAGTTTGAATCCTAAAAATATAATGCAAAGATAATATGCCGCCGGTTTAACAGCCCGCGGTTTTTTTACGCCAAAAATTTTACCCCGACTCTTGTTAAAGATGAGAAAATAAAGTATACTCAACTTGGTTGAACATTCAACTTATTCGTATAATAAACAGGGTTGATTAAAACTAGTTATAGAGGGTGAATTAATGGAGCAGAACAAAGTAAGCAGAACCGAGAGAAAAAAAGAAGAAACCAGAAAGAGAATTATCGCGGCCGCTATGGATTTATTTAATAAACAGGGTGTTGATCAAACCACGGTAGAGCAAATAGCCGAAGAGGCTGACATTAACAAGGGAACAATTTATAACCACTTTTCGGCCAAAGAAGATATTATCTGTGAACATGTACAACAAATAATCAGGGAGCAGGGGCCTGAGGTGATCAGTCAATTACTACAGCTGCCGGATACCCGGTCGCGCTTAATAGCAGCGCTTCATAAATCTATGGAGTGGATGCATATTGAGTTAAACAAGGACATTTATGAAAAATATTACACTTACCGAATGCGGGTTTCAGCACAAAACATAAGAGACCGGGATCTGAGTAAGAGCAGTGGTTTCAAGGACGTCCTGACGGCGATTATAGACCGGGGCAAGGAAACAGGAGAAATCAGGCGGGACATGCCCAGCTTAGTCCTGGCCCACCACCTGGAAACTTACCACTGCATGATGGCATTGTACTGGCTGATAATGCCGGACACGTTTTCGGTAAACAAAATTATTGAGGAAAATGTGGATCTTTTTCTTAACGGGGCCAAAAAACAGGGAGAGTAATAACGAGTAAAAAAGCAAATTCATTGCAGGGAGAGGTTTCGCATGGAAAAGGTTGGCAGCGAGTTCTTTTTCAGCTGGCCCGGTGCTTTTCAAGCCGGGGTGGAGGGAGCCGGCGGTAAGGGCTGGAACCTGGGCCGCCTCGATCGTTACGGTTTTAGGATCCCCGCCGGGGGCGTCCTTGGCGCCGGGGCATATCAGAGTTTTATCGAAGAGAATAACCTGCTTGATGACATGAAGGAAATCAGCAAAAGTGTAAACACCGGCAACGTCGGAGAGAAGGCGGCTGAGCAAAAGCTTTTTTTGCTCAGAGAAAAAATCAAGGCCGGCGCTTTATCATCTTATGTCCAACAGGAACTAATATCGTCCCTGGTAAACATCGGAATATTTGATAAGCCCCTGGCCGTACGTTCTTCGGCTACTGCCGAGGACTCCGGCCAAGCGTCTTTTGCCGGTATCCACGAGTCGCACCTTAATGTCCTGGGCACAGACAATATTTTGTCCGCTATTAAAGGGTGTTTCGCCTCCCTTTGGTCACCCCGGGCCGTGGCCTACCGGCGCAAAATGAAGATCAAAGACACAGCAGTGAGCCAGGCCGTGGTGATTATGGAGATGGCGGAAGCCAAGGCAGCTGGAGTGGGCTTCACCTGCGATCCTCAGACTGGCCGCGAAGACCTGTTTGTGGTTAACGCCAATTTTGGGCTGGGCGAATCAGTGGTTAGCGGCGCCATAGAACCGGATACTTATTATCTCGATGTCTCGGCCTATAGAGCCGTGCCGCAGCTCGTTTCAAAGAAGAATGGCTCCAAGCTGGGGATGACCATGATCTGCGCCAGCGGCGGGACCAAATTTGAACCGTTCGAAAACCTGGCCTCGCAGCAGGTGCTGCCGGATAAGAACATCGAAAAACTGGGTCTGCTGCTGATGCGGGTCTACGAGTCCCTGGGGGACTGCGAAGAGCATCAGGATGTGGAATGGGCCTTCGACGGTCAGGATTTTGTATTACTCCAGGCCCGGCCGGTGACAGCTCTGCCTTACTATAACTTTGAGGCCCTGAAGGACAAAACCAAAATATGGTCCAATGGCAACTACCGGGATGCTGTCCCTATGGTCATCAGTCCCCTGCATCGCCGAGTTATGAAGAATGTTATCGATACCATTCAGTTTACTTCTTTTGCGAAACCAGGCTATCGTATCCCGGATGGTTTTCAGTTCTCACGTTACTTCAGGGGCAGGTTGTACTGCAATTTGTCTGCCCTGCAGTGTGCTAATTATGATTCCACCGGAGTACTGCCGAAAGATTTTAACCCCTTTTGGGGAGGGCACCAGCCCGAGATTGAGATAGATGACACCGATCCCTATCAGGGTGAGATCGGCCTGGAAAGGCAAGGCCGGGCGATGAAGGGCGTCTCTCTGATCATGGAGGCAGCCGCCGGCGCCGCCGGTACTTTTGCCGAAGTCGCCCATCAGGTCAAGTCCTTAACTGGCGCCGGATTTGCACAGACTCCTGACCCCGGTTTCATTGATACATACAATGAACTGGGCCAAATCATAAAAAACTACTGTGAAAAATACACTTTTTTAAGCGGAGCCGGCACCTGGCCACTCATGCTGCTGTTGCAAAAACTGGCTGGATACTTAGGGCCCAGAACCATGATCGTTTTAAATGGCTTAATGGTAGGGGGAGAATCTGGCATAACCAGCGCTGATCACGGTTACTGCCTGATAGAACTGGCCCGGCTTGCCCGTGAGGATCAAGACGCCAGACAATATTTAACCAGCAACAAATTTGACGCCCGATCCTGGGAAGCAGATCTGCCGGAAAGGGCTCCTTTTAAAGAGGAATTCAGAAAATTTATCAAGCAGTACGGGCACCGGGCGGTTTACGAGCTGGACATCATAAACCCCCGCTGGAAGGAAGACCCCTCATACCTGATGGATATTATCAGGAGCACTATGCCAACTGCAAATCCCGATCAATGGAAAGCCCTGCAAAAGGAGAAATTTGACCAAGCCTGGCAGGAGGTAACAGAAAAAGTACCCCCTGATGTGCTGGCTGAAATACAAAAGGGGATCCGGGAGGCGCAGGACGGCGCAGCGGTGCGGGAAATGACCAAGTCAGTTCTGGTTATGGCCCTGGAACCTTATCGCTTGATGGCCCTGGAGATGGGCAATCGTTTTTCCCAGCGGGGTATAATAGAGGGGCCGGGTGACATTTTCTATTGCTCCTGGTCGGATTTGGTTTCCATTCTGGAGGGGGATTGGGATGGCGAGGGCCTGATGACCCTGGTGGCAGCAAGAAAGGAAAGCCAAAGGGAAAAAGAAGAGCTTGCTCCCCCTGATGTTATCTTAGGAAAAAAACCGGTCTTTGCAGAGCCTGCAGCCCTAAGTTCCGCTGACTGCCTGCAAGGAGTAGCGGCAGCCACAGGGAAGGCTTCCGGCATCGCCCGGCTGATCAGGCATCCGAATGAAGGAAACAGGTTGAAGCCGGGTGACGTGCTGGTAGCGCCATCCACAGACCCGGGCTGGACACCGCTTTTTTTAAAAGCCTGCGCGGTAGTCATGGAAACCGGGGGGCATCTGTCACACGGATCCATTGTGGCCAGGGAATTTGGTGTCCCCGCTGTGGTGAACATACCTGGTGTCATGAAAGTCATTAAAGAGGGCCAAAAAGTAGTTGTTGACGGGGATGAAGGCAAAGTATTTCTTCAATAAAAACCTAAGGCACTCAAAATTATTTCAGGACGGGTGAAGAAAGCTGTTTAATGCTCTTGCTCAAATTGCTGAAATGAAGATGCGGGAGGCCGGCAGTCGCGGCTGAATATGACAGCCGGCACGGCCCCGTGATTTTTAAAGAGATGCCCGGGCGGTCGTGCAGCTGCTTGATTTGAAACCTGAGCATACGGTCATCGACCTGGGGTGCGGCACCGGTACCTTTGCAATCACTGAGGCCCGGTCATGCCGGAAGGTCTTTGCCGTGGATATCTCGCAGGCCATGCTGGACAAGTGCGCTGAGAAGGCCAGGGCAGCCGGGCTCGGCAATATTGAAACACACTGCGCCGGCTTTTTAACTTACGAGCATAAAGGGGCGCTTGTGGACACTGTTGTTTCCGTTGCCGCGCTTCATCACCTGCCGGATTTTTGGAAGGCCGTCGCATTTAAACGCATCTACAATATGCTCAAGCCGGGCGGGAAGCTGTTTCTTTTCGACATCGTGTTTTCTTTCCCGGTTGAGTTTTACCACAGCGAGTTAAACAGCTGGGTTAACGGCATGCGTGAAAGGGCCGGCCAGGCAATGGCTGAAGAAAGTATCATCCATATCCGTGACGAGTACAGCACATTTGACTGGATAATTGATGGGATGATGGAACGGACAGGTTTTAAAATTGAACAGAAGTTCTCTGATTTTCCAAACAGCCTGAGTTACATATGTGTCCGGCCGTAGGAGGGAAAGGGGATAGCACAAGGGGCGTTCTGTTCTTTCCAGGTTTTTAGAACCCTGCGTTCTTTGGGGTCCGCGGGAAGGATATGACGTCGCGGATATTGGACATCCCCGTAAGGTACATGAGCAGCCTTTCGAACCCCAGGCCGAAGCCCGCGTGGCGGGCGCCCCCGTACTTGCGGATGTCCAGGTACCACCAGTATTCTTCTTTATTCAGCCCCAGCTGATCCATTCTTTTTTCCAGGCAGTCGAGCCTCTCTTCCCTCTGGCTGCCGCCGATGATCTCGCCCACGCCAGGTACCAGCAGGCCCATGGCCGCGACGGTCCGGCCGTCATTGTTCATCCTCATATAAAAGGCCTTGATATCTTTAGGGTAATCCGTCACAAAAACGGGCCTGCCGAAGTGATTCTCGGCGAGGTAGCGCTCGTGCTCAGCCTGCAGGTCAAGGCCCCATTCGACGGGGTATTCAAATTTGCGGCCGGAATCCTTCAGGATATCGACCGCCTCGCTGTAAGTTATATGCCCGAAGTCAGAGCCGCCTATGTTTTCCAGGCGCTCGAGCAGGGTTTTGTCAACAAAGCTGTTCAGGAAGCGCAATTCTTCAGCCGCGTGTTTTAATATATAGTTGATGACGGACTTCAGCATATCTTCCGCCAGGGCCATGTCTTCCGCCAGACCGGCAAATGCTATTTCCGGCTCGATCATCCAGAACTCGGCTGCGTGCCGAGGCGTGTTGGAATTTTCCGCCCGGAAAGTGGGGCCAAAGGTATAAACTTTGTTAAAGGTCATGCAGTATGTTTCTGCTTCCAGCTGGCCGCTTACAGTAAGGCTCGTCTCCCGGCCAAAAAAATCCCTGCTGAAGTCCACCAACTTTGCTTCATCCCGCGGTATTTTGTCAAAGTCCAGGGTGGTTACCCGGAACATCTGGCCGGCGCCTTCCGCGTCGCTGCCGGTGACAATGGGCGTATGCACATGGACAAAGCCTCTCTCCTGAAAGAATTTGTGAATGGCATAGGCGGCTGCCGACCTGATCCTGAACACGGCGGAAAAGGTGTTTGTCCGGGGGCGCAGATGGGCGATCGTGCGCAGGTATTCAAAGGTATGCCTTTTTTTCTGCAGGGGGTAGTCCGGTTCGCAGTGTTCCTCGACAGCTATGCTTTCCGCCTTCAGCTCAAAAGGTTGTTTCGTTCCCGGGGACTCCACGAGTACGCCCGCCACTCTTATAGCTGAACCGGAAACAAGCCTGGATACTTCCTGGAAGTTGGGAAGGTTTTCGTCATATACGACCTGGAGGCTGGAAAAGAATGTCCCGTCGTTCAGTTCTATGAAGCCAAATGTCCTGGAAGGTCTGACCGTCCTCACCCAGCCGTTCACCTGAATTTCTTTATTTAAGAAATCTTCCGTGCGCGCATGCAGATCTTTTATCAAGGATGCTGTCATTTCAAATTCCCCTTCTTTTGTGTTTTAAACTACAAAAAAGCCGGCGCGCTCAGCACCAGCTTTTTTCTCTGTCAGTCAAGGATCCCTATTTCATTGAGGGGATAATAACGAAATTCTGCTACGCCTATGATGTTCTGAAGCGGCAGCGGCCCCCAGAACCTGCTGTCAAGACTGTTGTTCCGGTTGTCACCCATGAGGAATATAGTACCATCAGGAATTACAAAAGGTCCAAAATCACCTTTTGGTTTTTCCGCAAGATAAGACTCTCCTAACGGCTCACCGTTGATATAGACAACTCCTTTTTTTATGGCGATAGTTTCGCCAGGCAGGCCGATCACCCTTTTAATAAAAGGGATGTCATTTTTTGAATTAGCCGCCGGAGGGGGATCGAAGACTACAATATCGCCCCTCTGAATATCCTTGATCCCATTAATTTCATAAAAAAATTTGTCAACTATGAGGCGGTCGCCAATTTTCAAAGTAGGAAGCATAGACTCAGAGGGAATCATCCTTGCTTCGGCCACGTAAGTTCTCACCAGCAGGGCGATGACGAGCGCTATGAGGATAATTTTGGCATACTCGAATATCTCGCTTTTTAAAACACTTTTCACGAAAACCACTGCCTTTTACACGTAAAGACACCCTTGAGCGTCTTTTTTAAGGTTCCGGTACGGGCCGGCCTGATTTCAGGCAGTCCTCGATCCAGAGTTTTTTCGCTTCTTCCAGTTTGGCCATAACTTCATCCGGGGTCTTGCCCTCTGCCGCGCAGCCAGGAAGGATATGAATGGCGGCTGCCCAAAAACCGGAGCAACCAATCAGTTTTATATCATATTTCAGCTTAAGGTAATAGTTTAAGTCTTTCATCACATTTATTATATTATCATAAATTAA
>DHGV01000090.1 GCA_002402945.1 Pelotomaculum sp. UBA4789
AATTTCGACAAATTTATAAAAATTTTTACAAGTAAATGGTACCAATAATTCCATTAAGCGTCAAGATATTTATGTAAATTTCTACAAATATCTACAAATTTTTTCTGAAAATGTCGATAACTTGACAAAAAAGCGGCATTAATTTAGAATCAAAATAGTGATTTTTACAGCTTTAAAGGCTATGAAGGGAAGAGTAGGCCGGTTGAGGGACCCGTAAAGAGAGCGGGGGCAGGTGGAAGCCCGCCGGGTGAAGCTGGCCGAACATGATCCCGGAGCTGCCCGGCTGAAACAGCAGTAGGCCGCGCCGGTATCAGCACCGTTAACAGGCCTGGGTATCGGGATTTTTCCCTGTACCTGATAAGGCCGGACCCGCAAGAGCCCGGTAAAAAGGGTGGTACCGCGAACGCATAAAACTTCGCCCCTCACAGAAACAGGGGCAGAGTTTTTTTGTTTTTATTATGGACTTTAAGGAAGGAAGGTCAGGCATGAACAGGGGCAAATTTTATATTACAACACCGATTTACTATCCCAGCGATAACCTGCATATCGGGCACGCTTACACAACCGTGGCTGCGGACGCTATGGCCCGCTTTAAAAAAATGACCGGGTTCGAAACACGCTTTTTGACGGGCGCCGACGAGCATGGGCAGAAGATTGAGCGAGCGGCCAAAGCCAGGGGGGAAACGCCCCAGGAATTTGTAGACGTGATTGTTGCGGGCATTAAAAACCTCTGGGACAAGCTGGAGGTGGATTACGACGATTTTATCCGCACCACCGAAGAGCGCCATAAAAGCGTGGTATCGGCTGTTTTCCAAAAGCTCTACGACCAGGGAGACATCTACAAAGCCAGCTATGAAGGCTGGTATTGCACCCCCTGTGAAGCCTTCTGGGTAGAAAGCAGGCTTGAAGATGGCAGCTGCCCCGACTGCGGCCGGCCGGCGGAACTGCTGCAGGAGGAGAGCTATTTTTTCAAAATGTCCAAATACGCACAGCGCCTGCTGAAACATATTGAAGAGCACCCGGAATTTATCCAGCCCACCTCCCGGCGCAATGAAATGGTCAGTTTCATTAACAGCGGCCTGGAAGACCTTTGTGTAACGAGGACGACTTTTAACTGGGGCATACCAGTTCCGTTCGACGCCAAACATAGTATTTATGTGTGGGTGGACGCCCTTACCAACTATATCTCCGCCCTGGGGTACGGTACGGCGGACGACAGCCTTTTTAAAAAATACTGGCCGGCCGACGTGCATTTGATGGGCAAGGATATTGTGCGCTTTCACAGCATAATCTGGCCGATGCTCTTAATGGCCCTGGAATTAGAACTCCCGAAACACGTGGTAGGCCACGGCTGGATCCTGCTGGAGAGCGGCAAAATGTCAAAGTCCAAGGGGAACGTGGTGGATCCCAGCATCCTGGTTGACAAGTACGGACTGGATGCCATCCGCTATTACCTGCTCCGGGAAATGACTTTCGGAGCGGACGGTTCTTACAGTGAGGACGCCCTGGTGGAGCGTATTAACAAGGATTTGGCCAATGACTTGGGCAACCTGGTCAGCCGCTCCATCGCTATGGCGGAAAAGTATTTCCAGGGGCAGCTGCGGGCGCCCGGTATCCCGGAAGGAACGGACCGGGGATTGATTGAGCTGGCTGAACAAACTCCCGCCGCTGTTGAAGAGTTTATGGACAGGGTGGATCCAGCCAGTGCATTATCGGCTATCTGGCGGCTGGTGGGGCGGGCCAACAAGTATGTGGATGAAACCGCTCCCTGGGCTCTGGCCAAGGATCCGGCCCAAAATGAGCGGCTGTCCACTGTAATGTATAACCTTGCCGAAACACTGCGTTTTATTACAATCATGACAGCGCCTTTTATGCCCCTGCTGCCTGCCAGGGTCTGGCCCCAGCTGGGGATCGAAGCGCAGCCGGAGCTTTGCACTTGGGAAGCCCTGACCTGGGGCAGGCTGCCGGCCGGCACAGTTGTAAAAAGAGGTCCGGCGTTATTCCCGCGGATTGATATTAATGAAAAGAAGTAAACATTTGACAGGATATACAGGATTAATAGGATTTACAGGATATCAGAAATTATTTTTAAATATAAAATATTATAGATCTGTTTTTTATTAAAACTTGTTTGTACTGACTATATATTTTCAACTAAAATCCTGTTAATCGGTTCAAAGTTTCGTTAATCCTGTCAATTTGTTAAAAAGGGAAGGTTTCTATGATCTTATTTGACACGCACGCCCATCTCGATGACGCGGGTTATAACAGCGACCGGGACGAAATGATCCAGCGCGCCCGGCAGGCCGGGGTGGCGCATATTGTAAATGTCGGCTTCAACCTCGCAACGTCCCGCGAATCATTAAAACTGGCGGAAATTTACGACCTGATTTACGCTGCTGTGGGCATACACCCTCATGATGCGGCTGAGGCCGGCCCTGGTTTTATGGATGAGCTGGAAAAAATGGCCGCCCACCCGAAGGTTGTTGCCATTGGTGAAATGGGCCTCGATTATTACCGGGATCTTTCCCCGCGTCCAGTGCAGCGAAAAGTTTTCACCGCGCAGATGGCCCTGGCCAAAAAGCTGCAAAAGCCCATTATTATACATGACCGTGACGCGCACGGTGATTTAATGGATATCCTGAGAAAAGACAAACTGGGGCCTGCCGGCGGGGTCATGCATTGCTATTCGGGCAGCTGGGAAATGGCCCGCGAATGCCTGGCCATGGGTTTTTATATCTCCATTGCCGGACCCGTTACCTTTTCCAATGCCGTGAAGCTTAAAGATGTGGCCGCCAAGGCGCCGCAGGACCGGCTGCTGATCGAAACAGACGCTCCCTATCTTACCCCTGCGCCTTACCGCGGCAGGAGGAATGAATCCGCGTATGTAATATACACCGCCGCAGAAGTTGCCAGGGTTCGGGGAATGGAAACAGAAGATTTAGCTAAGATGTGCACAGAAAACGGCAGGAGATTATTCCGAATTGCTTGAATAAAGGAATAAAAGAATAAAAGAATAATCCTATAGCTGGTTTGAAATAAAGGAGGCAGGTTATGGCTGAACAGAAGAAGAGCGGGTTGATATTGGTTAACACAGGCAACGGCAAAGGCAAAACCACCGCTGCGCTGGGCATGGGACTCAGGGCCTGGGGGCAGGGGATGAAGGTGCTTGTTCTCCAGTTTATCAAAGGTGGCTGGAAATACGGGGAATTAAAAGCCGCTGAGAAAATGGGGCCGGATTTTGAAATACGCCAGATGGGCGAGGGTTTCATCAAGGGCCCGGAAGACCAGTCACTGGAAGAACACCGCCATGCTGCAGCAGAAGCCCTGGCGGCAGCCAAAACGGAAATCTCCTCCGGCAAATATGATCTGATTATTCTTGATGAGATATTATACGCCATCAACTACGGGCTGGTTGCCCTGAGTGATGCGCTTGATTTGATGGCGCTTAAACCTGATAACCTGCATCTTGTTCTAACCGGCCGCAACGCCCCGCCGGAAATCATTGAGCGGGCAGATCTGGTTACCGAAATGAGAGAAATAAAACACCATTATACCAAAGGGATACCTGCCCAGAAGGGTATTGAATTTTAAATACATTAACGGAGAGGATAACGAAGGAGGTTTGGTGGATGCGCCAGGTGCCCGTCACCACAGCATGGCTTATAAACGCTTTTGAAAACAGCAGCCAGCACTCCGAATATTACATAGATCTGCAAACGGGTGACGTCAGGTTCTTTTCACCGCTGGATTTTCCAGAGCACGAGGATACAATGAAAAAGCTTGACAGGCAGCCTGAACGGTTTGTTAGGCTGCCAAAACTGGAGGAGGAATTCTCCTTAAAGGTTAAAAAGGATTTTATCGCAACTATGGAGGATCAGGATCTAAAAAAACATCTGGCAGACGAGCTGGAAACAAGCGCAAGATTCAGGAAAGTCCTGATGGACTACGAAGATGAAAGGCGTTTGTGGTATAAATTTCAAAACGAGAAATATTTGGAACACCTAAAACAATGGTTTATGGGTAAGGGAATAGAACTTGTAGAAAAATGATTCTTTCACTGGGGAATTATTAAAGCACAAATTAAACAGCTGTTTTTAATATTAAATGACCGGGTGTGTTACACACCCGGTCATGCTTTTTATCAGGGCGTTATTGTAGTCACATAGACCTGCTTGCCCTCTTTCACCTGTATTACAGCAGCCGGCTTGATTGGATTGCCGTCGCGGTCAAAGGAAATAGTGCCGCTGACAGCAGGAAAGTCCCTGGTTGCCTGAAGGGATTCCTTGATTGCAGCAGCTTCACCGCTGTTGGAAACCTTGATGGCATTTAGCAGCAGGTTGGTGGCATCATAACAGAGCGCAGCCCGCACATCTGGATCCAGTCCATATTTATACCTGTAATCATCCACCCATTTCTTAACCTCCGGCCGGGGATCACCTGTTGAAAAATGATTGGTGAAGTAACCGCCTTCCAAGGAGCTGTCATATTCCGCAGAATCCCAATCATCGCCGCCGATAAAAATGGCATTCACTTTTTTCTCACGGGCCTGCTTGGCAATCAGCCTGACTTTCTGGTATTGATCAGGCAGGTATAAAACATCAGGTTTCAGCCTGGAAATGTTGTTTAGAGCCACCGAGTAATCAGCATCATTTTGCAGGTATGAATCAAAAGCCAGTATTTTCCCGCCCGATATGGCGAAGGCTTCTCTAAAGGCGGCAGCAAGCCCGGCGCTGTAATAGCTGTCCTCCCGGTTGTAAAGCACTGCCGCGGTCTTTGCTTTCAGGTTGTTTGATGCAAATTTGGCTGCGATCGTACCCTGAAGCGGATCTATGTAGCAGGCGCGGAAAACAAAATCTTTACGCACCCCGTTCTCCACAGTGATCACAGGGTTTGTTGCAGAACCGGCGATCATCACAATCTTGTTGCCGTTGGCGACCTGGGATATAGCATAGGTGGTCCTGTGACTGAGGGAACCTACTATCGCGTTGATTTTATCCTCTGCGATCAATTTGGTGGCACTGTTGGCCGCCTCTGCAGCATCGTTGTGATCGTCCATGATCACTGTTTCAATAGTATAGTCGCCAATTTTGCCGCCTGACTGTTCAACCGCCAGGTCGAAGGCATTTCTTGTAGATTCACCGAAGGTTTTCATATCACCGGTGAGGGGGCCGATAAAACCAATTTTGATCACTTTTTCATTTTGTTTGTCAGGCTCTTTGCTGCCGCAGCCTGTTAAAAAGAGAGCAGCGCTCAATAAAAAAATCGCAGGGAGCACAAACAACCTGTCTTTAAACATATAACCATTCCCTCCATACTATTAGCACAAAACACTATAAATAGTATAATATAGGCTGTATAATCGCTAAATATTGAAAAAACCGCATGCTTTTCTTAAAGTTGATCGTAAATATATAATAATGATACATTTAAAAATTCTTCACACATCAAGGTTTTCCTTCTTATGAATTCTATTAAAATCATAGCGAGACGCAAAATGTAATATCTTATTAAAAATGACATAAATAAACACTGTTCAAAACCGCCAACTTGTAGTAAAATAATAATGTGTTAGGCAGCAATCGGCACTGACACTATGGTATAATATCCGGGCGGAAATCGAAAAAGCAAATAGGCGGAACACGTTTAAGAAGTAAAAAGTTTCCGTTATAGCCGGACTTGTCTTAAAAGGAGGCATTTGATGAGTTGGGGAAATTTGTTGGATTGGCGGGGAAACAAAAGCAATAATATCTCAGACAAACCCCGGAAACGGGGCCTTTTAGGCTCTTGGGCGGCAGTCACAATAGTTGGGCTGATGATCCTGCTGGCGGTCAGCGCAGCGGCGCAAAAAAAAGTGTTAATTGTAGCTGACGGAAAAGAGATCGGGACCAGAACTTTTGCAGGCACAGTCGGCGGGGTTTTGGACGTAAATAAGATTGTATTGCTGGATAGCGATGAGGTTGTGCCTTCAGCGGACACACCACTGCAAAGCGGCATGGTTGTCACAGTGAACAGGGCTTTTGATGTCAATGTTTGCATGGACGGGGAGGTTCTGCCGTTCAGGACCCAGGGCTTGGCTGTAAGAGACCTGCTTAAGCAAAAAGGCATTGAGCTCGGCCCGGAAGACGAGGTTAAGCCTGCCGGTGACACAGTAGTTGCCCAGGGTATGAATATCTTTGTGACAAGGATCCATACTGAAACTGAAACCAAAGATGCCGTCCTGGGTTTTGAAACAAAAAGGAAATATACCGTTGATCTGCCTCAGGGGGTTACCAGGATTGCCGAGGAGGGTACGGCAGGAACCGAGCAGCAGACCTGGAACATTAGATACAGTGATGGCGTTGAGGTTGAACGCCAGCTCGTCGCGAGCAAAACGATTACGCCGGCAGTTGATGAGGTGATCCTGGTGGGCAGCGGCCTGGTTGTATCCAGGGGCGGCGAGGATATCAGATATGCAGAAGCAGTTGATATGGTTTCTACCGCATACACCTACATGGGAAATAATACAAGCAGCGGGGTAGAGCCTTACTATGGAGCGGTTGCCGTTGACACAAGCATTATTCCCCTGTGGACAGAGCTTTATGTGGAGGGGTATGGATATGCCACGGCGCTGGACCGCGGGAGCAGTATTGTGGGAAACAGGATCGACCTCTTTTTTGAAACGTATGATGAGGCGCTTAGCTGGGGCGTGAGGGATGTTCGGGTATATATAATTGATTGAGCCAACGGGGCCTGAGAAGGCCTCTTTTTTTTGCGAAAAACGCGAACATTTGAAAAAAAGGAAACCTATATGAAACTGTCGAATTTCAAAGGAATGTTATCAAAAACTATCAGGAGGACTGGTATTGATTCAAACAACATCACCATCTGCAATACGCAGCATAATGCAGAGATATGGCATCTCCTGCCGCAAGAGTATGGGGCAAAATTTCCTGACTGACAAAAATATCATCGAAAAAATAATAGCTGCGGCAGAGCTGAAAGATACGGATTTGGTGGTGGAAATCGGACCGGGTTTGGGTGCTTTAACTGTACAGATAGCCCTTGCCGCCGAAAAAGTAATAGCTGTTGAGATAGACCGTGGGCTGATTGCAGCCTTAGCGGAGGCGCTTGAGGGAGTACAGAACGCAGAAATAGTACAAGGTGACGCGCTTAAAACAGATTTTGACCTGCTGGTCGGGGAGCGGACCGGTGGAATGTACGGGGAAAACGCTAAGAAATACAAATTAATGGCCAACCTGCCATACTATATCACCAGCCCAATTATAATGCACCTGCTGATGGGGCGTTTTAACATATCCGTGATGGTGATCATGATCCAGGCAGAGGTGGCTGAACGCCTGGCCGCTTTACCAGGGCGTAAGGCATACGGAGCCCTGAGCCTGGCTGTACAGTATTTTACCGAACCGGAAATATTATTCCGGGTGCCCAGGACGGTTTTCTACCCCAAACCCGGGGTCGATTCGGCGGTGGTCCGGCTGTCGGTAAGAGCTGAACCGGCTGTGTTTGTAAGTGATGAAACTGCGTTTTTTAAAATTATCAGGGCCGCTTTCGGCAAGAGGCGAAAGACCATTTTAAACGCCCTCACCGGATCCAGCCTTGACCTTGACAGGGAGACTTGCCTGGATGCCCTCAGGAATTCCGGCATCGATCCCGGCCGGCGTGGTGAAACATTAAGCTTGGCGGAGTTTGCCGCTCTGACAGAGAGCATTCTGAAGGCAAATGCCTGAGAATTATTGCCTCATCCGGGGAGTTTAATAACCGCCTTTGTAAAGCGAAAGGAAGCGGGGAAAATGTATTTTGTAAGCCCCACAAAGGGAAAGATGCACTTTTCAGAAATGATGTCAGATATTATTAAATATATCCAGGATCTCCCCACCTCAGCTTACAAGATTATTATCGGTTCCGATTCCATGGTTAAAAACGAAACCTGTTTTGTCACAGCGGTGATTGTCCACCGTCTGGGTAAAGGGGCGCGCTATTTCTACCATAAAAAGACACAGCGCAAGATTAAAAGCCTGCGGCAAAAAATTTTTTACGAGACAGCGCTGAGCCTGGAAGTAGGCGGTTTGGTACATAAGTATTTCGCAGATTTCGGATTTAATGATCCGGATGATTTAAGCGTGGAAATTCATATTGATGTCAGTGTACATGGCGAAACCAAAGATCTGATCCGTGAAGTAGTCGGGATGGTCACCGGCAGCGGCTTCAGGGCCAAAATAAAGCCGGAGGCTTACGGCGCTTCCACTGTTGCGGACAAACATACCAAGTAAAGGTTAAGCTCTTTAAGCCGATTTATTATGGAGTGGATTACAGCTTCACCGGGGAGAACCTGGCCGCTATGGATCGGGTAATAAAGACTGCAAGATGCTCATTATGAGCTCAAAGGAGGGGCAAAACCCTCTTTTTTTGTTTATAGTCAATGTTTATTACCTCAGCAACATTATAAAAGAGGATTTTTTGTCCGGACAGCAAACTAATTATTGGAAGAGATGGGGTGCCGCTCATGGTGGTTACTGCTGTTGCCAGGGCGAAAATCAATCTGACCCTGGATGTCCTTGGTCAGCGGCCGGATGGGTACCACGAAGTAGAAATGGTGATGCAGTCCATTGAACTGCACGATGACCTTGAGTTCTGCCCGGCGAACAGGGATATCTCTCTCACTGTTGAAGGCAGTGACCTATCACCGGGACCGGATAACCTTGTCTGCCGGGCCGCTGAACTCATCCGCCGGCACGGAAAGATTAAGACAGGGGTGCAAATTCGGCTGGTAAAAGCGATCCCGGTTGCTGCCGGCCTGGGCGGAGGTTCGGCTGACGCCGCAACTGCGCTGAGAGCCTTAAATGTATTATGGGAGACCGGATTTTCTCTTTCAGAGCTGATGTCACTTGGTGAACAGCTGGGATCCGATGTGCCTTTTTGCCTGATGGGCGGTACGGCCCTGGCCCGGGGCAAAGGGGAACAGCTGTCGCAGCTGCCAGCCTGTCCCCGCCTCGGCCTGGTCCTGGTAAAACCGCATTTCAGCGTTTCCACAGCGTCAGTTTACCGGGCCTATGCACCGGGGCCCGCAGTAAGAAGGCCGGACAACCGGGCTATGATAGACGCCATCAGGAACAGCGATATCAGAGGGATAGCGGCAAACCTGGCAAATGCCCTTGAATCGGTTACGATCAGACTGCACCCGGAAATCGAAGAAATTAAAACCAAGCTGCTTAGCGCAGGCGCGTTGGGGGTGCTTATGTCCGGCAGCGGCCCTACTGTGTTCGGGCTGGCTGAAGATATGGAATCAGCCAGGGCGATGGCCGGCCGTTATAATAGGAACAATGAACTGGTGTTGGCAACCACAACAAATGACCACTAAAGGGTTGACTCTTGCAGGAATCATCCCGGGGAGTTAAAATAAATCATAGTTTTTGTTTATCATAAAGGTGGGGGGGACAAATATGGACCAACCAAGGCTGGTTCCGATCAAGCTGGATAATTACAAACCTCTAAGGGAAATGGTTTTCGAGTCCCTCCGGGAGGCGATTATCCTGGGCAGGCTTAAACCAGGAGAACGCTTAATGGAAATTCAACTGGCTGAAGAAATGGGTGTAAGCCGCACCCCGGTGCGGGAGGCGATCCGCAAGCTTGAACTGGAAGGGTTTGTGGTGATGGTTCCCCGCAAGGGAGCATATGTGGCCGGTGTTTCAGTTAAAGACATCGCGGATGTTTTTGAAGTCAGGTCAGCCTTGGAGGGACTGGCCGCGGGACTGGCTGCCGAAAGAATTACCGAGGAAGAAATGGAAGAGCTGGAGATGGCCATCCTGCAAATAAGCGGTGAGGAAGATATCTTGACAGTCTTCAAGGGAGACGCTGCTTTTCATGAGATCATTTACAAGGCCTCCCGTAACCAGCGCCTGACTCAGATTATTACCCATCTGCAGGAACAAATCAACCGCTTCAGGCTGACGTCCTTATCTGTGCCGGGGCGGCTTAAAATAGCGGTGGACGAGCACAAGAAGATAGTTGAAGCCATATCTGACCGCAATGCGGAGTTAGCCGATGATCTTGCCAGCGAACATATGGAGAACGCTGAACAAAACCTGTTAAATGCCATAAGAGAGGAAGAAGCTTAATGGTAGATGCCGTTGTCCTGGCCGGCAGCACCAACAACGGCCCTTTAAAAGAATGCAGCCTGGCCCTTCACGAGGCGTTAATCCCGATCGGTAAAAAAACGATGGTTGAACATGTGGTGGATGCGCTGTTGAAAGCGCAGGGTATTAATAGGATTCTGGTCGTGGGGCCCGCTGCCGAGCTTTCCCAGCTTGATTTTGACAGCAGGACTTCCGTAGTGGAGTCCTGCGGCAGCTTGCTGGGAAATATCCAGGCTGGACTTAACCTTCTGCCAGGTGAGAAAAGAGTGCTGCTGGTCACATCGGATATCCCGCTGCTTACACCTCAGGCGGTTGATGATTTTCTCGAACTGTGCGGGGATATGTCGGGCGATCTTTACTATCCCATTATCGGGAAAAATGTTGTTGAGAGCAAATTCCCGGACACGAGACGGACCTATGTAAGAGCCAGGGAAGGAGTGTTTACCGGCGGCAACCTTTTTTTGTTCAATCCAGCCGTCTTTAATAAATGTGTTGAAAACGGACAAAAAATTATTAACCTGCGCAAAAGCCCCATCGGCCTTTGCCGTTTGCTGGGCCTGAAATTCGTCATAAAATTCCTGCTGCGCAGCCTTACTCTGAAAGAGGCCGAAGAAAAGGTCTCCCGGCTGCTGGGTGGAATTAAGGGGGTTGTGGTTATTTCGCAGCACCCTGAAGTAGGAGTGGACGTGGATAAACCTGGTGATTATGAACTGGCGCTGAAGACAATTGGCTAAAATATAATTAACTAAATTTATATGCTTAATAAACTAAACCGGTATGTCTTTAAACCGGTTTTAATATTTTTGTAACTAATGCCGAATAGATTTTATAATAAAAGAAATATTTTCTCGTGTTTTGGAAATTAAGAAGGAATATGGCAACTACTGCAGAAAGTAACAAAAAATAGGATGCTGACAGCGTGGAAGGTGGTGAGTTTTCATACAAGTTACTGACGTAAGGGTGCGGAAGGTTTTAAATGACGGAAAGATGAAAGCTATTGTTTCGGTAACTTTTGATGATTCCTTTGTTATTCATGATGTCAAAGTTGTTGAGGGTCAGAATGGTTTGTTTGTAGCCATGCCAAGCAGGAAGACTCCGGATGGGGAGTTCCGCGACATCGCACACCCGATTACCTCTTCAGCCCGCGAAGTTGTCCAAAGCGCTGTACTGGAAGCATATAGAGAAGCCAATAATTTTAAAGAGTTTTAAAAGAGGGCGCGAGCTCTCTTTTTGTTTCAGAAATTAAAGGAAATGAAAATTATTTGTTGAATAAATTTATCATATTGGCAGACTAGATCCAATTCTGAATAAAATTATTATATGAGCAAGGGGGGGTCGCCGGATGAATCTGGCGACAGTTATTCTTGCGGCCGGTAAAGGCACAAGAATGAAATCGAAAACACCAAAGGTCCTGCATAATATCTGCGGCAGCACGATGCTGTCTTATGTCATAGATGCTGCTGACGGCGCAGGTGTGAAAAAAATAATTGTTGTAGTTGGATACGGCGCTGATTGGGTGGCCCGGGAGGTTGAGGGCCGGGCGCAGGTCGCTCACCAGGCAGAACAGTTGGGAACGGCACACGCGTTAATGCAGGCCGGTCCTTTTTTGAGTGATTTCAAGGGGCAGCTGATTGTGCTGTGCGGCGACACACCATTAATAGAAGCCAGTACCATATCAGGGCTTATAAACAGCCATCGGAACGCAGGATCGATGGCAACGGTCCTTACAGCGGAGATGGAGAATCCAGCCGGATACGGCAGGATTGTCAGGGATAACCAGGGTAACGTTGTTAAGATCATAGAACAAAAAGACGCCACTCCCGAAGAAAAGCAGATCCGGGAGGTGAACACAGGCGTCTATTGTTTTGAAGCGGACGGTCTCTTCAAAGCTTTAAACCAGCTCACCCCCAATAATGCCCAGGGCGAGTATTACCTGACAGATATTATTGAGAGATATGTAGGCGAAGGCCGGCAGGTGGGCGCTGTAACCATAGAAAATCCCGTGGAGATAACCGGTATTAACGACCGCGTCCAGATGGCTGAAGTTGAACGTTATATGCGCGGGCGGATATTGAAAGATCTGATGCTGTCAGGTGTAACTGTGGTTGACCCGCCTTCTACTTTTATCGACCGCAGGGCGAAGGTGGGGCGCGATACAGTAATTCACCCCTTTACTATTATCGAAGGGGATACAGTAGTGGGAGAGGACTGTATTATTGGGCCCGGCTCACGTCTGATTAATGCGGTCGTTGGCGATGGCGTGTCCATTCAAAATTCTGTAGTCATTGAAACAAGCATGGAAGAGGGCTGTTCCATCGGGCCTTTTTCCCATTTGCGGCCAGGAAATGTTCTAGGGCGGGGAGTCCGGGTAGGCAATTTTTCCGAGGTTAAAAAATCAGTTATCGGGGACGGCAGCAAGGTGCCCCATTTAAGCTATGTGGGGGACGCTGCTATTGGTAAAAACGTGAATATCGGGGCAGGGACGATTACCTGCAATTATGACGGCCGCTACAAGTGGCCCACCAGGATTGATGACGATGTGTTTATCGGGAGCAACACCAACCTGGTAGCTCCGCTGGAAATAGGAGCCGGAGCGGTTACCGGAGCCGGCTCTACAATAACCAGGGATGTTCCCGCGGGAGCGCTGGCTGTGGAAAGATCAAAACAGAAGGTCATACCGGACTGGCGCCGCCGGTGTAAAAATAAAAAGGATTAAATTAACCAATATTAAAAGTATAAACAATTCCGTTGAAAGTTTGGAGGTTAACACAGATGTCATCGCGCAACAGGCTGAGGATCTTTTCAGGTAATGCCAACCCTGAACTGGCTGAAGAGATAGCTAGGTACCTTGGAGTGTCAGTAGGAGAGGGGAAAGTCACCCATTTTAGTGACGGAGAGATCCAGGTGACGATCAATGAGAGTGTCAGGGGTGCGGATGTCTATATTGTACAGCCCACCTGCACACCGATTAATGAAAATATCATGGAACTCCTGATCTTGATTGACGCTGTGCGGCGCGCCTCAGCCAGGCGGATCACCGCTGTTATGCCTTATTACGGCTATGCCCGCCAGGATCGAAAAACCAGGGCAAGAGATCCCATTACCGCCAAGCTGGTTGCCAACCTGGTTACTGCCGCCGGCGCAAGAAGAGTACTCTGCATGGATCTTCATGCAGGGCAGATCCAGGGCTTTTTTGACATCCCGGTTGACCACCTGCCCGGAGTCCCGATCCTTGCCGAGTATATCTTGCAGAGAAAACTAAAGGATGTTGTGGTTGTATCACCCGACCTGGGAGGGGTTACCAGGGCCAGGGACCTGGCTGAACGGATCGGGGCGACGATTGCGATTATAGACAAGCGGCGGCCTGAACCAAACGTGGCTGAAGTGGCCGGCCTGATCGGCGGCATATACGGCAAGACCGTTGTAATTGTAGATGACATTATCGACACTGCAGGGACTATTACCAAGGGAGCTGCAGCCCTNNGAAATATACGTATGCTGCACCCATGCTGTCCTTTCCGGTCCTGCCATTCAGCGCCTGGAGGAGGCCCCGATCAAAGAAGTGATCTTAACCAATACTATTCCGGTTCCTCAAGATAAGATGATAGAGAAAATAAAGGTTCTTTCCGTGGCGCCGCTCCTTGGGGAAGCAATTATCCGCATCCACGAAGACTTGTCAGTGAGCAAGCTGTTCGATTAATGTTTAAGCCAAAAAACAGGTAAAACATTAAAACCCGTTGCTTTTTGTAACGGGTTTTATAGATCGGGGATATTTATCAGATAAAAAGCTCCTTCCATCCGCAGCCGTGCTGGGGTACAATAGGTGGAGATTAGTCTGGGGGTGAATCTTGTGAAATTGATTGTGGGCCTGGGCAATCCGGGCAGGGAATATGCTGCGACCAGGCACAACATCGGCTTCATGGTGGTTGACCGCCTGGCTCACAAACTGGGCCTGGCAGTGGAAAAGAAAAAGTTTAATGCCCTGTTGGGCCAGGGGCAGATAAGATCTGAAAAGGTACTGCTGGCAAAGCCCCAGACCTATATGAATTTAAGCGGGGAGGCCGTTGCCGCCCTTTTGAACTGGTATAAATTAGGCCCCGCTGACCTTATAGTTATATTTGACGATATGGACCTGCCCCCGGGTAAACTGCGCATCCGCCCGGAAGGCAGCTCCGGCGGACATAAAGGAATGGAATCTATTATCCTGGCGCTGGGGACTGATCTTTTCCCCAGGCTCAGAATCGGGGTCGGCAGGCCGGAGACGCCTGGTTTTGATAG
>DHGV01000112.1 GCA_002402945.1 Pelotomaculum sp. UBA4789
AAACCAGGATATGTCCCCAATAATAGAAAGGAGTTGCATTTTATGGAACTGTCTGATGCAATCCGGTCTCGCCGGAGCGTGCGTAAATATAAAAGCGATCCCATCCCCGAACAGACAATTAAGGAACTGCTTGAATTGGCAGCCTGGGCGCCCAGCGGGATGAACACCCAGCCGTGGCTGTTTGTCCTGGTTAAAGGAAATGATTATTTGAAGGACCTGTCAGACCGGTCACGGGCTTTCATACTAGCCCAGATGGAAGACGCGCCGGCATTGAAAAATTACCGCTCCCTGCTGTCCAATCCTGATTTCAATATTTTTTATGGTGCTCCAATGCTGGTATTAATTTTTGGCAGTAAAAATGCTTTTACCTATACAAATGACTGCAGTATGGCTGCCTTAAACCTGATGCTGGCCGCCTGGGACAGGGGTATCGGCAGCTGTTGGATCGGTTTTGCCAGGGGATATTGCGGCGCCCCGGCCTGCATGAAGGAATTAAATGTTCCGGAAGGATACGAGCTGGTAGCTCCGGTTATCCTCGGCTACCCGGCAGTTCCACCCGGCCAGGTAGCCAGGAAGGAAATAAGGATTATCAGCAGGTAGCGGGCAGGTCTGTTATGGCCTGCTTTTTTGCAATTCGGCGTGTGAGAGGTGAGAAGATGTCCAGGCTGTCCTGGTTGATCAAGGAAACAAAAAAGTGGGTCGGCGGCGGGATCATCACTGATGATCAGGCTGACCAGATTATCGGGTCATATCCTGCCGAGACCAAAAGCAGGCTGATCACTGTTTTGCTGCTGCTGGGGGCTATACTGCTGGGTACAGGTATCATCCTTTTCTTTGCTGCAAACTGGCAGTATCTGCCAAAGTGGAGCAAAATCGGTCTTGTGATTATTCCCCTCATCCTATTCCACATGGCCGCCCAGCTGACCAGCGAAAACTACCCCAGGCTGAGCCAGACCTTAACGCTGCTGGGCTGCATTATGTTTGGCTCCGGCATCTGGCTGATCGCTCAGGTTTTCCATATCAACACTCATTTCCCCAACGGTGTCCTTTTCTGGATGCTTGGTGTCCTGCCGGTGGCATTCATCCTCAGAGAGGAACTGCCTTTGGGACTGAGTGCCATGCTGCTGGCGATGTGGGTGTTGGCGGAACAGTCTTCCTCCCTGTGGATAATATTCATTGCCATGATGCTGTTTGGCGGGGTGTTTTATCTGACCTACGCTTTGCGCTCTTCTTTCGCGCTGGTCTTTAGTCTGATCAGCGTGGCCATATTTATCAATACAGAAATTTACCTGGTCTTAACGGACAATTACAGGTTTGACGCCGCTGCTTCTTTAATCCCGTTTGTCCTGCTGCTGATTGGATCCTCGTATGTTTACATGTCCAAGCACCCCGTCAATGCTACAGTCAAAAACTTCCCTCTCATCTACAAATTTTCAGGCGTTACGCTGACCGGGGTATCCTTGTTTATTATGTCTCTTGAATTTTTTGCCTATGATTTCATTAAGCTGCGCCACAGCGGCGCGGGTTTTGTCCTGTTTTGGCTGCTTTACCTTGCCGTGGCGGTTTTAGGGGCTTGCGCGCTCAGCAGGCGCGGCGCTGATATTAAGGAGGTTATCAGGGAGAATTATCCCTGGCTGGCTGTTGACGCTCTCGTTTTTATCATGCTGCTGGCGCCGTTTAACGGGTTAACTTTAATGATTATTCTTAACCTGTTCATGTTTGTCTGGGCTCTTTTGCTCATTATCTCTGCCTACCAGTCCCAGAGCAGCCTGTTCTTCATCCTGGGGATGGTTGCTTTTAACCTGTACATCATCATAGAGTACTTTAACTTTTTCTGGAAAACCCTGCCCAAGTCACTTTTTTTTATCGCCGGTGGTATCGTGCTGGTTGTAAGTGGCGCCTTGATGGAGCGCCAGAGAAGAAAAGCACTTGTCGCCTGGCAGCAGGAAGGGGTGGTTTCAAATGAAGAGGAGCTGTAAAATCGGGCTGATTGTCGCCTTGCAGCTTGTATTCCTGTTCAGCATGATCGGCTTCAAATACTATACCCTGGCCACAGGCGCCCCGGCGTTGCTGAAAGCTGTGCCGGTAGATCCGTGGGACATGTTCAGGGGTGAATATGTCATGCTGGAATACGATATAACATGGATTAAAGGTGAGAATTTAGGCCTGGAAAACTTTCAGCAGCAGGAGGTCTATGTGGTCATCGAAAAGGGAGAGAAATACTGGGAAGAAGCTGGTATATATTTAGACAAACCCGTCCTGTATGGCGATCAGATCTTGATCAAGGGCAGGGTAGATTACTACAATGAATTTAAAGATGAGTACCATGTGACTTACGGTATCGAGAGCTATTATGTCGAAGAAGGCCAGGGTGTAATGCTCGGACAAATCAGGAGTTTCGATGCCCTGATAAAAATAGACCGGTTTGGCAACGCGGTTATAGAAAAAATTTCATTACCTTGACATTACATGGGTCATTTTTCACCGCACGATACGGGGTCGGTTCTCAGCTTGCTTAATGGGCAAAGCTGAGGTCGTCCCCGTTTATTTATTTTCAATAATTAATAGTCATGTTAATAAATTATTAATTATTTTTTTATCTGGACTTAATCATTTCATCTTATGATTAAGAAAGCTTGTGTAATAAAAAATAGAAGGGCGGTTAAAGCGTATGGCAAAATATCGATGCACAGTCTGCAATTATGTATATGATGAAGCAAAAGAAGGGAAGAACTTCAGTGCCTTAGCAGAAGAGTGGCGATGCCCGGTCTGCAATGCAGCCAAAGAAATGTTTGTCACATTAACCGGGGCGGCAGCAGAAAAACCAAAGTGGGATAAGACAGTTGCCGATATCATGGCAGAACAGATGGTGGAGTGCGGTGTGAAATATGTTTTCGGCCTGCCGGGCACATCTGCGCTGGGTGTCGTGGAAGCCTTAAGGAAGAACCGGGACATAGAATTTATCCAGGTGAGACATGAGCAGACTGCAGCTTTTATGGCTTCGGCTTATGCCAAGCTGACCGGCCATATCGGGGCCTGCCTCGCAGTAGCTGGCCCTGGCGCCACCAACCTGGCCACCGGACTTTATGACGCCAAACTTGATCACGCTCCCGTTCTGGCTTTAACAGGGCTTGTTAAAAGACAGATGATGGGGCCCGGATCTTTCCAGGAGATAGACCAGCACTCCTTTTTTGAGCCCATATCAGTGTTTAATAAAATACTGATGACGGAAGACCAGACAACCACCCTGGTGACCCTCGCGATCAAACACGCCCTGGTGGAAAGGGGTGTCTCCCATATCAGCATTCCCAACGATGTTCAGAAACTGCCATATGAAGCGGAGATTATTCCTTTTGAAGGCAGGATCCCCAACCGCGCCATTTCATCATCTGATTACCTGATTAAGCAGGCTGCTCTTGCTGTTGATATGGCTGAAAGGCCTGTGATCATTTCCGGCTTCGGGGCGCTGGGCCAGGGTGAGGAACTCTTGAAGCTGGCTGCTAAAATATCGACTCCGGTCGTTACCACTTTCAGGGGCAAAGGAGTCATTGACGAAGATAACGGGCTGTATGTTGGCAGCCACGGCACTATAGCTTCCACTGCCGCTGCGGAGCTTGTGCGGAAAGCAGACCTGCTGATTGTTATCGGCGCGTCTTATTCTGATATGACCAAAATTCCGGAAAAGAAAACAGTGCAAATCGACATTGACCCGATGATGATCGCCAAAAATTATCCGGTGGAGGTTGGCCTGTGGGGCAACAGTTCCGAATTAATCCCCAAGCTCAAAGAAGCGGTCAAAACAAAGAAAAACAGCAGTTACATGGCAGAGATAAGAAAATTAAAGCGGGACTGGCTTAAGCAGCTGGAAAAAGAAGCCGATCCGGCAAAAAGCCCGGTGCGGCCACAGTATATTATCAAGGTTTTGAATGATAAGCTGCCTGAGGACTGCGTGATCTCCCTTGATATCGGCGAAAACGGCTGGTGGTTCGGCAGGAATTTCTTTATGAAGAAAACCCAGAAGATGGTCATGTCCGGTTACCTGGCTTCGATGGGTGCGGGACTGCCGGGCGCCTTAGCGGCAAAACTTGCCTACCCGGATCGCCAGGTGGTGTGCATAACCGGTGACGGCGGCTTTTCCATGGTGATGGCCGACTTCCTGACTGCGGTCAAAAACAAGCTGCCGATCAAAATATTCCTTTTTAACAACAGGCATTTAGGCATGATTATGCAGGAACAAAAGGTGGAGGGCTATCCGAACTGGCAGACTGACCTGTACAACTGTGACTTCGCCGCGTACGCCCGCGAATGCGGCGGTATCGGCATCAAAGTCAACAAAGCCGGGGAACTGCCGGCGGCAGTGGATCAGGCGCTGGCCAGTGATCAGCCTGTTATTGTCGATATTGAGACTGATCCGCGCAGGTTTATATAATTTCTTGAAATCATAGCAGCGAGAGGAGCAGCATTATGAATGTATTTACCAGAAACGAGCTAAAGACCTTGATGGGAAAAACCGAAGGTCCGTGTGTTTCAATTTTCATGCCTACTCTCAGGGGCGGCGTGCAGTCCCAGCAAAACCCGATCCGCTTTAAAAACATGCTCAGGGAGGCCGAGGAGCGCCTCGTGGCATCCGGACTGCGACCCCCGGAGGCAAAGGAACTGCTTGAACCCGCCCAAAAACTCCTGCAGGACGGACCTTTCTGGCGGCAGAGCAACGGCATTGCCCTTTTCTTGTCACCGAAAACTTACCGCTACTACCGCCTGCCGTTTGATTTTGAAGAGCTCCTGGTCGTGTCAGACCGCTTTAATGTCAAGCCTTTACTCCGCCTGCCGGCGACCGCCGAGCGTTTTTATATCCTGGCTCTCAGCCAAAACAGGGTCAGGCTCTTTGAGGGTGTAAATCGAAAAATCAGTGAGATTGATTTGGAAATTGAAGATATACCCAAAAGCCTTGCTGAGGCCATGAAATATGATGACGTGGAATCGGAGCGCCAGGCGCACAGCGGCTCACAGGGGAAGTTGTTATTTCACGGCAATGCTCCAGGCGATGACGCCAAAGTGAATATTTTGCGTTATTTCCAGCAGATTGACCGGGGGCTGAAAGACGTGCTCCGGGACAAGCAGGCGCCGCTGCTGCTGGCAGGAGTAGGCTACCTTTTATCAATATACAAAGAGGTTAATAATTATCCTTACCTCCTTCAGGAAGGAATTGAAGGCAGCCCTGACAGGATGGAGGCGGAGGAATTGTACGAGCGGGCCGTGGCAGTACTCGAACCTTATTCTTTAAAAGCCAGGCAGGAAGCGGTTGACCAGTATAAGCAGGCTGCAGGAACAGGGCTGACATCCAACGGTGTTAAAGAGATAGTGCCGGCAGCCTATTACGGCCGGGTTGATGTTTTATTTGTTAACAATGAGCTTCATTTATGGGGCGCTTTTGACCCCGATACCAATGTNNGTTGAACTCAAGCCGAAGGCAGAGCATGGAAACGGTGACCTGCTCGACCTGGCAGCGGTGCATACGATATTGAACGGCGGTGTGGTATATGCTGTAAAACATGAAGACATGCCTGAAAATGTGCTCCTGGCGGCAGTGTACAGGTACTGATCTGTTTAACATGGGAGATAACACTTATAACAGTGTTATGAATATAATTATATTAGGAGGTAATAATTTATGGAAGAAGTCAGCGTGAACAAAATGCCGTTGATTGGTGAGGAAGCCCCGGTATTCAAGGCTAAGACCACACAGGGGGTGGTCAATTTTCCTGCGGACTACAAAGGTAAATGGGTAATCTTATTCTCACACCCAGCGGACTTTACACCTGTGTGTACTACCGAGTTTATGACCTTCACCTCGATGTTGGAGGAATTCAAGGCTTTGAACACAGAATTACTTGGCCTTTCGGTTGATTCTGTTTTTTCACATATCGCCTGGCTGAGAAAGATTAAGGATCTTGAGTACAAAGGTATGAAAAACCTGGAGGTAACCTTCCCGCTCATCGAAGATATTACAATGGAGGTAGCCAATAAGTTTGGTATGATTCAGCCCGGGCAGTCCACAACGCAGGCAGTGAGGGCCGTGTTTGTGGTTGATCCCCTGGGTAAAATCAGGTGCATTCTATACTACCCGCTGACATTGGGCAGGAATTTTGATGAGATCAAACGGATTATCCTTGCTCTTCAGAAAGCTGATAAAGACGGCGTGGCAACACCGGCGGACTGGCGGCCGGGAGATGATGTTATTGTGCCGGCGCCGGCTACCTTCGGCGGCGCCAAGGAGAGGGCGCTGAATCCGGGCGAAGGCAGATACTGTCTGGATTGGTTCTTATGTTTTAAAAAAGAAAGCAAATAACCTGGGTATAGCAGCAGAGGAGGGATAAAATGCCTGATTTTGGCAATCCATTTTCCGGCCTGACTAAGGACCGTAAGCTGACAGAGCAGGAGTTGATCAGAGCGATCAGGTTTATGGTATCTGCGGAATATGAAGCCGTCCAGATGTACATGCAACTGGCGGAATCAATTGACAACAAGCTGGCAGCCGAAGTGCTGAAGGACATCGCTGACGAGGAAAGGGTGCACGCGGGAGAGTTCCTGCGGCTGCTGAAAGAGCTGGCGCCCGACGAAGAAAAGTTTTACACGGAAGGCGCGAAGGAAGTGGAAGATGAGATCGCGAAAATGAAGGGAAAATAGACAGGTATCGCAGAAACGATACTCGGTACTTTAAATTTATGATTATAAGCGATTCTATGGAAGGGGCAGCAGGGCTGCTCCTTCTCCATTTCCACTGCCTTGCAGAATTGCGGCGCAGCCAAATAGTTGCGGTTTCAATCCACGCGCCCGCATGGTGGCGTTGCTTTGTGGCAGGGTTTTTATGAAGGTCTAGGGAAAGGCGAAAGCTCCCCGGCGGCAGCGTTTGGGAGCTTTTCTATTCGGTTAGAAATATACTGTCTAGTATTTCCCTAACAGTTATGCAGATATCCTTGAACCTGATATCTTTTGCGTAATCGAATTGAGTCTGATATTTGACCCAGTGGCTGTTCATGATGTCGCTCTTTTCAACTGTATGCAGGATCTCGGCGTATCGGCCCAAAAGGGAAAGGGTGTTTCTGTTTTGAGCAGTTGCCCTTAGTGCTGAGCGAAGAGAACCGGCGTTAATATTTTGCCATTGCAATTGACGAATAATATATAAGTCATAATAGTCTCTTGGGCGCGTATTCTGATCGCCTCTAGAAATAACGGTTTCCAGCTTTTCTGCAATAATGGTTTCCAGGTTGTATGCCAGCACCTTTATACTGCGCGGCTCAAGAAGGAGTTTGAATTCATAGACAATCTCCCGAGGAGTGATTTTGTCACCAGTAGTGATATCAATCTTTAAAGGCACGGTCATTGGAGGATACAGCGCTTCAAGTGTGACGCGCAGTCCCGTATAGTCGGCGCTTTCTCGTATTTCCTCCGTTCGTTTAATAGCGAAGGCTATATCGTCATTCACAGGAATATGGCATATTTCCTCAAACATCTTGGCAATCGTCTCTGCATTGACTGGCATGCCCCGAAGAGTTGCGTCCATATCCATTGTTGCCCGGGTATCAAGACCGACAATTGCAGCAATCAGGAAGCCGCCTTTGAGAATAAAGTTCGGCTGGTAAGGTGACAAGGAAATACGCTCCAGCAAACGCTCAAGCATATAGTTTTGCATGATGATTTGGGAGGAGATATTCTTGGCTTTTGACATTTTATTGACAATAGCCTTTAGCTGCATGGCATTGTTCATAGCAACACCTCCATATAAGAACGCAGTTTCTTTTCTACCCTGAAAAGCTTTGCAAACTTTGAAAGCATGGGGATGTCCTTTTGATCTAAACGGGCGTAGCGTTTGAACGCGTCTGTGACAATCTGGATATCTGTGCTTGCTCGTTCCTTTAAGATATCGCATAGAGTTCTTTCGGCGTTATAAAAACGAATAGAGTTTCCCCCTGGAGATTTAGCAGTAATAATACCGAGCTCATAGAGCTCATCTTTAACACGATAATATTTTACATTCTCTGATTTGAGTGCAGTGGTGTTGTATTCGAGCGGAAAGGTCATTGAATATTTTGTTGGAGTGCGGTCAGTTAGGTCAAGCAGGAACAGAGCGGTATCATGGGAGTAGATTCCGCGTTTAAATCGCATCTGCAAATTAAACATCTCATCGTCAAAAATTGTGGGGATAATATATATACCGCGATCTGAACGTTCAAGCAAGC
>DHGV01000043.1 GCA_002402945.1 Pelotomaculum sp. UBA4789
TGGTGGCGTGCCCCTGTCACAACTGTTTTGACCAGTTGACGGATATTTTCAAGTACTATAAGCTGGACGCTAAAGTAATTCACCTCCACCACCTGATCAGCCACGCCCTGATAATGGAAGAAAAAACGCGCTGAGACATCTATTCTTCTGCGGTAACGGGTTTTATCGCAGGACGCCTGTTTTTCCCTACCTCTGTGAACAGTTTGGATGATTTATACCAGACTGTTTTTTTACTGGGCGGAAGATGACTTAAATGATGGCTAAGGGAGCCGGAAGGAAATAATTATGCGCGTAATCTATGTTCTCGGAAGCATATGTGCAGGGAAAACGACACTAATCAGCATCGCCGCCTATAATCTTTTTCTGCACAATTACCAGGTAGGAATACTTGATTTAACCAGCCAGGGACTGGGTTATTTTTTTCGCTTCGGGGCGTGCGATTTTTTTGCCCTGGGAGACGGCAGCGTCGAGGTCCCGCGGCGCTTGAAGGTCACACTACAGGACATCGGCCCCACCATGGGTGAAAACCCGATCGATTGTCTGAACGCCCTGCCGCTGATGCCAGGCCTGAAAATATGCCTGACGTCTCCCGGCTCGCGGCAGGAAAAACTTGCGCTGGCCCAGTTGTTTCTGGAAACATATGAGAATACTTTTGACACGGTGTTTGTAGAAATGCAGCCCCAACTGCTGCTGCTTCGCAACGATAGTACAAAGCTGATGAACCGGGTGCTTGTGGTTTGCGCGGATGCCCGGGAGAATTGGCCGGCTCAGGACAGGCAGTTGATGGAAATGTGCGCCACGAAGCCGCGGCAGGTAAAAGTCATACTGAACAAGCAGAAAGAAAACCTTGCCGCAGCCACCCGTTTTGTCCAAACAAACAACCTGGGCGTTAATTATATCCTGCCGCCCGCTGAAGATTGGCTGGCCAACTCCACGGTGATGGAGTGGTGCAAGCAGGCAGCGCACAGCCGCTTTTTAAAGCAGTTGAAAATGTTGCTGGAAGAAATCGAGAAGGAATGAGCAGGCTTTAAGCGGCACTGAAAGCGCTGGAGCCTGCTGGAGCGGACAAAGTAAAGGAATAAGCTTACCCACGCCAAGAAGTCCCGGAAAAAACAAAACCCCGGCGTTATGGGCGGGATGGAGATGGGCTTAGAGTAATTCCATGAATTCCTCAACAGTTAGGCCCGCCTGCTCTAAAATGCTTTTAATGAGCATGGGGCTTAAAGTCTCCCCAGAATGAACGGGAACGGTCACCAGTTGACTGCTTGTTTTATGTAGGTGATGATGGCTACCGGTTACTCTTACCACGTTGAAGCGGCGCCTTTAAGGGCGGATACTACCTTCTTACCTGTTACCCTGGGCATTCTGGTCATGAAACGCTTACCTGCACTTCGGCAAATTCAACATCTCCCTGCGGTACCGGATGGCCGACCAGCTTCAAGGCTTCAATATGGCCTGTTATAGCTTCCTGAACCCTCTCCAGGGCTTCCTCCCTGTCCTTCCCCTGGGTTACACAGCACGGCAGGGCAGGAACAGTAACAACGTAAACCTGCGTCTCATTATCCCATGTCAGGACAACCTTAAACCTGCGTTGCATATACAGATTCCTCCTTCTTGTCGGGGACATATTCAAACAAGTCCCCAGGCTGGCAGTTAAGGGCGGCGCAAACTTTCTCCAGTACCTCGAAAGTTATACCTTTGGCCTTCTCATGATATAGAGAAAGGACCGTAGTTTTTGCGATACCTGCATTATCAGCAAGCTCTAACATCTTTATGCGACGTTCGCCAAGTATTCTACTGAGGTTTGATTTGATTGGCAATGTAAATCATTCCCAATATTATTTTACCATAGCTGATATTAATGTGCAACAGTCTGATATATAATACAGAGCTGACGCATGAAAATGTTTTTTAAATCTTGCGGGGTCTGGAACAGATAATTTCGCAACTATTACCTATCGGTTATTCCAAAGATTACCGGTTTATCCGCATCAACACATCCTTAACTAAACCGTTTCTGCTCGTTTTAGCATGCCGGACATCTTCAAAGGGAATACGAATAGCGCCGCGTAACCGCTGCTTAAGCTATCTGTATCGGTTCGATTCGCTATGCCGCCAAACGGCTTGTTTTCCAATTTTCTTCATGGTTTCCCGGCATCCACAGATCCAGGTGCATCAATATCTTCTTGATGGTCTCTTCGTCTTCTATAAAGGATATGATACGCATGGAGCCATTACACTTGGGGCACAGCAGCGGGTCGGTATGGTAAACCTTTTGAATCAGACGGGCCCAGTTCGAAGAGGAATGCCTTTTTTGAAATATCGGAATCAACCAGTAAAGGCGCCTGGTTGTCAGTTTCTGTTTTTTTGCGCATACCCCGTGACTTGTTTGAATAGTACCCGTAATACCGGACAAGTTGTTCTCCCCTGCCTTAGAATATGGGTAACCCGGGCCAACCAATCCAGCGCCGCAAAAGTTTCACGGACTTCACCCTCTATGTTAATAAATTATAACATTTAGTGGTATAATGAACGTTTTGATGGTAAAATATATTAACAGATAAGTTTTAAAAAGAGGGTGTTTATATTGAATGACCTGGCTAAAATTGTGGGCGGAAACATTGAAAAGCTGCGATCTCAAAGGGGCATATCCATCGCGGCCCTGGCCGGGGTTGCAGGGGTTACCAGGCAGACCATGAGCAAATACATCCAGGGCGAACAGGACATTGACACCGGAAAACTGTTCGTCCTGGCCGATTATTTCGGGGTATCCGTAGATTATTTTTTTGATTCAGTGGAGTGCGGGGATATTGCCATGACGTTTCGTGCTTTCTCGCCCCAGTTGTCCTTTGATGAGCGTACCAGGTCGAGGGTACAGGCTAGAATTAAGACCTATTGTGATGTCCTTGAAATATCCGGAGAAGAAAACGTGATATTCAACCCGGAATCTTACCGGCTGCCGTTTGCCAAGGGCAACGATTTATCGCCGGCGCTGAAGAACTTGATTGAGCAAATTGCTTTCGAGCAGCGGGCCAGGTTGGGTATTGAAGATAACAACCCTGACAACCTCTTTGAACTATTCGACCTCAAAGGGATCAGAGTAATGGGATTTCCTTTCGAAAACGACAGAATCTTCGGTGTGTCCGCCGTTTCAGATGAATACGGGTGTTTTATCGTTGTAAATGATGATCCGGCAATTTCCGAGGAAAGAAAAATCTTTTCCCTGGTCCATGAATATGCCCACCTGCTTTTTCACAGGGGGGAATATAAAAAAAATTGCGATGACCTGGCACTGGAAAGTCGACGTGGCTCCCTGAAGGAAAAGGTGGCGGACCTTTTCGCAGGCAGATTTCTCGTGCCGCGGCGTTTGCTGGAATTAAGACTTTCTGAAATGGGATACATTGCAAAAAAACCGAATCTGGTATGCATGATGTACCTTAAAAAACACTTCAAGGTGAGCCTAAAGGCCATTATTTATGCCCTGGTCGAATGCGGCAAGCTGACCAGAGCGGAGGGGAACAGATTTTATGAACGCCTGGCGGCCCGTGGTTATGCGAAAAAGGAACCGGCGCCGATTTCACCCGTTGATAAAAACATCTGTTTTAGGGAAAGGGTAAAACGCCTTTATCTCTCAGGGGAGATATCCGTTGGCATGGCAGCCGAGTTGGTGGATATTCCCCGGGCCGAGTTTCAGAAAATTGCCGTTCAGTGGTTGGAAGAGGACGGTGAACCTGTTGCCTGAGGTGTTTGTTGCAAGGTGGAGTAGGNNACAAGATGTCAAGAGTGAGCTTAATTCTCTTACGTGCGAAGTGAGGCCGGTTACCACAAGCCAAGGTCTATTGTTATTTGCGGAATTGGCCAGGACAAAAAAGCTTTCCGAGTATGACCGGGAGACAATTGTCCTTGCCAAGGAGGTTGGAGCCTGTTGTGCAACTAACGATGGAAAGATGCGGGATGCTTGTGACAGATACGGTATTGAAAAAACAGGTACCCTGGGTATTCTCGGGAACGCAAAGGATGGAGGAATGATCAGCGTTACCAGGCTTAAGGAATTGTGTGTAGTGTATCAAGGGTTACCGGGATGTAGGTTGTCTGTCGAGTTGATTAATTAATTCAAGATGAAATATGGTCTTTAATGAGAGGAGTTGACCAAATAATGAAGCGTTTTTTAGTTCTTGTAATCTTCCTGGCCCTGGCCCGGGCGTCCACGTCAAAATAAAAAAAGTGAATCCACGCCGGTGCATATTGTGGAGGTTCACTCTTCGTAAATAGTATTACCTTTCTGTATGAGCCAATTGCAAAACTCCAAGCCCTTGCTAGATAAGGCTTCAGAGATACCCAATAATTAGCTTTACCCACCAAAAAATATGTAGAAATAACTCACAAAGATGGAAATATAAAAATGTTTCACCTAAATACTTGTAGAAATGTTAGTTTAGCAGAACACAACAAACACAAGCAGAGGTGAAACCCCACTTATGTATGTTCTAGACGGTGTACTTTTTCCCTTCGAGATTTTTGCGGAAAATTTTAATGATGAGGATAAAATTTATCAAGTCCTTTCCAAAATAGATTGTGGTCCGATGGAAAAACACTTCGGCTATAAGGGTTGCGGTCGCAGGGGCTTTGAAGAGGCAGCAATTTTCCGGGTGCTGGTATTAAAAAAATTACTGGGTCTTACTACTACAAAGTCGCTGGTCGCCTGCCTTTCGTATTCTCCGCAAATAGCATGCTGGTGTGGTTTTAAATTATCGAAAAGAATCCCTTCAGAAAGCACCTTCTCCCGCTTTGAAACCAGAATGACCGGATCACAACTCCAGGAAGCACTAAACGGTATTTGTGAAAAGCTGTCGGCGGAACTGGTCTCTTTAACCGGCTCCACCGGTCAGGTGGTTATCGACAGCACCGATATACCGGCCCGCGAGAAACCTTCCGGGGAAAGCACAACAGGTGCAGCCTTCGGACACCGTACCGCCTCTACCGGGGAAAGCGAAATGTTTTACGGCTATAAACTTCACCTGGCAGCTGTAAACACCGTTATAGGCCCGGTACCGGCTGCCGCCAGGGTGGCTCCGGCCAATTGTTCGGATGTAAACGAGGAAATTGCCCCGAAGTTAATGAAGGAAGCCTGTGATTTTCATGAGGCTACCCTGGGTTACAAACCTCTTTATTACCTCATGGATGCCGGCTATGACGCCGGTTCTATATACAAACAGGCACTTGAACAGAAGGGACAGGCAATCATCAAGCTCAACCACCGTGGCCATAAGAACACTTCTTCGGATTACACCGATGATGGTACACCCTATTGTCCTGCCGGACACCCGATGTCGTACTACGGGACGGACTAGAAAAAGCTTGCCAACAAATTCGTTTCCCCAAGAAGTGCGGCCAGGATGTAACATGCCAAAATGAATGCGGCTGTGAAAATCCTTATGGTTATGTTAAAAGAATACCCATTAAGGAAAATCCCAGGCTGTTTTGTAGCCCGCACCGCGGCAGCCGGACCGGGAAAGAACTTTATAACTGCCGCAGTTCCATTGAGAGGCTGTTCTCCGTACTCAAGGTGCACCACAACATGGACCGGTTGAAGAAAAGAGGGATAGAAAAGGCATTTACGGATATAATGATTTCCCCCTTTGGGGCCAGTATGTCCTTCTTGCTGGCTTCACCCCTTCTCAACCCCGTGATCCTGGGTCTTATTTTAACCCTCATGGGGTGGCGGGTGGCCTTGATTTACGCTGTATTTACCTTTCTGGTGGCTGTTTTCGCCGGTGTCCTGTGGAAGCGCCTGGGACTGGCCGGGGACTTTAAAAGGGTGCGGGTGGTGCAGCAGGAATGCTGCTGCTGTGCGGAAACTGTCCCGGGGCCGGTTACCCGCAGGGAAAAGATAATGCCATACTTATGGATGCGAATTTGGGTATTGTAATGTTAATTCTGTCGTTGAAATCCCTGTCCTGCTAAACAAGATATGTTTAAAATATAAAATCCTATTCTATTTTCTCTTTAAAATAAAAAACTGTCAACTAAAAGTCCACAGTTTTCGAAGAAATCGTATGTCCGGTGACAGGAAAAGTACTTTGTGCTATACTATAGGCAACTCGTATTGGTAGGAATTGGCGGCCGCAATTACCGCCCAATGATTTTGAGAGGGAAAAAAATTGCTGTTTGAGTTGATGGCGCCTTTTTACGACTGGTTTATTAAAGTGGCTAACGTCGATCATTCCCGCCGGATGCCGGAGTGGCTGGCCCCTGTGGAAGGCATGGAAGTGCTGGACCTCGGCGGCGGTACCGGCGTCAACGCCCGTACCCTGACCGGGGCAGGGTCGCGGGTAACCGTAGTGGACGCTTCCCGCGCCATGCTTGACCGCGCTGCGGCTAAAAAGGTTCCGGCCCGGTTGATTCAGTCCAATGCCGTGAATCTTCCTCTGCCGGACGAATCCTTTGATCTTGTGCTGATATCCGACGCCTGGCACCATTTCCGCGACCATGCCGGCGTCGTCCACGAGGTGGCCCGGGTGCTGCGTCCGGGCGGCAGGCTCTACATCATAGACTTCGACCCCCAAAAGGGGAAGACCAGATTTCTGGCGTTGCTTGAAAAGCTGGTGGCCGAGCCCTCTACCTTCACCATTCCGGACAACCTGGTTGAAATGCTGAGGCAGGCCGGCATTAAAGGAGATTTCCATTACCTTACCGCCAACCAGTTCATTTATAAGGGAGTTAAAGGATAGCAGCCGGCGGGAAAACATCGCCGCCGCTCATGCGCGGCCTTGTTGTAGGTGCGGATCATCTGCTCGATCTGCGTCATTCTCAGCACCTCTTCAATATTTCTTCTTCATTCAGCGGCTTGCATTTTTCGATCTTTTGATGCAGTTTTTGATATTCTTCATCTCCATCGTAGCCTTTCATGCCTTTCATATAAATATTGGTTACCTTGTACGTGATAGAGCCGCTTTTGAGCCGGTCGGTAGCTTTTTCGATGCAGCCGGAATAAATGACGGCGGTGTTGACATCCCGTTCGTCTTTGTTGATCAGCCCATCGGTTTCTGTTAAGGCCTTAATATACCATTAAATTCTTGATATGGCACATAATCCCTGGGAAAACACCTGACGAAAATGGTGAAATTGCTCTTTGATAAGCAGGAATAAACCCCTCCTTGTGTGGAATTCCTCTCCAAAAAAAGATAGGAATTTGCTTTTTCCATCTCAACAATAACACAGTATATTACTGCCCGTCAAACATAAAATTGTAATCGATTTTCCCAAAAACCATTACTTTACCGGATTTATATGAACGATAACCTGCATGTTTCGCCAAAAAGGACAGACAGGAAGACTATTATGCCCAAATGTGCGCACAACAAACAGGCCATGACAGATCCCATGTAACAACACGTGAGCAATCCTCATAGCCATATACTATCCAACGTGAACCTATCTTGATATATCTTGATAAGAACCCTAAATGCAGTCCTCATAAGGTGTCAGCTGGGAATATTCATCCTCATACGGCATTTGGAGGACATAATCATCATGGGTTGTATCATCAGAAGGTCCGGAAGGTTTTGAAGCAGGAATGTACTGATGCTCCTTATAAAGGTTGGGAGGATCATGATTCCCCGGCATCCACAGATCCAGGTGCAGCAATATCTTCTTGATGGTCTCTTCATCTTCTATAAAGGATATGATACGCATGGAGCCATTGCACTTGGGGCACAGCAGCGGGTCGGTATGGTAAACCTTTTGAATCAGACGGGCCCAGTTCGAAGCGGAATGCCTTTTTTGAAATATCGGAATCAGCCAATAAAGGCGCCTGGTTGTCAGTCTCTGCTTTTTTGCGTATTCCCCGTGACTTGTTTGAATAGTAGCCATAATACCGGACCAATTGTTCTCCTCTGTTGGGAATATGGCTAACAAGCCGGGCCAACCAATCCAGCGCCACAAAAGTTTCACGGACTTAAGCTGTTTTTGCCTTTATAGATTACTCGTGCGACACCGTCATTCGACTCGGGTGCCGGTATATAGAGCAGTCTTTTCTGTGATATGGAAGCCCGGACAATGTATTGGGTCAGCTTCTCGACCCCCTCCCGGTCCCATGGTCTAATGGATTCTCCACAGTATACATTAAAGCCGCTGTGATGCCAGGTCAACATATTTTCAATTATGG
>DHGV01000053.1 GCA_002402945.1 Pelotomaculum sp. UBA4789
ACACATAACTTTGGACTTGATCCAAGTAAAGAAGAGCTACTGCTTGGAGAAATTCGCGATTTACTAAAAACAAAATAGCTTTAGGGTTAGCGATGATTACATATTATTTACCAATGAAGAAGGGGCAGGATTTCTGCTCCTTCTTGGTTTTGGGACAGGGTGCACTTCAGTACCTGTCCCTCTGATATTGTTTGTCGGTATAAGAGAAACTGGGTTACAATATTAGTGCGCCACAACAACCGTCCCCCTGGCCGTCAGTTCCGCTTTTTGAAATCTGTATTTTAAATGTTATAATTGGCATAATTGGCTGAGTTAGAGGAGACAATAACTTTAGCGGGTTATTGATAAAGTATTTGAGGGGTGCATTTAGTTTATGATTAATGGAAAAAACAAAAAACAACCGCCGTTGATGGATGAATGGCTCAAGGAAGCAAAAACGGATCCGGCAGCTTTACAGGTAGGGATGTTTTTAATCCATAACGGTGTTGTGCGCCAAACGCCCAAAGCCAAGGTGCGCCAGGGGCTTGATGACGGTTCACTGGTAAAGGGAATGTCATTTGCCTATGATGCTGCAAAGGTTGATGCGGCAATAGCTGAAACCTATAAGATGGAAGGCATCTTCCATGTTAGGGTTTGGCTTAATGAGGGGCAGCTGGAGCTCGGTGATGATATCATGTATGTACTGATCGGCGGCGATATCAGGCCGCATGTTGTCGATGCCTTGCAATTCCTGGTTGGAAAAATCAAAAGCGAATGTGTTACCGAAATCGAACAAAAAAGTAATTAGCTTTTTACCAAATTAATGGGATCAGGCGATAACGTGTCTTTAAACAATAATCTTTATACCCTGCCAAGTCTCGTAACAGCACTTCTTCTTCGCCTAATATCCTGAATACATTCATCGGTATAGAGAGCAGAGCAGGTATTACAGCCCAATAAGAACCGAGCGCCAGAGGAGTGAACAAGATCAGTAACAACAGCCCCAGGTACATCGGATGGCGGACTATGGCGTAGGGACCGGTTGTTATAACCCGTTGTTCTTTCTCGACTTGGATAATAGTGGCAGCATAACTGTTTTCCTTAAAAACCAGGACAATAAATATATACCCCAGAAAAACAATGGCATTCGCTGAAATTACAAGCCAGATCGGTACAGCCGACCAATGAAAACGAAAATCAAGGCCCGGTATTACGAAACATAAGAAAAATAAGTTCAAGAAGGCGGGAGGCTTTTTCGTAGTCTCCTTTTCTTTATGCTGCATTCGTCTCGACAAAAGTTCAGGGCTTTTTTTAAGAAAACAGATCGCAATAAAAAGCGTCAGGGCAGAAAATCCCGACCAATAAATCCATGCCTGCCAAAACCTTAACGATCCTGCGGGCAGGAATAAGACAACGCCCAGCACAATCGAAATTATTACCGGCACAAGAAAAGCTTTTTATGTTGCCTGTGATTTTGAACATGATGCTTTTGTGGATGAATTATACCATCAGGGGTTCAATCCTCAACTTCTAACTTTGTTTATCTGGGAGGGTGTCACATTTTACCTTAATCCGGCTACTGTTAAGAACATGCTTAAATTGCTGCATGCCAATTCAGCAGCACATAGTATGATTGGGTTTGATTTCCAGAGTATTCATCATGGGCAAGGCTTGATTGATACCGGTTTGAAAGATGAAGCGATTACTTTCGGCGTAGAATCAGGGGTGATCGGCAGCTATTTAAAAGACTTGGGGTATGCCATCATCGAGCACCTAAATTCGGATGAAATTTGTAAACGGTTTCTAATATGCAGTGATGGCAGTCTTTTTGGATGTATAAAGCCGATGATGAATATTGTGTTGGCCGAAACTATACATTAAGCAAGGGGGGCATCACCATACCATGCCTCCAGCTTTACCTTGAAGCTGATTTTTCGCGGTGTGCTGAGATTATCGAATTTGATCAGATAAGCAGCATTGTCGCGGTCGATATCGACAACTTCCCCGGCGCCCATGATGCTATGGACAATCCGGTCGCCCGGCTGGAAGGAGAGCCCGGTAGCTGACACTTCCAGCAGCCTTTCGCTGCTGCTGATACGCGAATTTGTTTCGTATACCAGGCTTTCATCCAATTCGCCTGTGTAAGCCAGCAGGGCTTTGTCCACATTAAAGATGAAGCGTGACGGGTAGCGGTACGAGCCATCCAGGTTACGTCCCTCTGCATCGGTGAGGAACAGCGCCTTTTCCGCCCGGGTGAACGCGACAAACGCCAGCCGCCTTTCTTCCTCCATGCCCTCGAGGGTTGCGGTCCTCTTCGATGGGAAGACACCTTCCGCCAGGCCACAGAGAAACACGTATTGGAACTCCAGCCCCTTCGCTGTATGCACGGTCATCAGCTTGACCGCATTCCTGCCGGAAGCTGCGTCTGTGTTAGTCAGCAGCGCCACATGGGCCAGGTAGTTTTCCAGGGTGCATTCCTCGCCGCAGGATGTCTCATATTCATAGACCGATTGTTTCAGCTCCGCCAGGTTGTCCAGCCGCTCCTGGCTGCCCTCCGTCCGGAGCATCGCTTCGTAGCCGCTCTGGTCAAGGAGCGCGCTTAAAAGCTCTGAGATCGGGATATCCTGGCAGCCGGCTGAGAAACGCTCGATCAAGGCCAGGAACCGCTTGGCCTTGGTGCTCTTGAAAATTTCGTTGTCTATCGTCCGCTCGAGCGCGCTGTAAAGCGAGCACTGGTTCTGTTCCGCATAGTCCTGCAAAAACTTCATCCGCCGCTCGCCGATGTTGCGTTTCGGCACGTTGCCCACCCGCAGGAAGGACAGGTCATCCTTGTAAATGATCAGCCGCAGGTAGGAGAGGGCGTCCTTGATCTCCCTGCGCCCGAAGAACTGCACGCCGCTGTAAATCGTGTAGGGCAAATCTTCATTCAGGAACACCTCTTCCAGGGTGCGGGAGATGTAATGGGCGCGGTAAATGATGGTGACGTCGCCGAGCTTTACATTTTTGCCGGCCAACTCTTTGATTTGCAGCGCAATCCATTTTGCTTCTTCGGTTGTTGTTCTGGCATGGTGGTAAACCACTGGGCTGCCGTCCGGCAGCATGGGACGCAAATCTTTCTTAATGCGATTTTTATTGTTGTCGATCAGGGAATTGGCCACAGCTGTAATTTGCGGTGTGGAACGGTAATTCTGCATCATCATGATCGTGCGCGCACCGGGAAACTCTTGATCGAAGTCCAGCAGGTAGCGCACATTGGCTCCCCGCCAGGTGTAGATCGTCTGGTCCGGATCGCCTACGACAAAGAGGTTTTTGTGGCACCCGCACAATACCTTCATCAGGCGGTACTGCAGCTCGTCGATGTCCTGGTACTCATCGACCATGATGTATTCCAGCCGCTGCTGCCACTTCAGCCTGATCTCCTCGTTGACGCTGAAGATATGCAGCACGTATTTGATCAGGTCGTTATAGTCGAGGCCGAAGCATTTCTTCTCCTGGTACAGGTAACCATAAAAAATGATATCTTCCGCCGCCGCCGAGTCCAGGTATTTCTGCTGCAGCTTTTCCAGCGGCAGCGCGATCATGTCTTCGTAATACTCCGGTTCCTTGAATATCTTGCGCATCTCGATCATATCCCGCGCTTTGGAGAAAGTCATATGGCGCAGGGTCAGGCCGCGCTCTTCATAGACAATCTTCAGCATGGTGTCTATATCAGCGTTGTCCAGAACCAGAAAGCTCTTCGGATACTGCACAGCGTTGATGTCCTCCTGCAGCACGGACACGCAAAAGCTGTGGAACGTGCTGATATAGCCCGTGTCGCTGTCTCCGGTCAGGCGGCGGATGCGCTGTTTCATCTCGTTTGCGGATTTATTGGTAAAAGTGACGCAGAGGATGTTGGAAGGCATGATGCCGATCTCGTTGACCAGATAGGCAAACCGGTGCGACAGCGCCCGCGTCTTGCCGGAACCTGCGCCCGCGATCACGCGGATGAAGCCTTCCGTAGCAGTGACAGCCTGCCGCTGCTGCTCGTTTAGTCCCTCCAGGATATTGCTCAAATGAACGGACCACCATCCCAACTGCTAATATTCTTTGCGAAAGTCGCTGTTTGCCATTAACAAGAACAAGTGTTCAGGATTATTATAGCAATAGATCTTTGAGACAGCAAGGTTTTACTGCGACGACGGATAGATAGCCGGCAATCATAATGACCACATTATAGGAGCCTGTATTATCCCCAACTATAAAAGGAAAAATATTTTTCGATGACAACGGCGGCTGTGAGAAGGTATATTTAAATAAGCAAGATAAATGCATATGATATGTGAAGAGGTTCAAATGAGGTGATGACTGGTTATGGAGGAGAAACTCATTGCTCCCTGTGGGATGAACTGCGGTGTATGTGTCAGTTATCTGGCGATGAAAAACGACCTGAATAAGCAGGATCCCGATAAACTACGCCAGAACAAAAGGTATCACTGGGAAAAGGAAGGGGACATAAGATGACAAATACAGACGACAGGCAACACCACTCAATCCTGAAAAGAATAGCCCACCGGGCGATGATTGAAAGGGGGCTCATTCCGGATTTCCCGGCTCAAGTGTTCGACCAGCTAAATGGCATCAACAGCCCGGCGGCCGGAGACGGTGAATCGGTCCGTGATCTCAGGAAACTTATTTGGTGTTCTATCGATAATGATGATTCGCTTGATCTTGACCAGCTGACCGCAGCAGCAGCCATTCCTGACGGGTCCGCCAATTTACTGATTGCTGTTGCCGATGTTGACGCTCTTGTGAAAAAACAATCGGCTATTGACGATTATGCACAACAGAATACTACCTCGGTTTACACAGTCGCCGAGACATTTCCCATGCTGCCCGTGAAACTATCCACGGATCTCACTTCTCTCAACTTTCAAACAGACCGGCTGGCCGTCGTTATTGATATAGTTATCGCCGCGGACGGATCTCTCCAGAGCTCGGATATTTACCGGGCAATGGTGCACAATCAGGCCAAGCTGGCCTACAACAGCGTGGCCGGCTGGCTGGATGGCATCGGGCCGATGCCACAGGCTATCGGCACTGTGAGCGGCCTGGAAGAAAGCCTTCGCCTCCAGGACAGCCTGGCCCAGAAACTGAAGGACCTCCGTCACCTGCACGGCGCGCTTAATCTCAAAACAATCGAACTCCGTCCGGTCTTCGGCGGAGAGGAGCTCATGGACCTGGAAGACGATAAAGGGAACCGGGCTAAAGAGATAATTGAGGAATTCATGATCATGGCGAACGGTGTTACTACACGGTACCTGGCTTCAAAAAAGTTTCCGTCTTTTCGCCGTATAGTCCGCACACCCAGACGCTGGGACCGGATCGTCGAGCTTGCCGCAGAGCGAGGCTCGACATTGCCAGGGGATCCTGATTCAAAGGCTTTGGAGCAATTCCTGGCAGCGGCGAAAACTGCCGATCCCCTCAGCTTTCCTGATCTCTCCCTCAGCGTGATCAAACTCCTGGGCCCGGGTGAATACGCCGTCCAGCTTCCGGAAGGCAATGTTGAAGGACATTTCGGTCTGGCGGTTAAAGATTATAGCCACTCCACCGCACCGAACCGCCGTTACCCCGATTTGATTACCCAAAGGCTGCTGAAAGCAGCTTTAGCGGGCAGCCCGATACCCTATGAGAAAGACGAATTGGAAGAACTGGCAAAACACTGCACTCTGCAAGAAGATGACGCTAAAAAAGTGGAACGGCAGGTCGCCAAATCCGCAGCAGCAATACTTCTGGAATCAAGGATCGGGGAGCAGTTCGATGCCATTGTCACCGGCGCCTCGGACAAAGGCACGTGGGTCCGCCTGATGCATCCACCCATCGAAGGAAGACTGGAAAGCGGTTTTGAAGGCGTGGATGTCGGCCATAGGATCCGCGTGCAGCTGGTTAGTACAAATGTGGAGCGCGGTTATATAAACTTTAGGAGAGTAATGTCTTAATTGATGGAATGATAACAGTATAGATATAGCAAGCCGTCGCTGCGAGCTTTCTAATCAGGGCTGTTTTTAAAAGCCAGGCAGTAATTCACGTTATCAAAAGCCGTCATGGTATGATTTGGATTCGCCTGATTATATGCAGCGAAGTATTGCCCGGTAGTTTCTGTGGGTGTCAGATGTTCATATATCAAAAAGCTGCTGTCAGAAAGCAATAGTTCCATTTCTTCATAAGAGTAACTTGCCAGCATTTTTTCACCGGCGCCGGCAGCCATAGCCGCTTGCTTTTTGGCCCGCGCTCCTGCCTGGTCGGTGTAACTTTTTTCATCCGGATAGTCAAACACAATGCTGCTGCCACTTGGGATAACATCTGCGAGCAGTTTGATTATTTGCATAAACTCCTCTTTCGGTGCGCCAAGCATA
>DHGV01000063.1 GCA_002402945.1 Pelotomaculum sp. UBA4789
TAATTGCAGGGAAAAAACGACTGAAAGATCATTATAAATACCTTGAAAACCCGCTAAAATAGCGGGTTTTCAGACAAATTATGGTGCGGCAGAAAGGACTTGAACCTTCACACCCGTACGGGCACAAGAACCTGAATCTTGCGCGTCTGCCAATTCCGCCACTGCCGCATAAAAAATATCATAAATTTGCCCTTAAACCGCATTTATAAATATAGCATAATGAAATGCTGCCTGTCAATAATTCGCCAATCTGAAATATTTACTTCTAGAGTTATTATAACAAATATGTTTTTATAAAAAAACTGCGGACAATCAGGACCACCCGCTCAGCGGGTGGTCTGCTCTAGCCCTATAAGGGCTTAATACTAAGCAGAGTCTCAAGACTCGTTGAAAATTCCACCAACCGCATACATGCCCCACTATCCTAAAAGGGTATTTCACATGTGTTTGATCTGATTTTACTTGTTTGTTTTGGTCCTGACTTTTTCTCACTTACAAATTTATAACATTATTTCACTCACGTATTTCTTTAAAGCTATTGTCAGCTTAAAATTAAAAGATCTGTTCATAGCTAAAGCTCTTTGGAACCACCTGCAAAGCAGGTGGTTTTCGCTATACAAAAAAACGGCGATGGTTAATATTTAACCAGCGCCGTTTATGGTGTGCTGGTGGGCCATGTAGGACTCGAACCTACAACCTGACGATTAAGAGTCGCCTGCTCTACCAATTGAGCCAATGGCCCTGGTTTGATCCATATCATGAAGCAATATGGTATGTATTGGTGACCCCACCGGGATTCGAACCCGGGTTACCGCCGTGAAAGGGCGGTGTCTTAGGCCGCTTGACCATGGGGCCGTGGTCGGGATGGAGGGACTCGAACCCCCGGCCTCCTGCTCCCAAGGCAGGCGCGCTAGCCAAACTGCGCTACATCCCGTAAAATCATACAAACAGAATTATAACTTACCCGGAAAAACGCGTCAAGTTATACTTGCATCATTAAAAAGACAGCTAAATTCAGTAAGCTGCAGGGAAACAAGCTCGCCCCGTAGAAAGAGCAGAATTAAAAATCAATCTCTGTCAAGTTACCGGTGTTCATGAAATAAGCATATGTTATAATTAATTTTATTAAAAATCCTTAAAGATTTAAAAAGAACTAGTTTGGTTGAAAAGAGGGTGGACTGGTGATCATAGCAGAACAAAAACCAATTTCTGAGATCTCGGAGCTTATCGGCGGCTGCAAAAATATTCTTTTGCTTGGCTGTGGCGGCTGCGTGACAGTATGCCTGACCGGCGGCGAAAAGGAAACTGAAATTATGGCCAGCGCCCTTCGTATCAAACACCGCCTGGAAGGCAAGCCGGTTGAAATAAAAACTTACAATCTAACACGCCAGTGTGATCCCGAATTTATTGAAAGTATACAGGATATGGTGAAAGATATTGACGCTATTGTATCTTTGGCCTGCGGTGTCGGGACGCAGTACCTGGCCGAACGATACAGCAATAAGTATGTTATACCGGCAATGAATACAAATTTTGCAGGCGGATCAAAGCAGCAGGGGATTTGGGAGGAGAGATGCGGATTGTGCGGAGACTGCACAATCCATATGACGGCTGGCATCTGCGTGATAACGCGGTGTCCGAAAAGCATTTTAAACGGGCCCTGCGGCGGCGCCCAAAACGGCAAATGTGAAATAAACAGGGAGCTTGACTGCGCATGGGATTTAGTTTATACACGACTCAAGGAACAGGGCAGGCTTGACGCGTTAAAAGCGATAACGCCGCCGAAAGACTGGTCCACAGCACGGGACGGCGGGCTGCGCCGGATGACGTTGGAGGATATATAAATAAATGATGAAAATTGGGGACAGCAGGCTCGAACAAATTCTTAGAAGCGGCAGGCAGGCGGTTACCGCTGAGATTGGCCCGCCCAAGCACTCTTCGCCGGAGAAAATAATCGCTCATACCGGCATGCTCAGGGAATACGTAGATGCGGCAAATATTACAGACTGCCAGTCAGCCGTAGTGCGCATGTCCAGCATCAGCGCTGCCGTGCATATTATGGGCAGTGGGATAGAACCGGTAATCCAAATAACATGCCGTGACCGCAACAGAATAGCTATTCAGAGCGACCTGCTCGGCGCATACAGCCTCGGGATCAAAAATGTGCTCTGCCTGTCCGGTGACCACCAGGTGTTCGGCAACCACCCAACTGCAAAAAACGTTTATGATATTGACTCGATCCAGCTGATCCAGTTAACGAGAAGAATGAGGGATGAAAAGCTATTTTTCTCCGGTGAGCAAATAAAAGAACACGAGCCAAGGTTCTTTGTCGGTGCGGTGGTCAATCCCTTTGCAGATCCTTTTTTATATCAGGTAGACCGCCTGGAGAAAAAAATAAACGCTGGCGCTGAATTCATACAAACGCAGTGCATCTTTGACCTGGAACGTTTTGCCAAGTTCATGGAAATCTGCGTGGCTCGAGGCCTGCACGAAAGAGCTTATATTCTGGCCGGTGTTACCCCGCTCAAAGGGTGGCGCGCCGCGAAATATATGAATGACTGCGTGCCGGGTATTTCAGTGCCGGAGGAAATTGTCAACCGGCTTGAGAATGCCGAAGATCAAAAGTCAGAAGGCATTTCTATCTGCTCCGAGCAAATTAAATTTATCCGGGAAAACATAAAAGGCTTATCGGGATTCCATATCATGGCCATTTCCTGGGAAGAAGTGGTGCCCGTAATTATAAAAGGCGCGGGGTTGTACCCGCGCCAATGATAAATTATAGCCCCCGCTTGCCGATATAGGCAGTAAGGTCTACGATCCTGTTCGAATATCCCCATTCATTGTCATACCACGCTAATACCTTGGCCATGCTGCCATCTATAACCATTGTGGAAAGGGTGTCAACTATTGAAGAGTTACTGTTATCATTGAAGTCTCGTGATACCAGTGGCAGATCACAATAAGACAAAATGCCTTTTAATGATCCGGCCGCGGCATTTCTCAGGGCGCAGTTTATCTCCTCCACAGTTGCCGGCCTGGCCAGTTCTGCCACGAAGTCCACAATGGAGACATTCGGAGTAGGCACCCGCAGCGACATTCCATTTAGTTTCCCTTTCAGTTCCGGAATCACCAGCGCTACTGCTTTTGCTGCGCCGGTAGTGGTTGGGATGATCGACATAGCCGCCGCCCTGGCCCGCCGGAGATCTTTGTGAGCAAGGTCCAATATCTGCTGGTCATTGGTGTAGGAATGGACTGTAGTCATCATGCCCCGCACAACACCAAACTCCGCGTGTATGACCTTAACCACCGGAGCCAGCCCGTTTGTAGTGCAGGAAGCATTTGATATGATGTGATGTTTTCCAGGCTCGTATTTGTCTTCGTTAACACCCATAACAATAGTAATATCTTCGTTTTTTGCAGGTGCGCTGATAATTACTTTTTTAGCGCCTCCGATCATATGCTTTGCAGCTCCATCACGGTCGGTAAAACGGCCAGTCGATTCAATCACAACTTCAACACCATAGTCCCCCCAAGGAATAGCACCGGGATCCGGTGAGGCAAAAGCTTTGATATCCTTACCGTTAACCTTGAACTCCCTTTCCTCGGTTGCATAAATATCAGCATTCAGCGTTCCATGCACCGAATCGAATTGCAGCAGGTGAGCAAGCGTGCGGGCGTTAGTTAGATCGTTAACCGCCACAATCTCAATCTCATCGGTGCTCATCGCCGCCCTGAAAACATTACGGCCAATTCGCCCAAACCCGTTAATACCAACTTTAACCGCCATTGGAAAATACCTCCTGTTTTATTGGTGCTTTTTGCCTGTAAAGCCTCTATTTTAATAATACCATTATATGCGTTGTTTTAATAAATAAAATTAAATATGTTTTAATAATTTAGATTATTATGTACTAATATGCCCCGAACAGTCAAAAATTACACTTGAACGGGTGATTATGAGTTTTAAATAGTATTGTATTTTATTAAAAATGCTGTATACTGAATCCATAATGCTGTATTTAATATTGTTGGGGGGATAACTACAACATGCATCCTTTTGTACAACCGGTTCAAGCCTCACAGATGATTGTTAATCCCAGCCTGAAACAGCTGCGGGAAATGGCCAGCGCAGAAGAGAAAACAACATGTTACGGGAGCGCCAGCTTTGTATCAAAAGTGAGGAACCGGAGCGCTAAAAGCACCTACCTGCTTGACGGTGAATACCTGGGTGTGGATCAAAACGGCATACCACTGGCCAAAGAGAAAGAAATAGCATCCAGGGTATATGAATATTTAAGGAAAAAAGAAGTAATTTGTTTGACCCGCAGGCTCGGCAACAATCCTGATTTTGACCTGAACTGCAGATTATACATAACCAAGGAATACGCCCGCATCCCGTATATGTGGTACAACATGCTTTTCGATCCGGATCCAACAAAGCAGGAGCCCGACCTAACTACCATTTATGTACCGGAGTGGCCGGAACGGGTTATTTTTGTGCACCCAGATGCCGGCATAACCTTCATTCTCGGCACAGATTATTTTGGCGAAGTGAAAAAGTCATTTTTAAGAATGGCATTATATATGTGGAAAAAACGCGGCGGCATAGGTTTTCACGCCGGCAGCAAGGTCTTAAGGGTGCGCACCCCCAAAGGAAACCTGGAGGATGTTGGTTTTATTATGTTTGGCCTGAGCGGCACCGGCAAAACGACTCTTACTATTCACGACCATGGGCTGAAAGGTGAGGAGACGGTTTTTATCCGGCAGGATGATATGGTTATGATGGCTGAAAATGGATACTGCTTCGGTACGGAAAATGGTTTTTACATTAAAACCGAGGGTCTGGAGCCGTCTCAGAAGGTCCTCTACGACGCTGCCATATCCTCTAACGCGGTTCTTGAAAACGTGAAAGTAAATGATGACGGCAGTGTTGACTTCACCAATACCGATCTTACGTCAAACGGCAGGGCGGTCATTAAAAGGTGTGAAGTAGCAAATACAGATAAAAGAGTTGACCTTGATAAAGCTAACAAGATAGTTTTCATAACCAGAAGGGACGATATTATCCCGACTGCTGCCAAATTAAACGCTGAACAGGCGGCCGCTTATTTCATGCTGGGCGAGTCAATTGAGACCTCCGCGGGTGACCCGGCACATGCCGGCGAGTCTAAGCGTGAGGTGGGGACAAACCCATTTTTGATCGGCAAGGAGTCCCAGGAAGGCAACAGGCTGCTGCGGATCCTCAGACAGAATCCAGATATCGAGTGTTACCTGTTAAACACCGGAAGCGTCGGTAAAGGCGGGAAAACGGCTGGTGAAAAGATTTCCATAAAAACCTCAACAGCCTTGATGAAAAACATTGCCAAGGGGACCATCAAATGGACCACTGACCCTGACTGGCACTACCAGGTCCCGGTGGAAATGCCGGAGATCGACATAGCAAAATATAACCCTGTAAATTATTTCGATGAAAAAGAATACCAGAACCGTGTTTCCAAGCTCCGCGCGGAGCGTATAAACTGGCTGAACAAATACAAAGGCCTTAAAGACGAAATAATCGACGCTATCAAATAAATATTTTCAGGATAACATTCCGGATACTTGATCGGGGACATTTCTCTACAGGAGACTTGTCCCCATTAATCTGCTGAGGTTTAATTAATGGTCTTAAAGGCCATTTTTGTTTTTCGGACTCGGGAGCAGGAAGAGGGCAGCATAAAGTTGAATTACTATTTATTAAGTAATTTATGTTATTTCCCCAGCATGCTTCTTGGGGATTTTTGTGACTGGGGGCCGGGAGCGAAGTGAATCTTGCGTCAGGGGAGGGACGGCAATTTGCCTTGTGGTGTATTGTTTGATTTTGACGATACCCTTGTTGAGACTACTATTCATTTTAACCACGCCAAAGAGAAGTTTGCAGGCATAATGTCGTCTTTGGATTTTCCCGCGGAAGAAGCACTGGAGACCTTGAACCGGATAGATATCAGAAATGTTAAGCACTGCGGCGGTTTTTTTAAAGAATGTTTCCCCCGTGCCCTGGGAGAAACGTATGACTATTATTGCAAACACTTGAAACGCGAAACCGACCTTGGTCTGAGAAAAGAGATTGAAAATTTAGGCTGGCAGGTTTATGAACACCCCGTAAAGACTATGAAAAACGCAGGTATAGTCCTGAAGGAACTGCACGGCAGATACCCTCTTTACCTGGCAACAAGAGGAGAGCCGGAGGTCCAGGAAGCCAGGCTGGAACAAAGCGGACTGGCGCGCTGGTTTAAAAAAATATATGTGCTGGCAAAAAAGGATCCGGATACTTATCTGAGTATTGCCGAAGAACAAAAGATCGCGCCGCGTTCCTCATGGATTATCGGCAACAGTATGAAATCTGATATAAACCCGGCCATCAAAGCGGGATTTAATGGTATTTATATTCATCACCCTCACACTTGGGACTACGAGACAGAGGAACCAATCGGGGGTCATATTGAAGCTGAAAGTATTATGGATGTGCTGAATATAATAAGCTGACGAACCATTAAAAACTGCAGGCGGAAAAATATCCGGCGTTGCCATAAAAGTAGAAGATATTAGGAAGAGGTATTGGTCATCATGGTAAAACACACAAGCGGGAAAATCATTAAATGTGACCATAAAGTTAATATAACTGCTGCTTTTGGTTCTGATCTGGTGCTCGAAGGAGCAACCTCAATCCCCAATAAACTCATTAAGATGTACAGCCGTTTAGGGATAACCGATTTTCAAATGATGCTTTTAATTCATTTAATAAGGTTTATGGTGGAAGAAAGAGAATGTTACCCGGAACCAGAGGCGATTGCTGAATTCATGGAGTCAACCTCCACAAAGGTGAAAAAAGAACTGGCTGATTTGTTGGATAAAGAGATAATTACTGTCAGTGAGTACTATGATAAGAATAATAATGTGGTTTTTGAAGGTTATGATTTTGAGCCTTTGTTTTTAAAAGTTTCTGATGGTTGGGCCAATATCCGGGCCAGTGAAATTGAAGAAGCAGAAAAGCTTTTAAAAGCAGCTGACCATGGTCACGACTTTCAAAATTACAGGTTACGTGACAATTTGTCAGGATTAATATCAACCTTTGAAAAAGAATTTGGCAGACCGCTTTCTCCCATTGAAATTGAGCAAATTCAGCAATGGGATGCTGAATTTGAGCCATTCATCATTATTGAAGCATTAAAAAGGGCTGTCCTGAGGGGAAAACATAATTTTAAATATATCAACAGCATCCTGTTTGAATGGAAAAAGAACAACCTGCAGACAATGGAATCCATTGCCGAATATGACCGGGATTTTCTAAAACGGCGTTGCGGAAGAAGCACCCGTAAAGATAATGAGAGTGCTGCTGGAAGCAAGCCGGGCGGTAATCAGGACACAAAAGAGAAGGCTTTTATTAGATCACTATATATTAAAGGTTAAAATATATTTAAATTATTTATTAAAAGCAAAAACAGAAAGGCAGGTAGTGTTAATGTGACCTGCAAATATTGCGGCGATCGAGGTATAATTCTAAAAGATGATGTTGCTGTCCCCTGCAGTTGTGTAAAACAGGCATCTCTTGAAAACATGATCAGGAATTCAAACCTGCCTGAGAATTTTATTAACTGTTCATTAGAAAACTTTAACTTCAAATACTACACGAAGGATATTAAAGATCCGGAGACGGGTTTATCTTATTTTGATTTAGCGAAATATGCTCACAAAGCAGCGGATGATTTTATTAAAAGGTTTTTGGCTGATCCAAAGACCGATGGTTTGTTGTTTACGGGTAACGTTGGAAGTGGCAAAACATACTTGGCTTGCGGCATTGCGAATGAATTACTGAGACGTGGAGTGCTGGTGCTTTTTGTGGAAGTCTCTGATCTGCTGGACAGGATTCGCTCTACATATGACCATAGCAGGAGCCCGGATGATGTATCTGAATATAAGCTTCTGGAAACTGCCAGGCAGGTCCCCCTGCTTATACTGGACGACCTGGGGGCGCATAACTACACTGAATGGAACAAGAATAAAATATATACCATTATAAATTACCGTCTGAACCAGCGCCTGCCTGTTATTGTAACAACCAACATTAAACTTGAAGACATTATGGAATACCTCGGGGAAAGAACCACCTCCCGCCTGCTGGAAATGTGCAGGCTGTCCAAGCTTATGGTTGACATTGATATTAGGGCGCTGCGGCGCAGGGAAAAAGATTCAAAATATTAATAATGTCTGTAATTTATGAAATATGGTCGAAGTAAAACTGACGCGTCCCTAAACGGACGCGTCAGTTTTGTTTTTGGGAAAGCTGAGGCTTTTTACCTGCACATTAACCATTTTCACCTGCAGGCCGGTTGATTCTTCCACAGAGATCTTAATCCGCTTTTGAATTTCCGCAGCCACCTCGTGCAGCAGGAAACCGAAAGTTACTACAGGAAAAATATCAATCGTAACGATGCCTTCTTGTTCAACAAGGATATTAATCTTTCCAGGGTTGCTGACACCGCTCACAGCAGACGCGGCATGACCGGCGATTGCTGCCAGGGCATTGTTGGAGATAGACAGCTTGCCGTGAGAAGTAAAGGTTGGGCGTACAATGGACTGTTCAAGCCAATCCTTTTTCCCGGGAATACCTCTTTTTTTTAAAAACACCTGCATAGGGTCGACAAGTGTGCCGGGAAAGCTTCTTTTGACCTCAAGAGTAGGCGCCGGGATAACATGTTTACTGTGCTGTGACCGGAGAAATCTTGCTTTCCTAATCTCCTTTTCACTGGCAACATCTTCAATATTCAGTACCTTGGAAGGGGCAGGCAGCTCCAGCCTGACTGCAATACGCTCAGCCATATCCTTGGAAGTGCCCAGTATCAGCACTCTTTCAGGAGCCAGATCCAAGAGGGCTTTTTTTATTTCCAGTACCTGATTATCATCCATGAAAAGAGCTGATTTTATCGCGCCAATCCTTGTTGGCTGGCGTTTGGCGGATGTTCCCGCAAGAATACGATTACCCTGGATCAAAAGCCCATCATCTATTATCACCTGAGCATCAAGCCGGTGGGCGATATTTGTAGCTCTATGGCTCTTACCGGTGCCGCTTGGCCCAACCAGGGAGATAACTTCCAATCATGACACCTGCTTTCTGTTTGACTGCCGAAGGATACATCAGCTGTAGTGAATTAGACTACAGGTCGGGTTTAATCAAAAAAATTTTTCTTGCGGAAAACAAGATATGTCACGATTGCCAGCGGGAATAAAGGCGGTGTCATAAAAATCGCCCAGCCAATGGTCTCGGATAAAGGTCTGCCTTTCCTGCGTGTGTCTCTAATAACCCAGATCACCGCGGCCATTGAAACAGTTATATAAACTGCCAGGACTATATTTGAAAGCAAACTGTTTTGAGCTTCAGGCAAAATATCTTCCTCCTATGATTAAAAAATATAATTCTATTTTCGACATAGTGAAACTCAAAACCTTTAAAAGATTATTTGCCGCTTTTAACACTTGACTTTTTAAATGGACTATGACAAAATTATTTTTGCGTTACAGCTGTATTTGCGGGGCATAGCTCAGTTTGGTAGAGCGCACGGTTCGGGACCGTGAGGTCGCACGTTCAAGTCGTGTTGCCCCGACCAAAATATTTAAAATAACCTGCGGGCGATTTTTAAGCTGCAGGTTTTTTGTTTACAGAATCATTCAATACTACATATACAGCCCGGGTCAGGTAAATTATAATTTTATAACATCTTGGGGCTTTTGCTTTCAGTGATAAAATTTACATGTTATAATAAACTAGTTTGATTTTAACAGATATATGATTTTGTGAGGGATGGCTTGTGAATCTTTTAATCATGGGGCCCCCGGGAGCGGGCAAAGGGACTCAGGCTGAGGCACTGGTCAGGAAACTGGGAATCACCCATATCTCAACCGGAGATATGTTCAGATCTGCCATGAAAGAGGGCAC
>DHGV01000018.1:0-11529 GCA_002402945.1 Pelotomaculum sp. UBA4789
AAAATAAACGGCACTGCCGAGCGGCCCAGGCTAAATGTATTCCGCAGCCTGCAAAATATTTATGCACAGATTATTGATGACGAAAAAAGGGTGACACTGGTTTCCACATCAACCCTGGCGCCCGAATTAAAAGAAAAGCTGTCTTCAAGCAGAAACACTGAAGCGGCGATAGCTGTAGGTCAGCTGCTGGCGAAAAAAGCAGAGGAAGCCGGGATAAAACAAGTTGTATTTGACCGTGCCGGTTATGTTTATCACGGCCGGATCAAGGCTCTGGCTGATGCGGCCCGTGCCGGAGGGCTCGAATTTTAGATGTGGAATTTTACTGAAATATGGCGAAAAGGAGGGAAATAGATGGCAAGAATTGACGCCAGCAAACTGGAAACGTCCGAAAAAGTGGTTTTTATCAACCGTGTGGCCAAGGTGGTCAAAGGCGGACGGAGATTTAGCTTTTCAGCTCTGATGGTGGTCGGTGATGGCAGCGGCCATGTGGGTGCCGGGCTTGGTAAGGCCGGTGAAGTGCCGGAAGCCATCCGTAAAGGTATTGAGGACGCAAAAAAATCTATGATAGAAGTCCCCATTACAGGTACGACCATTCCCCATGAGGTAACTGGTGTGTTCGGCGCCGGCAAGGTTCTTCTGAAACCGGCAGCTCCAGGTACCGGTGTGATAGCCGGCGGGCCTGTGCGGGCGATTCTGGAATTGGCAGGGATACGGGATATTCTCACCAAGTCACTTGGTTCAAATAACGCTAACAATGTGGTTCGCGCGACCATGTGTGCCTTAATGAGCCTGAGGACCAGGGAAGAAGTAGCCCGTTTAAGAGGTAAGACCGTAGAAGAGTTGTTAGGCTAGGAGGGAAAATTTTGGCTAAGTTAAAGATAACCCTGGTCAAAAGCCTGATTGGCCGCCCGGAAGACCAGCGGGTCACTGTGCGCACCCTGGGCCTGACCAAGACAAACCGTTCGGTTATCCAGGAAGATACACCTCAGACCAGGGGCGCTATAAATAAAGTATGCCATTTGCTCAAGGTTGAGGAAGCATAAGGGAGGTGGGACAAGTGAAACTGCATGACTTAAGGCCGGCTCCCGGGGCAAGAACAAAGCCAACCCGCAAGGGACTGGGACTCGGTTCCGGTCTGGGTAAAACGGCTGGCAAGGGTCACAAGGGTCAAAACAGCCGGTCTGGCGGCGGCGTGCGCCCGGGTTTTGAAGGCGGTCAGATGCCGCTGCAGCGCCGTATGCCCAAGCGCGGATTCTATAATCCTTTTAGCAAGGAAATTATTGCGATCAATATAAGTCAATTGAATCGTTTCGAAGACGGGGATGTCATAACTCCAGATACACTGCTCGCCGCCCGGATTATCAAGAAAACAGCCGATGGTGTGAAAATACTGGGCAAAGGGAACCTTGAAAAACCCCTTACGGTTAAAGCTCAGGCTTTCAGTAAGTCAGCTGAAGAAAAGATTGCGGCGGCCGGTGGCAAAACTGAGGTGATTTAATTGCTGGAAAGTTTCAAGAGTGCTTTTAAGGTTTCTGAATTAAGGACAAAGCTCTTATATACACTGGGCATGATCTTTATCTTCAGGCTGGGCGCTCATATTCCTGTGCCGGGGGTCATCCCGGAACGATTTGCTGAACTGGTCAACAGCGGGGCAATTTTTGGATTTTTCGACATTGTATCCGGGGGCGCTTTAAAGAACTTTTCCGTTTTTGCCATGGGTATCATGCCATACATCAACGCGTCCATTATCCTGCAGCTGCTTACGGTGGTAATACCTCACCTTGAGAAGCTTCATAAAGAAGGCGAAGAAGGACGCAAAAAGATTTCCCAGTATACCCGTTACCTTACCGTTGTGCTCGCTTTTATCCAGGGTATCGGCATGGTGGTTGGAGTCAGCGGGTCGATGCAGAATCCAGGCCCAATAGCTTTTGTGATGGCCGCGCTTACGATCACCGCAGGGACGACTTTCCTGATGTGGATGGGCGAGCAGATCACTGAAAGAGGCATTGGTAACGGCATTTCACTTTTGATTTTTGCCGGAATTGTTTCCAGGCTGCCGTCGGGCGCAGCGAGTCTGGGTGAATACCTGAGTGCCGGGACAATTAACATATTCAGCCTTATAGTTCTTGTTATTATAGCAGCGCTTGTAATCGCTTGTGTGGTTGCAGTACAGGAGGGACAGCGCCGTATTCCCGTAAGGTACGCGAAGAGGGTTGTAGGGCGGAGGGTATATGGTGGGCAGACTACCCACCTGCCTCTTAGGGTAAACCAGGCCGGCGTTATGCCGATCATTTTTGCCTCATCACTTTTGATGTTTCCGGAGACCATTGTTAATATGTTTCAGGGCAGTGCGGTGGCCACCTTTTACAGTACGTACCTGGGCTGGGGTTCAGCAGCACACACGATTATTTATGCACTGCTGATTATTGGCTTCACCTATTTTTATACCGCGGTAGTAATGAACCCAAATGATGTTGCAGACAACATTAAAAAATACGGTGGATTTATCCCGGGCCTGCGCCCCGGGCGGCCTACTGCTGAATTTATCAGCAAGATAATGAGCAGGGTGACTTTTTCCGGAGCCATATTCCTGGCTTTGATAGCGATCCTGCCGACGTTCGTGCTGATGGCCACTAAAATACCTAATATATACTTCGGAGGCACCTCCCTTCTAATTGTTGTGGGTGTTGCTCTTGATACCATGAAACAGGTGGAATCACACCTTCTGATGCGCAGCTATCAGGGATTTATTAAGTAGGTGGAAACATGATCAGCCGTAAGTCTGAGCAGGAACTTGCTTATATGCGCGAAGCCGGGAGGGTGGTTGCCAGAGTACACAGAGAGATTGCCAGGATGATTAAGGTGGGTACGACAACTCTCGAATTGAACAGGCTGGCGGAGGACATTATTATTAAAGCAGGCGCCCGTCCCGCTTTCAAAGGGCTTTATGGATTTCCGTATACAATTTGCGCTTCTGTAAACGAGGAGGTAGTACACGGATTCCCAAGTTCAAGAAAGCTGGAAAACGGTGATATAGTCAGTATTGACATCGGGGCTGAAGTAAATGGATATTTCGGTGACAGCGCTGCCACCTACCCGGTGGGAGATGTCAGCCCTGAAGTTTTAAACCTTTTAAAGGCCACGGAAGAATCGCTTTATAAAGGGATTGCCATGGCAAAGGCAGGAAACAGGTTATCAGACATTTCTCATGCTGTACAAACCTGTGCGGAGGGTTATGGTTATTCTGTGGTGCGGGATTACGTGGGGCACGGTATCGGCAAACAGCCGCATGAGGACCCACAGATACCCAACTTTGGCAAACCTGGGAGAGGCATCAGATTAAAAGCAGGAATGACATTAGCGATAGAGCCGATGATCAATATGGGCACTTATGAAGTGCATACTCTTTTGAATAACTGGACTGTGGTAACTTTAGACGCAAAACTTTCAGCCCATTTCGAACATACAATTGCTATCACCGACGGTAAACCGGAGATACTTACCAAGATATGAGGCGGCTTGCATCACGCGGAGGACAACCGCATGAAAGCGGTTCACGACTCTTGTCTTAGGGGGATGGGCTATGTCAGAAAATGCAGTACGGATTGGACAACTTGTTGCTTCCATACAAGGGCGGGACAGAGGTATGTTTTATCTTGTAGTACAGGTTGAAAACGAATCCAGGGTTCGTGTTGCAGACGGAGAAGGGCGAAAAGTGGAAAAGCCCAAAAGCAAAAACATCAAACACTTAATATTTTATGATACTGTTGCAGGCATTGTTTTTGATAAAGCGCAAATTGGGAAAAGGGTTACCAACGAAGATGTCCGGGAGGAACTTAAGAGTTTAATCAGTCAACTGCCCCTGTAAAAATGTTGACAAATTTAGAAAAATTGCATTTTTGCGGCAGGCGGAAGTATAGTGTCCATTTAAAATATAAGGAGGTTTGTTACATTCCTGATGTCAAAGCAAGATGTGATTGAGGTTGAGGGAACCGTGATCGAACCGCTGCCGAATGCGATGTTTCGCGTACAGCTGCAAAACGGCCACAAGGTTTTAGCGCACGTTTCGGGGAAAATCAGGATGAACTTTATCCGGATCCTGGCTGGAGACCGGGTGATGGTAGAACTTTCCCCTTATGACTTATCCCGCGGCAGAATTGTTTACCGCTATAAGTGAAATCAGTAGTCAGTAGTCGTAAAAAACAGCCAGGTTGAAGGGAATTCGCAGGATTAATTCCAGTATGAATCCGAATCCTGACGTCCGACGACTGACGACCGAATTAAGGAGGGTTGATGGTGAAAGTCAGGCCATCGGTTAAACCTATGTGCGAAAAATGTAAAATTATTCGCAGGAATGGTAAGGTCATGATAATCTGTGAAAACCCAAAACACAAACAGGTTCAAGGGTAAAACAGGAGGTGTTGAATAGAATATGGCACGTATTGCTGGCGTTGACTTGCCCAAGGATAAAAGGGTAGAGATAGCCCTTACCTATGTTTTTGGCATTGGCAAGCCTACGTCCCAAAAGATCTTGACCCAGACCGGGGTAAACCCGGATACCAGGGTGAAGAATCTAACAGAAGAAGAAGTAAACAGGTTGCGGGATATCATTGAGAAGAACCTTAAGGTTGAAGGAGATCTTCGCCGGGAAATCGCTTTAAACATCAAGCGTTTGATTGAAATTGGCTGCTACCGGGGCCTGCGGCATCGCCGCGGTATGCCTGTACGCGGCCAGCGGACAAAAACAAACGCCAGGACCCGCAAGGGACCGAAGAAGACTGTCGGCGTACGCAGAAAAAAATAGGTTAGAGGAGGTTGTTCAATGGCGCGTCGCGTAGCCAGGACAAAAAAACGTGAACGCAAAAACATAGAAAATGGGATTGCTCACATTAAGTCCACGTTCAATAACACTGTCGTTACTATAACTGATACTAAAGGGGATACCCTTTCATGGGCCAGCGCCGGTGGGGTGGGTTTTAAAGGCTCCAGAAAAAGCACCCCGTTTGCTGCCCAGCTGGCAGCCGAGAACGCTGCCAAAGAGGCCATGGAACACGGCCTGAAAGAAGTGGAAGTCATGGTTAAAGGGCCGGGCGCCGGCCGGGAAGCTGCTATTCGCTCCCTGCAGGCTGCCGGATTGGAAGTTAATATGATTAAGGATGTTACTCCGATTCCTCATAATGGATGCCGGCCGCCCAAGCGCCGGAGAGTATAAGGAGGTGCGCTATTTTTGGCAAGATATACTGGATCGGTCTGCCGGCTTTGCCGCCGGGAAGGACTGAAGCTTTTTCTAAAAGGAGACAGGTGCTACACCCCGAAGTGTGCGATTGAGCGCAAGGCTTATGCTCCGGGCCAGCATGGACAGGGCCGTAAAAAAGTTTCAGAATACGGGACGCAGCTGAGGGAAAAGCAAAAAGCCCGCAGGATTTACGGCATTCTGGAAAGCCAGTTCAGAAGGTACTTTGAAAAAGCTGAAAGGCAGACCGGTGTCACCGGTGAAAACCTGCTCCGCCTTCTGGAAAGACGCCTGGACAACGTAATCTACCGTCTTGGTCTGGGATCATCACGCAGCGAAGCAAGACAGCTTGTTCGTCACGGCCACTTCATGGTAAACGGCCGGAAGGTGAACATCCCTTCATATTTGATTAGGGTTGGCGACGTTATAACTATTCGGGATAAAAGCAAGGAATCACCAAAAATCAAGGAATTGATGGAGAGATCAGGCGACCGCACGCCACCCTCATGGCTTGAACTTGAGACGGAACAGGCCAGAGCAAGGGTAGTGGATTATCCAACGCGGGATCAAATTGATGCTACGGTGCAGGAGCACCTGATCGTAGAGCTGTACTCCAGATAAGAATTTGGTTGTTGTTTGTTGGTCGTTGGGTTGTTTGCCGGCATTCGCTTAAGGCGAATGTCTGAAATGCCAATCTCTAACTGCTAACCATAGACCGCCAACCACCAATAGGAGGGAACCTTTATGCTCGAAATCGAGAAACCTAAAATTGAGATCGTTGAAATCAGCGACGATAATACCTATGGCAAATTTGTAGTGGAACCCCTGGAGAGGGGTTATGGGATTACTCTGGGCAATTCATTGCGCCGCATCCTGCTTTCTTCCCTTCCCGGCGCGGCTGTAACATCCGTTAAAATAGACGGTGTGCTGCACGAGTTTTCAACCATACCCGGTGTTGTCGAGGATGTTACCGACATCATTCTGAATCTCAAAANNTCAGGATAGAAGCGACATCAGAGGGGATAATCACGGCAGGCGATATCATCTACGATGCGGACGTAGAAATACTGAATCCGGAACTCATTATCGCCACACTGGCCAGCAACTCAAGGCTGGCAATGGAGATTATGGTCTCCAAGGGGCGGGGATACGTCACCGCCGAGCGCAATAAAAAAGGCGATCATATCATCGGGGTCATCCCGATAGATTCGGCTTTTACACCGGTGAAAAAAGTGAATTACACTGTTGAAAACACCAGGGTTGGCCAGGTTACAGATTTTGATAAGTTATCTCTTGAAGTATGGACCAACGGCAGCATCAGGCCTGATGAGGCGACCAGCCTCTCGGCTAAAATATTGAATGATCACCTGCGTCTTTTTATTGGGCTTACTGAAAGCGTAAACGATGTTGAAATCATGGTAGAAAAAGAAGAGGAGCAAAAAGACAAGCTCCTGGAGATGACTATAGAGGAACTGGACCTTTCAGTGCGGTCATATAACTGCCTCAAACGGGCCGGTATCAATACTGTAGAAGAACTAATCCAGCGCGATGAAGAAGACATGATGAAAGTCAGGAATCTGGGGAAAAAATCCCTGGAGGAAGTCATAAATAAGCTGGAAGAACTGGGTCTTTCGCTGAGGAAGGAAGACGAGTAAGGGAGGGCTTTAAAAAGTGGGCTATCAGAAATTAGGTATTAATACAGGCCACCGCAAGGCTATGCTCCGCAACCTGGTCACATCCCTCTTCCGGGATGAACGGATTAATACTACCGAGACAAGAGCCAAGGAAGTAAAAAGCATTGCAGAGAAAATGGTCACAACCGCCAAGCAGGGTGACCTCGCGGCCCGCCGCCAGGCACTTGCCTATTTGTACGAAGAAGAAGTCGTCAGGAAGCTTTTCGATACAATTGCGCCAAAGTATGCCGACCGCTACGGCGGTTATACCCGTTTGATCAAGGTGGGCCACCGCCGTGGTGATGCTGCGGAAATGGTAATCTTAGAATTAGTCTAATGGAAGCATGTGAAGAAAACAGAATTTTTATTGAGGTTAAAGATCTCACCTATATTTACAACCGTGGTAAGCCCGGTGAGCACCGGGCTTTGTCCGGAGTAAACCTCACCGTTAATGAAGGGGAATTCCTTGCGGTTGTGGGCCCAAACGGATCTGGGAAATCCACCCTGGCCAGGCATTTTAACGCCTTGTTAAAACCGGCAGGCGGCAGCGTCGTAGTCGGGGGAATGGATACCATATGCCCGGAAAATGTTTGGGAGATACGCCGTCAGGTAGGTATGGTATTTCAGAACCCGGATAGCCAGATTGTCAGTTCTCTGGTTGAGGAAGATACGGCATTTGGTGCTGAGAATTTAGGGCTTCCTTCCGAAGTAGTACAGCAAAGAGTGGAAGAGGCCCTGAATTTGACAGGGTTGTCTCAGTACTCCAAACATGCCCCCCATATGCTTTCCGGCGGGCAAAAGCAGCGTCTGGCCATAGCCGGAGTGCTGGTCATGCAGCCCTCATGCCTGGTGCTGGACGAACCGAGTTCAATGCTTGATCCCGCCGGGCGTGCTGAGCTTATGGAAACGCTCGCCCGTCTCAACCGGACCATGAATACTACTGTTATACTGGTTACCCATATCATGGAGGAGGCTGCCAGGGCGGATAGAGTTGCTGTTATGTCGGGCGGCAGGATTGCCTTTACCGGTACTCCTGCTGAAGTCTTTTCAGAGGTTAGCCTGCTGGAAAGTTTGGGCCTCAAGCTGCCGGCAGCAGCTGAAATTGCCTCAGGCCTGCGCAGGCGGGGCTGCTCATTACCCGAAGGAATTCTTACCATCGATGATCTGGTTTCATATCTCACCAGGCAGCCGTACTGAATGACACAGTCAGGTGAAGCCGCACAACATGGTCGGCTAAAGCCGACACTACAACGCTTTGGATCTGGGAATGTCCCCAAATTAATGATCGAATTAATTAGACCTTGCAAAAAGCAGGTTTACAATATTTTATAACCAAAAAGAAATACAGGATATACCGACGTCCAACGACTGACGGCCCACGACCAAATGGGGGGCCTCTTTATGTCATCTGTTATAAAGATTGAAAATCTAACACATATTTATTCAACAGGTACGCCGTTCCAGGTTACTTCCTTAGACAGTATCTCCCTGGATATAGAAAAGGGCGTTTTTTTCGCCATTATTGGAGCCACCGGTTCAGGTAAATCAACGCTTGTTCAGCATTTTAACGGGCTCCTGACACCCACCAGCGGTAAGGTTGTGGTATGTGACATAGATACTGCTGATAAAAAGCGCCGCCGTAATCTCTGGCGCAGGGTGGGCCTGGTTTTCCAGCAGCCGGAACAACAGCTCTTTGAAGAAACTGTCTTTGATGATGTTGCTTTTGGTCCAAGGAATATGGGTTTGGACAAAGGGGAGGTTACAGCGCGGGTGAACGAAGCGCTGTGTCTGGTAGGCCTTGACCCGCTGGAAGCTGCCGGGATGTCGCCATTTCGCCTGAGCGGCGGCATGCGCAGAAAGGCAGCCATCGCCGGCGTATTGGCGCTGAAGCCAGAGGTGCTGGTGCTGGATGAGCCGACCTCGGGTCTTGATCCGCAGGGCAGGCGGCTTTTAATGGATCTTATTGAGGAATTTCGTCGCAACACAGGGGTAACAATTATTCTGGTAACGCATGATATGGAAGAAGTGGCCCTCATGGCGGAGCAGGTGGCAGTACTTGATAAAGGCCGCCTGATCATGGAGGGCAAGCCTCGTGAGATTTTCAACAGGGCTGATGAATTGAACGCAATGGGACTGGGCGTGCCGGCTCCAGCCGAGTTGATGCACAAACTCCGGGCGCTGGGCAAAAAGGTCAGCGCCGATGTATTGACCACAGCAGAGGCTGAAGAGGAAATCGCCAGGTTATTATCATTGGACTAATATATTCTCGGGAGAACGGCATGTTGAGCGGCATTACCATGGGGCAGTATATACCCGGAAATTCACTGCTGCACCGCCTGGACCCCAGGACAAAAATGTTTGGTGTCCTGGCGGCAGCTGCCTGCATTTTGACAGCCTCAAACTGGCAGGGATTCGCCCTGGCCGCCCTGCTGACTGTTACAGCTTTAATGCTGTCAGAGTTGCCTTTTAGGATTCTACTAGGCAGCCTCAAGTCGCTTTGGATCCTACTGGCTTTCACTTTCCTGATCCAGGTATTTTTCACACCCGGTACGGTGATGGCCGGGTTGGGCCCGTTGAAGTTAACACAGGAGGGCATTGCGGCAGGCAGCGATTTGTTTCTGCGCCTGGCCATGCTGATTTTGACAGCCTTTCTGCCGACCTTAACGACTCCGCCCATCAAACTGACAGCAGGACTGGAGAGCATGATTTCTCCTTTTAAACGGCTGGGAGTCCCCGCGCATGAATTGGCGCTGATGATGACTCTGGCCCTGCGTTTTATACCTACCCTGATGCAGGAGGCCGGTGTGGTGGTCAACGCCCAGCGATCGAGGGGCGCGGGTTTTGCCTCCGGCAGCCCGGCAAAATGGGCCAGGAGTTTACTGCCCTTGTTTGTGCCGCTTTTTACGGGAGCACTGCGTAGAGCAGATGACATGGCTGTCGCCATGGAAGCCCGCTGTTACCGGGGCGGGGCCGCCAGGACCAGGATGAGGGAGCTGAAATTTAACCGTACGGATTTCCTGGTGCTGGTGGTGACACTGGTGGTACTGGGGGCTGCGGTTGCTCTAAAAAATATGTAATCTGAAAAACTGGGACAGCAATGGCTAATATAAAGGTTATCATAGCTTATGACGGCACGAATTATCACGGTTTCCAGGAACAGCGCGGTACAGGCTTCATGACTGTCCAGAGTGTTTTTGAAGAAAGGCTGTCAAAGCTGGCTAAAAGAGACATTAGGGTCATTGGCGCCGGAAGGACCGACGCCGGGGTACACGCCCGCGGTCAGGTGGTTAATTTTGAATCCGGCGATTTGCGAATTCCTCCTGAACGGCTTGCTTATGCGCTGAACAGCCTGCTGCCCGTGGATATTGTTGCTTTAGAAGCGTCAGAGGCCACGGCAACATTTCATTCCCGCTTTTCGGCAGCAGCCAAGACCTACCAGTATGTTATTTATAATGGAAAAAAACCTTCTCCTTTTCTGAGGCTGTACAGTTATCATATTCCCCGGTATCTGAACACAGAGGCTATGCAGGACGGGGCGCAGCACCTTGTGGGCAGGCATGATTTCAGCGCTTTCAGGGCGCTGGGCACACCGGTCAAAACCACGGTACGCAACCTCTACGGGATCCGGGTGAGCAGACAAGGCGATTTGGTTTATATAGAAATACGAGCGGATGGTTTTCTTTATCATATGGCCCGGATGATTGCCGGGACGCTGATCCGTTTGGGCCTGGGTAAAATAGAACCAAAGGACGTATTTGACATCCAGGCCAGCCGCGACAGCTTGAAAGGGGGGCCAGCCGCGCCGGCGAGAGGATTGTTTTTAGATTCCATCGAATACCCGGATACGGACACTGCCAGTGATTGTTAGTTTTATCAGATTATGATATAATATTTCTTGGTATTTTCCATTGTAAGGAGGGGATTAAATGGGCGTGTTAAAAATTATCGTGACTGTTATTCAGGTGATTTTGGCAATAGCTCTTATCGCCGCGGTTGTAATGCAGTCAGGCAGGAGCGCCGGCCTCTCCGGGGTTATCTCCGGGGGTGCGGAGACTTTGTTTGGCAAGAAAAAAGGATTGGACGAGCTTCTGGGTAAGATCACTGTCGTAGTAGCAATATTGTTCGGCGCTGTTTGTTTATTATTGGTAGTATGGGAGTAAAAGCGATAAGATGAGGAGGTAATAAACAAGTGCAGGAATCAATGACACTAGCCGCAATCAGCGCAATTGTTGGGGCAGCAGCCCTGCTCTTTGCTCTTGTGACTTTTGCCAGCATTCTCAAAGAGCCCATGGGCACGCCCAAGATGAAAGAGATTTCCGAGGCGATTCAGGAAGGCGCTATGGCGTACCTGAACCGCCAGTATAAAACATTAATTCCTTTTACCATTGTGATCGCAATTTTACTTGTCCTGGTCCTGCCGCGTATGGACGACCGGGTGCAAGGGGGCGCCCTTGCCGTGTCATTCCTGGTAGGCGCCATCAGCTCGGCCATTGCCGGATACATAGGCATGAACAGCACTACCAAATCCAATGCCCGTACCACCGAAGCCGCGCGGAGCTTTGGACTGGGCAAAGCCCTGAAAGTTTCTTTCCGCGCCGGCTCGGTAATGGGCCTTTCTGTGGC
>DHGV01000018.1:11557-15413 GCA_002402945.1 Pelotomaculum sp. UBA4789
GGCGCCAGCGCCATAGCATTCTTCGCCCGGGTAGGCGGCGGTATCTACACCAAGGCTGCTGATGTGGGCGCCGATTTGGTTGGCAAGGTTGAAGCCGGCATCCCTGAGGATGACCCGCGCAACCCGGCCACCATCGCTGATAACGTCGGCGACAACGTGGGCGACACCGCCGGNNGAATCTTACGCGGCCACAACAATCGCCGCCATGATCATCGGCAACACGATTTTTGGCGTTAAAGGAGCGCTCTTCCCCCTGGTGGTTGGCGCTATCGGCATCATCGCTTCCATTCTGGGCACTTTCTTTGTCCGCACAGGTGAGGGAGGCAACCCGCAGGCGGCTTTGAATATGGGCCTGTGGTCCACCAACATCATAACAGCCATCGGCGTCTATTTCCTGGCCAGCTGGACTTTTGGCAATGAGGGCTTGGGCATATTCCTGGCTGTTGTTACCGGACTGGTCGTCAACGTGGCGATCGGCGCCCTGACCGAATATTATACCGCCAACAACAAGCCTCCCTGCCTGCGCATCGCCGAGGCTTCCAAGACCGGCCCGGCCACCAACATCATTCACGGCCTTTCGGTGGGCATGGAGTCTGTCTTCTTCCCGATGGTCGTTTTCGCCGCGGCCATTTACACCTCCTTCTGGGTAGCCGGCTGGATCCAGCCTTCACATGCTATTTACGGCATTGCCATGGCGGCGATGGGTATGCTTTCCACTGCCGGTATCGTGGTAGCCATGGACTCTTTCGGCCCGGTCGCCGACAACGCCGGCGGGATAGCCGAAATGGCCGATCTGCCGCCTGAAGTCCGGGTAATAACTGATAAGCTTGACGCGGTAGGGAACACCACTGCGGCTATTGCCAAAGGTTTTGCTATTGGTTCCGCCGCCCTGACAGCGCTGGCGCTGTTTCAGGCCTTTTCCGATGAAATAGTGCGGAATCCCAAACTGCAGCACCTGCTGATGAACGGGCACCTGGTGATCAACCTGGCCGATCCCAAGGTTTTGGTGGGACTCCTGATTGGCGCCTCGATTCCTTTCGTTATCGGATCTTCTACCATGCGCGCCGTGGGTGATGCGGCTTTCGGCATGGTGAACGAAGTGCGCCGCCAGTTCCGTGAAATCGAAGGGATTATGGACGGCACAGGAAAACCGGATTACGCCCGCTGCGTCGACATTGCTACCGGCGCCGCGATCCAAAAAATGATCTTCCCCGGCATTGTAGCTGTGGGCATGCCTCTGGTTGTGGGATTTGGACTGGGAGCCCTCGCCCTGGCCGGTTACCTGACCGGACTAACGGCAACAGGCGTTTTGATGGCCCTGTTCCTGTCCAACGCCGGGGGGGCCTGGGACAACGCCAAGAAGTGGATTGAAGCGGGCAACCTGGGCGGCAAAAAGATTGACGGGCAGCCAAACCCGGTGCACCAGGCTGCGGTTATCGGAGACACTGTCGGTGACCCCTGCAAGGATACCTCAGGTCCTGCCATGAACCCCCTGATTAAAGTCGCCGGCACCATTTCGCTGATTATCGGTTCAGTATTATTCCACTAAGAGATGAAAATGCCGGGTTATCCCGGCATTTTTTTATAAGCAGCTTTTTTGTATCGGGGACATTCCTCGGCCATTCCGATCGGGGACATTCCTCAGCCATAAAGGTTGACCCTAAATAGAGGTGTGTCCCCTTTCCGCTATGGTGTGTCCCCATTCCTCTGTTAGAGTATGTAGATATTCTGAAATGCTGCCGAAAGTCGGACATTTTTTTAGAAGATAAAGCTCAAAGGAAGTGAAAGGTTTGACCAGGGCGTTGAAAGATGAAAACAATATCTGTTTTGGCTGCAGCCCGGACAACCCCATCGGACTGAAGATGGTGTTTGAGCATGATGGGGACGTATGCCGCTCACGCTTCACACCCGCACCCGAACATCAGAGCTGGAATGACGTGGTGCACGGCGGACTGCTTGCCACCATGATGGATGAAGCCATGGGCAAGTGGCTCTGGGAGCATGGTCTGACGGCTATGACAGCGGAAATGACCATTCGCTACAGCGCCGTGGTTCCCGTGGGGGTTACGCTTACCATTGAAAGTTATTTGGTTTCACAAAAACGCAAGCTGATCGAGATGGCCGCCAGTATCTCCCTGCCGGACGGAACGGTAGCGGTCAGGGCCAAGGCCAAGTTTCTCGAAATTACGCCAGCTGCTCTGTCGGAGAAGGGGGAAGAAGATTGAACAGAGAAGAAGCCCTGGCGCTTCTTAAAAAGAACCTGACCAATAAAAACCTGTTTAACCACTCCCTGGCCGTTGAGGCTGTCATGCGCAGGCTGGCGGAACATTTTAACGAGGATGTGGAGAAATGGGGCCTGGCAGGGCTGCTGCACGACATTGATTATGACCGGACCAAGGATGACCCCATGCGGCACAGCATTGAGGGAGCTGAGATCCTGGCCGGCTGCGGTCTGCCTGATGATATCGTGTATGCTGTGAAGGTGCACAACTCCCGGCACGGGCTGCCGCGAATATCCCTGATGGACAAGGCCCTCTTCGCTACGGATCCGTTGACCGGTTTGATAGTGGCCGGAGCATTAATCCGCCCGGAGAAGAAGCTATCGGTTGTAGATGTGCCATTTTTGGTAAACCGCTTTCATGAAAAAAGTTTTGCCCGCGGGGCGAATAGGGAAACCATCAACGCCTGCTCAGAGACTGGGCTTTCCCTGGAAGAGTTCATGGGACTGGGACTGGAAGCCATGCAGGGCATAGCCGGAGAATTGAAGCTGTAACCGGGGACATACCATCGGGGATATTCCTCATCCTGTAAGAAACACCTGTGACAGAGGTGTGTCCCCATTCCGCTGTCCGGTATGACCATACGTTCCTTAATTTCTTGACAAAAAGCAGGGCACTGCTATAATTAAAATTGCATTTGAAATGACTTGGCGTTTAAAATCCCTTATTCCAGTCGTTGGCCGGAATGGGGTTTATTTTTCAGGAGAAAAACTATGGCTGTTAAGATTGTAACCGAAAACCGAAAAGCCAGGCATGAATATCACATCCTGGAAACTTTCGAAGCCGGCCTGGTTTTGACCGGAACCGAGGTAAAGTCGCTGCGCGCCGGGAAAGCCAACCTGCAGGACAGCTACGCCCGTGTTGATAATGGCGAGCTAATGCTGTATAATATGCATATAAGCCCTTACGAGCAAGGCAACCGTTTTAACCTGGAGCCCAAGCGCATTCGCAAGCTGTTGATGCACAAGCAGGAGATCATGCGGCTGCTGGGCAAAACCAGGGAAAAGGGGCTGGCCCTAATCCCGTTAAAGGTTTATTTTAAAAACGGCCTGGCCAAGGTAGATCTGGCCCTGGCCAAAGGCAAGAAGCTTTACGACCGCAGGGATGACGCAGCTGAAAGGGACGCCAAGCGGGAAATAGACCGTGCGGTCAAGGAAAGATTTAAGACATATTAATATTAGCTGTCACGTTTAACCCTTGGGTTGATTATAACCCAATAATATATGGGGGCGCAAAGGTTTCGACGGGGGAAGCGGTGGCAGGAGGAGCGAGCCGGGGTTTCCATCAGCCCGCAAAACGGTGGAAAAACATTAATTGCCAACAACGAATACGCTTTAGCAGCTTAAAGGCTGTCTAACCCTCTACCCGCGCTGGGCCCGTGGCCTGGGCTAGGGGGTCATTAAAACGGGCTGGCTGGAGTCCAATTCTCGGAGGGCTTGAGCAAGATCTATCGAGATAGTGCCAAGGGAGCCTGGCTGTAGGCGCCTGAGGACCGAAAACCAAATTGCAGCCTGCGCTCGGAGAAACTCCTGTGGTCGGTCTTCCGGACGGTGGGTTCGATTCCCCCCGCCTCCACC
>DHGV01000041.1 GCA_002402945.1 Pelotomaculum sp. UBA4789
ATGCACTAATTCGGTCAAGTCAGGATCTAATCGGAACCTGGCATATCAAAAACTTGTCACAAGAACCCGTCCCCTTGGCGCGTTTGCGTTTGGAAAGTTACTCAACAAGTCAACAACAGGCGCCAAAAGATTAAGAAGCCGCGGGAGTTTTTCCCGCGGCTGTGCGGCATGTTTAGCCCGCTAATTTCTGCTTCATGATTTCAATGGCCCGGTCCAACTGCGGATCGAGGGTGGGTTCCGGCTTTTGGACAACAACATCCGGCTCAATTCCTTTTAAGTTGATGTCGTTTTTATTTGGGGTCAGATACCTGGCTGTCGTCAGCTTGAGCCCTGCCCCGTTGTCCAGCTGGAACAGGGTCTGAACAACGCCTTTCCCAAAGGTCGTTGTGCCGACCAGGGCGCCGGCGCCGGTGTCTTTCACCGCCCCGGCCAGGATCTCTGAGGCGCTCGCGCTGCCGCTGTTAATTAAGACCACCAGGGGTATGCCGATCGTGTTCCCCTCGGAGGAAAACTCCTGGTCCCTGCCGTTGCGGTAGTCAATATAGACGATGGGTCCTTTGGGAATAAAATACTTGGCCACGTTCACCGCGGACATCAGTTCCCCACCGGGATTGTCCCTGAGATCCAGGATCAGCCCCTTGACCTGGCTGTCCTGCAGAGTCAAGAGGGTTGCCCTCATCTCTTCCGGCGTCCTTTCGGTAAACTGGCTGATCATGATATAGCCGATGCCGGAGTTGTCAATGACCTTCCCCTCTACCGTGGGTACGCTGATCTCTTCCCTGACGATGGTGAACTGCAGCTGGCTGCCCTGCCTGTCCACAGTGAGGTTAATCGCCGACCCCACCGGCCCCCTCATCAGGGCTATGGCGGTCTCGAGATCGATACCGGCGGCATCAGTGTCATTAATCTTAACGATCACATCTCCCGCTTCGATGCCGGCCACGGCAGCCGGTGTCCCCTCGAAAGCACGGACCACTGTAGGGCTGCCGTCCTTAAGCCCGACGAGTATCCCCAGGCCGCCGAAGGAACCCTTGATCTGCTCCTGCAGAGCGGCAAAGGTCTTTGGCTCCAGGTAAACCGAATAGGGATCGTCCAGTGATTCTACAATACCGGTGACAGCCCCTTCGATCATCTGGTCTGAATTCACGGGCTGCAGGGCTTGTGTCCTGACGATGGCAACGACCTTGACCAGGTTGCTGACATACTTGTAGCTGCTGGCCGCAAGAATGCCCAAAGCGAGAATAACGGCAACGATGATACAAATCACGATTTTCAGCCGCCTGTCGCTTTTGCTGCTTACGATTTTGTCGTTTTCCAAGTCACCGCACCTGCGCTTTTCTTTGTATACCTTATAATACTACATCAATATGATAACCATGTCCAATATAATAATTTGCCAGTTTTTTGTTGATTTCCGGGGTTTTTCGCAGAATATATTTGGTAACAGGTATAAAAAAATACCGCCGGCAGAACCATGCCCGGCGGTATGCGACAGTATTTGATGACTCATTAAATGATAAATTTTACAAATATCCCTGCGGGTCGACCGGATCCCCGTCAATCCTGACGGAGAAATCGAGGTGCGGCCCGGTAGAGAGGCCGGAGCTGCCGACAGTGGCGATGGTTTCGCCCTGGTTCACTTCCTGCCCCTGGTAAACCAGCTGCTCGGACAGGTGGGAATACAGGGTCGTCAAACCGCCGCCGTGGTCGATCATGACCACGTTGCCGTAGCCGCTCATGTAGCTCACATCAATAACCGTACCATACATCACCGCCACGACTTCGGCGCCGTAGTCAGCCGGAATATCCAGGCCGTTGTGCATGCGGCTGTAACCCAGGATGGGGTGCTCACGCATGCCGAAATAGGAAGAAATATCGTAATAGCCCGGCACCGGCCAGACAAAGCCGCCGGTGGCCTGAGGCTGGTCCTTGGCGCGCAGGCGGGCGATTTCACGCAATATTTCCTGCTCCCGGGCTTCCAGGCGAGCCGCTTCTTCCTCAATGTCCCAGAGACTGTACTGGGCCTCGCTGAGCAGGGAGCTTTTCATGTTCTGCTTGACGGCCAGATCCTGGCGGACTACGTCCTGCTCGCTGATCAGGGATGCCAGGACATCCTGCTGCACCTGGAGGTCAGCCTTCTTGCTGTTCAAACGCTGTTGGTCGGACCTGACCTGTTCAATGGTGGATGTATCCTGCTGCACAACCCGTTTCAACAATTCAAAACGGTTTATAAAGTCGCTGAAATCACTGGCCTCAAAGAGTACCTCCAGGTAACTGACATTGCCCACCTCGTATATGTTGCGGACCCTCTTGTTCAGTATCTCGGTGTCTTTTTCCAGTTCGATCCTGGCCTCTTCCAGTTCTTCCTCTGTCATGTACAGGTTCTCCCTGGAATTGTCCAATTCGTATTCCAGGTCTTTCATCCGGATCACTTTTTCATTGATTAACCCGTCATAGTAAGCGACCTCACTGGCATAATCCCGGATCACACCCCTGGCCTGATCCTCTTCGACCCGGACCTGGCTGAGCTGCTCCCTCGTATTTTCCAGCTGCTCCTCCAGCTCATCGCCGTAAGCCGCTCCGATCGCGCCCAGCAAAAGCAAAGCCAGCACTACCGGGATAATCATTTTCGCCTTGCTCAGGAAAGGTTTCACAGCCTCACCCCCTGGTAAATCACTCGTATCTTATTTATGCCTTGATAAATTTGCGCATGCTGATCATACTGCCGGCTGCCCCGATGGCCAGCCCTACCAGCAGCAGCCCCTGCATCAGCGGTTTAATCAAAGACCGGTCAGTAACCAGCTGCATGAAGGGCAGTGACAGCTGGATGTTGTCAATCAGAGAGATGTAGCCGAAATAGATGACTATGACAGCCAGCAGCGAGCCGATCAGCCCCAGGATCATGCCCTCCAGGACGAAGGGGAATTGGACAAACCAGTTTGTCGCCCCCAGGATTTTCATGATGCCGATCTCCTTGCGCCGGGAGTAAACAGAAAGACGGATGGTTGTGGCAATCAGGAAAACCGCCGCGATACCCAGCAACACCATTGTCACCAGACCGGCCGTGCGGACCCACTTGGACAGGGCGAGCAGTTTTTCCACTACACCCTGGCCGTAGCGCACCTGGTCGACCTCGTCGTAATTTTCCAGTGCGGCAGCCAGCGGCGCTACCTGCTCAACCTTGGAAGTCCTGATTCTCAGGGCATCCGGCAGCGGGTTTTTTTCTTCCAGTCCGGCCAGGATATCCGACTTTTCGCCGAAATTAGCTCTCATCTCTTCCAATGCCTGTTGTTTGGATACAAATACCACCTCGGTCACTTCAGGCCTGCCGGCTATTTCATCCTCGAGATCCTCGACCTCATCCTGCGTGACCTGCTCCTTCAAAAACAGGCTGATCTCCACGCTTGACTCCAGGTTGGCCGCGATGTGGTTAGCGTTTAATACCAGCAGGAGCGAGCTGCCCAGGATCAGCAGGGATACGGCCACCACACCCACCGACGCCACCGATATCCAGCTGTTCCTGATGATCGACTGGAAGGCCTCCCGGAAATAATATTGAATGTTTTTAATCCTCATTGCGGTACGCACCTTCTTCCTCGTCCCGCACAATCCTGCCGCCTGACATTTCTATCACGCGCTTCTTCATATCGTCAACAATATCCCAGGCGTGGGTGGCCATGATAATCGTCGTGCCACGCCGGTTTATATCCATAAAAAGCTTCATCAGTTCCCAGGATGTCTCCGGGTCCAGGTTGCCTGTAGGCTCATCGGCGATGAGCAGGAGCGGGTTGTTGACGATCGCCCGGGCTACACATACCCGCTGCTGCTCGCCGCCCGAAAGCTGATCCGGAAATGCTTCCGCCTTATCCGTAAGCCCTACCATGTTCAGCACGGCAGGCACGGATCTCCTGATATCCTTGCTGGAGGCGCTGATTACTTCCAGGGCAAAAGCGACATTTTCAGCCACTGTTTTTCTGGGCAGCAGGCGAAAATCCTGAAAGACCATCCCGATTTTACGCCGCAGGTAAGGCACTTCACGGTGGCGCATGCGGACAACATTTTTACCGTCAAGGATGATCTGGCCGCGGGAAGGGACCTCTTCCCGGTACAGCAGTTTGGTCAGGGTTGATTTGCCGGCGCCGCTGGGACCCACCAGGAACACAAATTCACCCTTGCGGATCCGCAGGGTAATATCGATGAGAGCTTTCGCTCCGGTGTCATAAGTCTTGGTTACGTTTTGCAGCTGGATCAAACACAGCACCTCATGTTTCGCGTGATCGTTCGGCTTTTTTCCGATCGGCTGCACTGCAGCCTCTCTTACCGTATGTTACAGTATTTTATTTATTAAGGCAACCGCTAACAAAACGAGTTAAAAATTCGACGAAATAGGCTGCTAATCCTTCCTGAGACATACGGGAAAAATAAAAATGGCCGGAGATCCGGCCACAGGCTGCTGACAGAAAGCATTGCGGTATATGGGAACACACTTCGCATCCAAATAGGTTATGATACCGAAGGATGCCCCATAAAATGCAATGTGTTAAAACATATTAAATTTAACCTTTTTTATCCAGAAAAAATAATTGCATCCAGTTTATTCACAGCGGGTGAAGCTCACCTGATCATATTTAATAAATACTGCTGATATCGATCCTCCTGGTTGCCGGTGTCCACTGGATGAAGGCGCCAATGCCCTCACTGATAAACCCCAGAGCTTATCACGGACCGGCATAATCGCAGTGGGATCGACATCCTCAGCGCCTGACGTTTTTCCAAGCCCGGGTACCACCTGGTATCTGTCATTGGTGTAATCGATCAGTTTAAAGAATACATCATAGAACCAGGCCGCATCATCCCGAGTCAGTTTCATCGTCCGGCATCTCCAATCCGGTAAGTTCCGGGTGACTTGCGAAATTCATTCGTAAATGTTGAGTAAAACCAGCAGCCACCGCGCTTTCACTATAACAAATAAAGGCGCTCCCTGGAAGGATGCGCCAACAATTTATCATGCTATCTTTTTGCTTGACAACCGTGCAATCAGGAAAAGAACAAAGAGTGGCGGTGTAAGGCTGAATCAGGTTTTGTTGAAGGCAGGCTGAAGTGTTCATGTCTTGATTATGCAATAAAAAAAAGAAGGGTGGACGGGTTCACTGAATACTTACCTTTACAGTATCTACTCCTTTACATGAATGTTAGTATTATTTTTTATTCTGCATGATAAAAATCTTTGTACCAGGCCACAAAACGGCTGATACCATCGTGAACGGAAGTATCCGGTTTAAAGCCAATTTCATTCATTAGGTCTGTCACATCAGCGTATGTTTGATAAACATCGCCCGGCTGCATGGGGCTAAACTCCTTGATCGCCTTCATACCCAAAGCATTTTCTATCACGCCAATGAAATCCATTAGATTTTCCGGCCTGCTATTACCTATATTATATATTTTATATGGCACATCATCCATAGCTAGTACGGGTGAATTTTCAATTAACGGCAGCATCCCGTTTACCGCATCATCAATATAAGTGAAATCTCGGAACATATCACCATTGTTAAACACTCTGATCGGCCTGTTTTCCATAATTGCCCTGGTAAACGAAAAATACGCCATATCCGGGCGGCCAAACGGCCCATAGACAGTAAAAAACCGCAATCCCGTTGCAGGAATTTTATAAAGATGACTGTACGAATAAGCCATTAGTTCATTCGACTTTTTTGTAGCTGCGTAAAGGCTGACCGGAGTGTCAGCTTTATCTTCCACTGTAAAAGGAACTTTCTTGTTTGCACCGTAAACGGAGCTTGATGAGGCAAATATCAGGTGCTTTACATGGTGGTGTCTGCAGTTTTCAAGAATATTAAAAAAACCGACGATATTGGACTGGATGTATGCTTGTGGGTTCTCGATACTGTAACGCACTCCAGCCTGAGCCGCCAGGTTTATAACAATATCAATATTATTCCCTTTAAACAATGCTGCAAGAGAATCCTTATCCGCAATATCCAACACAAAAAAAGCAAATTCATCATATTTCTTGAGAATATTCAGCCTGGCGTGCTTTAAATCAACATCATAATAATTATTCATGTTGTCCAGGCCAATAACTTTACAGCCCAGCTCCAGCAGACTCTTTGCCAGGTGCATGCCGATAAAACCTGCCGCGCCTGTCACCAAGTATATCTTTTTATTGTCAACTGGCTTTAACAACATCATACACCTACACCATAATATTTAAAGCCTTTATCGAGCATAGTCTTTTTATCATAAATATTCCTTAAATCAAAGAAATATTCGCCTGCGCCGATTTCCTTAAACTTTTCAAAATTGAGATTTCTGAATTCATTCCATTCCGTCAGAATGATTGTGGCATCAGTGCCTTCCAGCGCTTCATAGGCGTTTTCACACCAAGTGATGCTATCCATTATATGTGAAAAACGCCAGTCACCCTCTTTCCGCCCTGCTGGATCATAAACTTTCAGTTTGGCGCCACGCTTAGCCAGCTCAGGTAGTATGACCAGCGATGGGGCGTCTCTCAAATCATCTGTATTCGGTTTGAAGGTCACACCTAAAATAGCAATCGCCTTATCAGCAAGCTCATTCATGGCATCTAAAATTTTCTGAACCATCTTCATTTTTTGCCGCTCATTCGCCTCTACCGTAGTTTCAACGAGGGACATGGTTTCTCCGCAATCCCGGGCGATTCTTGCCAGCGCCCTGGTGTCTTTCGGAAAACAGCTGCCGCCAAAACCGGGGCCGGCATGCAGGAATTTCGGCGCGATGCGCCCATCCAGCCCCATTGCCTTGGCCACTTTCTGCACATCCGCGCCGACCTTTTCGCACACGTTGGCTACTTCGTTGATAAATGTGATTTTCATCGCGAGAAACGCATTTGAAGCATATTTGATCATTTCCGCAGTTTCAAGGTTGGTTTCAACGAATGGGGTTTCATTGATATAAAGGACCCTGTATACTTCCTTCATTATATTAATTGCCCGATCGGATTCAGCGCCGAGGATAACTCTGTCCGGATGCATAAAATCCTGAATCGCGGAGCCTTCCCGAAGGAATTCAGGGTTTGAAACCACATCAAAAGAATGATCAGCCTCGCGCTCGGCAAGTATTGACTGCACCACTGCTTTAACCTTTTTACCGGCGCCCACCGGCACAGTGGATTTGTTCACAATGACCTTATAGCCATTCATATGGGTGGCAATATCTTTTGCAGCGACCAGCACATGCCGCAAATCAGCGCTGCCGTCGTCTGCCGGGGGAGTGCCGACGGCAATAAAGACAACGTCGTTGTTTTCAATAGCGGAACGGATGTCTGTCGTAAAGTCAAGTCGTTTGTAATAATAGTTGTTCTTGACAATCCTCTCAAGACCAGGCTCAAAAATGGGTATGATACCGTTTTTTAAGCCTTCGATCTTATTCTCGTCAATGTCAACACAGATCACCGTATGGCCGAAGTCTGATAAAATTGCACCGGACACAAGCCCGACATAGCCGGTACCTATTACTGTTATTTTTGACATGTTATGATCACCTCTATCAAAAAGTGCCCTTTTTTATTTATAATTTATTTTCAACAATATTATCGTAATTATTTTTAGGTAAAATGCTGGACGCCGCTAATGCAAGCATCAGCATAGGAGCTTTGTATGAATAAGTTACTTGAAACCACTCTATAACAAGCAGGGCAATTATAGTAGATATAAAGAAAATCCTTAGCTCCTTGGTGATTTGTGTTTTTCTCAATTCAACCAGGGTATAAACGTATATTGAGTAGTAGCTGATGAATCCGATAAAACCTAATGAAGCCATTATTTCAACAAAATTATTATGTGAATAAACTCCAAGATAAGTTTCCACACCACCGATACCTACTCCAAAAAAAGGATTGTTAAGAAATAAGCTGAAGGCGCTATTCCGCAAATATTTCTTCCCTGATCCGATTCTTCATATAATGACATTGTGCCTCCAAATACTATAATGTCATTGTCCTGAATTTATATAAAGTGAAAATCTTTTCGTTCATCCCGGGGCGATCCTGCCTGAACAGCACCGGGCTGCCCAGCTTTACCCTGACAAGAAGCGCAATTAGGATCAAAAAGGGCGAAAACACGATAAGTGCAATTAATGATAAAAAGATATCCATGATTCGCTTAAAATATTTTCTATACATCAGCCTGCCCTCTAAAGGATGTATTTTAAATGTTTTATACTGCCGCACCGGGTAAAAAATGCAAAGCCCAATCAGCAATCTGAAACAAGCATCTCACAAAAATCCAGCCCGCCAAGTTCCATGGTCATGGCGCCCCATGACAGACCAGAGCCAAAAGCCGACAGGCAGCAGTAATATATATTATTAACCGCCTCCTCCCCCAGATTGTGGACGATATTTATGGGGATGGAGGAACCGCTTGGATTGCCGAATAAGAAATTGTGTTCAGGCCCTGTTAGCGTTCTTTCTGAAAAAATGAAATAAACCGTTACGGGAGGATTGTCTTTTTTTGATTTCGCCAGCTTCAATGTGCTCACCCTGAACTACCCGTTGGGGGTTTTCTTTTGCCACTTTCATACCAGCCTCATTACCCAATAGGTTCACCGCTTCCTTGATCGCGGTTTCCATGTACTGGATGCGACCAGTACTGGCATGGGCGTCAGAAGCGATAAAGTGAGCGCAGCCCTGCTCTAAAAAGGCCCGGGCTGCAGCGTCAGAAGTGCGGCCGAAAAGACCGCCCAGGCTGCCGGCTGTTATTTGAGCCAGGGCGCCGCGGGCGACCAGCTCGTAAAAGCGGGAATGGTCCCTGGTAAAGACAGCGTTTCGCTCCGGGTGGACGATTATGGGGGTTACACCCTGCAGCTGCAGATCATATAAAACAGTGGCTGTATAATCGGGAACAAACTCTGCAGGAAGTTCCACCAGCAGGTGGCGCCCCTTGTTGTTGATGGTTAGGAGTTCACCCCTGGAAAACCGCTGGGGCAGATCTGGCTCCAGGCTGTATTCCGCTCCGGGCATGACAAACAGGCGGATTTCTTTTTTCAGCAGAACTTTCCGCAGGCTGGCCATCGCGTCCACTATTTTCTCCCGGTCGTTGTCATACTTGCCTTTTTTCACGTGGGGGGTGGCCACCATACACCTGATGCCTCCCGCGAGGGCAAAGCGGGCCATAGCGACAGCTTCTTCCATGCTGGCCGCCCCGTCATCCAGGCCAGGCAGGATATGACTGTGGATATCGATCATCAGCAAACACCTCTCTTCATAGGAAGCACGGGAAAAGCACGGGGACGGTTCTCCTGCTTCCATCAGGCCTGCTTACGCGCTTTATCTTTCAGGTAGGCGGCGATAAAATTATCAATATCCCCATCCATCACAGCGTTGATGTTCCCCATTTCATAACCGGTGCGGTGGTCCTTCACCATGCTGTAGGGATGAAAAACATAAGAGCGGATCTGGCTGCCCCAGGCGATTTCCTGCTGGTCACTGCGCAGTGCCGCGATATCGGCTTCTTTTTTGCGCAGTTCAAGGTCAACCAGCTTGGCCTTGAGCATTTTCATGGCTGCCAGCCGGTTGGAGAGCTGGGAGCGTTCGTTCTGGCAGGCGACCACGATGCCGGTGGGCAGGTGGGTGATCCGCACTGCCGAGTCTGTCTTGTTGACGTGCTGGCCGCCTGCGCCGCTGGAACGGAAGGTGTCAATTTTCAAATCTTCCTGGTCGATCTGCACCTCCACGCCTTCTTCCACTTCGGGCAGGACATCAACGGAAGCGAAAGACGTGTGCCGCCGCCCGGCAGTGTCAAAGGGAGAGATGCGCACCAGGCGGTGCACCCCTTTTTCTGCAAGCAGGTACCCGTAGGCATTGGGCCCTATGACCTCGATCGTGGCGCTTTTAATCCCGGCCTCATCACCGGGCAGCATATCCAGAATCTCGATTTTGAAGCGGTGGCGCTCCGCCCAGCGGCCGTACATGCGCAGCAGCATTTCCACCCAGTCCTGGGCTTCGGTGCCGCCGGCGCCGGCGTGCAGGGCCATGATGGCGCTGCCCCGGTCATAAGGGCCGTTGAGCATCACCGCCAGTTCCATCTCATCCGCCAGGCGGGAGGCTTCAGCCAGCCCTTTTCTCGCCTCGGCGGCCAGGGCTTCATCCTCTTCCTCCTGGCCCAGTTCAACCAAAAAGTTCAGTTCCTCGTACTTTTTCGCCAGGTCCACAAAAACTGATACCCGGTCGCGCAGGTTTGACACCCGCTGGACAATTTTCTGCGCAGTTTCCTGGCTGTCCCAAAACCCGCAGTCGAGCATCTGCTTTTCCAGCCTGCCGATTTCTTCTTCTTTGCCGGCTATGTCAAAGAGAAACCCTCAAATCTTCAATCCTTTTGCCAAGCGGCTCGAGCTCTCTTTTTAAATCTGCATACAAAGATCATCATTCCTTCGTCTTAAACTTTTTATACTGTTTCTCCGCGGCCGCAGCACTTCTTGTATTTCTTGCCGCTGCCGCACGGGCAGGGATCGTTGCGGCCGACCCGGTTGTCTTTGCGGGCGGGCTGCTTGGCGCCTTCCTCGGCGTAGCGGTTTTCCCCCACCTGGCGCTGCTGCTCTTCGGGC
>DHGV01000047.1 GCA_002402945.1 Pelotomaculum sp. UBA4789
AAAACCTGGGGGAGATCAGGAAGGGCTGCAGTCTCGCGGTAATTGGCTTCCCTGTTCTGAACAAAAAAGAAGTAGTGGAAGCATTGGAAAATGAAGGAGTAGACCTGATTTTCATTATGTCTGAGGAAGAACGCTGGCAATATATTAAACAAAAGAGCGGGGTAGACCTGTTTGATACTGTTTTGGAACAGATAGCAAAGGTGCATTCTTATGACCAGATAATAATCATCGGTTCTAATAAGCGCATTAAGATATTTGAAGCAGTGCTGGCCAAAGATGTGCTTGGTTTTGAAATTGGCGAATCGCCGATACAGGAAGATAAATTTGTGATAATTGAGGATTTAATAGAATTGGTCAGGGCGGTTAAAAAATAGGGAGGATTTTCATGCAAAACTTTGCCTTCATGGTTCACCCAATGAATGCCGGTGATATCACCAAGAGCTATAAATTTGCCAGGTATATGCCTGAACGGGCGTTGGAACGGGTTTTTGCCATGCTCCCTTCCATGAAGGTTGCGCACATCACCGGTATTCGCTCACCATATGAAGAGGCGGAGGGCTGGTTTATCGCCTGTCCTCTTACTTCCAGAATGATCATGAGCATGCCCCAGGATTATGTGATTAAAAAGATTGTTCAGGGGGGCCGGGTTGCAGAAAAACTGGGGGCAAAAATATTTGGCCTGGGCGCTTTTACCAAGGTAGTCGGGGATGCCGGCATTTCTATTGCTCAGCATTTAAATATTCCGGTAACAACCGGGAACAGCTATACCGTTGCCACAGCTGTTGAGGCAACAAGGGAAGCAGCCCGGGAGATGGGGCACGACCTCAAAGAAGCTTCCGTAGTCATAATGGGAGCGACAGGCGCTATCGGCCGCGTTTGCGCTGCGATATTGGCCAGGGAAGCGCGCAATATGACGCTGGTTGCGCGCAACGAGCAAAAGCTGGAAGAACTGGCTGCCAGGATCCTTGACGATACAGGCCTCGCCGTGAAAATAACATCTGACAGCAAGAAAGCGCTTCGCGGCGGCGATGTCGTTATTACAGTGACCAGTGCCGTTGACACTGTGATCGATCCTGAAGATATTAAAGCCGGCGCTGTAATATGTGATGTGGCCCGCCCGCGTGATGTATCGAAACGGGTCGCAGAGGCGCGCAAAGATGTGCTGGTTATAGAAGGCGGCGTGGTTGAAGTACCTGGGGATGTAAATTTTAACTTTAATTTTGGCTTTCCCCCGGGAACTGCCTATGCTTGTATGGCTGAAACGATGATCCTGGCTCTGGAAAAGCGTTATGTAAGCTATACTCTGGGACGGGATTTGACAATTGAACAGGTTGAGGAAATTGACCGCCTGGCAAAAAAACATGGTTTTAAACTGGGTGGCTTTCGCAGTTTTGGGAAAGCAGTGACAAGAAAGGAAATTGAGGAGATTAAGAGGCGCGCCAGGGGTACGCAGCCGGACCCATCCCTGGTAAAACAGGGTCAGTCAATACATCACACGATAAGATAACCTTGACAAAGCAGGATCATCTTCTTATAATGTTACGAAAAGAAAGAACTTTGTTTTGGCGGCTTGAAAGCAAAAAAATTGTGCGTAGGCCTATTTTGACGATGTGCTATACAAGCACTGCAAAGCGAGATTTTTGCAGTGCTTTAAGTGTAGTAAGGGCCTTTTTGTTTTAGATCGAGTTGCTTAATAATTGATTAATGGTCAGTAAAGTCACTATAGAGATAAGGAGACTGCCTTGATGATTGAAAAGGATGTAATGCTTACAGTTAAAGGCCTCAAGAAGCTCGAAGATGAACTGGAGCAGCTTAAGTCTGTTAAGAGGAGGGAGGTTGCTGAGCGGATCAAACAGGCCATAGAATTTGGTGATATCAGCGAGAACTCGGAATATGAGGATGCCAAGAATGAGCAAGCATTTATTGAAGGACGCATATTAACCCTGGAGAAAATGCTTCGTAACGCAAAAATTATTGATGATGAAAACCTTGACACCAAACTGGTATCTATCGGTTCAACAGTTATGCTGAAGGATCTCGAGCGCGGCGAAGAGGTCAAATATACCATTGTTGGCTCAGTAGAAGCTGATCCCGGGGGAAACAAGATCTCCAATGTGTCGCCTGTCGGTAAAGCTATCCTTGGTCAGTCCAAGGGATGCGTGGTAGAAGTTAATGTCCCAGCCGGGCATTTAAAATATAAAATTATGGACATACTAAAGTAAGAAGATTTTTGGAGGGTTTTGTCTTGGGGCAGAAAAATAAAGAAACTGATCTGTCTGCTGCCATACCGGGCGGCGTTAAGGAAGAAGATTTAAATGATCTTATGCAGATCCGCCGGGAAAAACTTAACGAAATGCGGCAAAAGGGTTATGAACCATATGGGAACCGTTTTGAGCGAACCCATTCAGCGCGTTTTATTCTGGATAACTACGGAGAGATGGAATACAAGCATGTGATTTTAGCCGGCAGGATTATGTCCAAGCGGGGTATGGGCAAGGCATCGTTTGCCCACATCCAGGATTCCACCGGCAAGATCCAGATATACATAAGATCCAATGATGTCGGCCCCGAAACATACGAATTTTTCAGCAAGCTTGATATAGGCGATATAATTGGCGTCCATGGCAGTGTGTTCAAGACCCGCATGGGCGAGGTTACCGTTGCGGTTGAAGGTCTTAATATGCTTGCCAAGTCTTTGCGCCCTTTGCCGGAGAAATGGCATGGACTGAAGGATGTGGAACTGCGTTACAGGCAAAGGTATGTGGATTTAATTGTAAATCCTGAAGTCAAAGAGGTATTTGTTATAAGAAGCAAAACTGTCCGGGCTTTCCGGAATTTCCTTGACGCCAAGGGCTTCCTGGAAGTTGAAACGCCCATGATGCAGCTTATCCCAGGAGGCGCCACGGCCAAACCATTTATCACCCACCACAACACGCTTGACCTCAAATTGTTCATGAGAATTGCCCCGGAGCTTCATCTTAAAAGGCTCCTGGTAGGCGGATTTGATAATGTTTACGAAATTAACCGCAATTTCCGCAATGAGGGTATATCCACCAAACACAATCCCGAGTTTACGATGATGGAGCTTTACCAGGCCTATGCGGATTACAATGATATGATGGACCTGACCGAGGAAATGATTTCATCTGTAGCATGCGAAGTACTTGGTTCAACCTTAATTGATTACCAGGGCACCGAAATCGACCTTTCTCCGGGGTGGACAAGGATACCCATGCTGGAGGCAGTTAAGGTACGTTCAGGCCTTGACTTCAGCGTGATCAAGACAGCCGGGGAAGCGCACAGCGCAGTAAAACAAGCAGGAATAAACCTTGAACTGGATCCGGCAGATACATGGGGCGATATTCTCAACAAGGTTTTTGATGAAATGGTTGAGCCCAAACTGATCCAGCCAACATTTATTATGGATTACCCCGTGGAGATTTCCCCGCTGGCCAAGCGGAAAGCGGATAATCCGGATCTCACCTACCGCTTTGAGCTGTTCATTTACGGGCGCGAGATAGCGAACGCCTTTTCCGAATTAAACGATCCGATTGACCAGAAGGCGCGTTTTGCAAAGCAGGTTGAAAAGAGAAAAGCCGGGGACGAAGAGGCTCATATGATGGACGAGGATTATATAAATGCTCTTGAGTACGGAATGCCTCCCGCCGGCGGACTCGGGATTGGGATCGACCGGCTGGTAATGCTGTTGACCAATACGTACTCTATTCGTGATGTCATATTGTTTCCGCTAATGAAACCACGTGATTAGCTAAAACAATATTATAGAATATAAATTTAAATACTGATCCCAGCGTTCCCGGCGAAGATATTTATTACAGCCGGGACTTAATTTTTAAAGGATAAGAAGCACAAAATTTCTTCTGGTTGCAAGGGTTTCAAGGGCAGCAAAAGGAATATCCCAGCTTGACAACAAGGTCTCTCTGTGATAACATAATGATCCGAGGCTGCCGCGCAAGCGACCAGCCTGATGTATCTCCTGGTCTTTGAAAACTAAACAGTG
>DHGV01000023.1 GCA_002402945.1 Pelotomaculum sp. UBA4789
ATGGGCTTAGGTATAATATCCCCCAAGTTGCAGCAAAGGAAAGTTGAAATCCCGGGTGGTATATTTGCAGTGGATTCCAGGTCAAAATAACCATTGCTGCCAGAGCCAGTGTAGTGGGCCAGTCCTGGTCGCGGCCAAGATGGTGGGCCCAGACGAAAAGCAGCGCCATGGTTGTGGCCCTCATCACAGCCGGGTTCATTCCTGTCATCAACATGTAAATCATCAGCACCGGCGTAGCCAGCGGAGCAGTACACACTGGCGNNTTTTAAAAGCCTCAGCACCCCCAGCAGCCCGCCAAGCACCAGACCGACGTGCAGCCCGGAAACACTGAGAATATGTATCACCCCAGTTTCAGAGAAAGAGCGCTTTGTGTCCCTGTCTATCAATCCCTGGGTGCCGAATACTATACCATTTAATATTGCGGCTTGGGAAGGGTTCAAGCTATACGCGGCAGCAGCTGACATTTTATTCTTGATTGCCAGGACAGTGCTTTGCAGTGAATTTGCCCCCCCGGAGCCGATTATTCTCACAGCTTTATCTCCCCTGGCCATGAGGATAACCCTGATACCCTGCCGCTCCAGGTAAGTCCTGTAATCAAACATCCCCGGATTGCCTGCCGGATCCGGCCGGATAAGCATACCTGATACACTCAGGTTATCGCCATAAGCAAAAACCGTGTCACAATCCTTCAGCTGCAAACGGACAAGTCCAGGTATTAAGTGGGTTTCTCCTGCTTTCACCAGCTCCTGTACCTGCAGCAGGTAAAATACCTTGTCCTCACGTATGTCCGGCTCTGAAACAACACGGCCTATCAGGACGACCCGCTGCCCGGAATAGTTAGTAAGGGCAGTTTCGCTGTTTTCAATCCAGAAACGCGAAAACGCCAACCCTAGCAGGCAAAAGAGAACCATAATAAGCAGTCTGTTTTTCTGCCATTGCAGCAAATATCCAACAGCAGCGGCGGAAAAAGAGAAAACAACCAGGACAAGTGCCGCGGATCCCTTAAAACCGGTTATATCACCTATTATGATCCCGGCAATATAAAATATTGTAAGAACTACTACAGGCCTGTTCATAAAGACTCTCCGCAAATTCCAGCCCTTCTGTAAGCCTTACTGTTTTAAGCCCGGCCCGGCGTCTCCTGATTATTAAATAGAGGACATTATATCAATCGATGCCCCACATATCAATATCTGAACTGCTTAACAATTCCATGAGCTTTCTTGTTTCCTCGTAATTCAAAGTGACACCCTTGCCCATTTTTTCGTGACCTGGCGCCCAATCGCGGATGTCGACCTTGGGTTTGCGATCGTTCCAGCTAACCAGGTTAATTTCTTTCTGCCAGCCTTTGGCGCCTTCTGACAGAATACCCAGGTTTTTAGTGATTTCAAATTTAATTTCAGCCATAGCCACAACCTCCCTAATCATAAATTTAACCTGTCATCTGCGCGGAATACTTTTCCCGGTGATAAAGAATACGGTGTAACAGAACCTTGAAAATCAGTAGACCGTGATCATGTCTTTTAGATTTTCAAAATTTTTATCACCTATCCCGGAAACATCTTTTAAGTCTTCTATATCTTTAAAAGGCCCGTTACTCTCCCTGTACTGGATTATACGCTGCGCCAGCGAACTCCCTATACCGGGCAGGGTGTCAAGCTGGCCCTGGTCGGCAGTATTAATGTTAACCAGAGCGCTCACAACAGCAGAATTTATTCCCGGAGCAGCGCCGGATGCGCTGTTGCCGCTTCTGGCTGAAGGAAATGCCGTCCCCGGCTGGCTTCCAACTGCCGGCGAAGATCCCTGGATCAGCTTCTGGGGGACATAAATATCCTGTCCATCGACAATTTTGGCTGCGAGTTTCAAAGCGTCCAGATCAGCCTCTTCCATGGGCTTCGCTTTGTTCACCGCATCGATAATCCTCGCATCTGCTGGCAGCTGATAAACACCCGGCTTTGAAACAGCTCCAGTTACATGAACATTTAAAATCTTTACCTTGTTAAGTTCTTGTGTTTCCAACGCCGGTTTATCCGCGGGCCGCAGTTTCACCTGGGCAAACCTGTACCCACCGCTAAAAAGGATGACACCGGCCAGTATGAGAAAAATTAATTGCTGCCTTCGTTCGAGCTGGATCAAATTTACACCGCCTGAACTTATTAAACATATCCATATAAGGTTATTTCTTCCATGTTGAATAAATTCCTCTTTTTTTACTAATTTACAATATAAAAATTTTATAAAATTTATAGTCCGTCGCGATCGCTGTCGGGCTCGTTAATACAAATGGTATGATTATACATGGTTAAATAGGACAGTTATAAGAACTCTTTCTGCCTATGAGCGGATATATTTAGAATTTACCGGATTTTAATAAAATATTACTTTACATTGAGTTTAAATGGAGTAAAATATGTATTAGATAAAAAAATTTGTATTAAAATGAGATATATCTTATAATGAGATTACATAAATACATATGTTTTTTGGTCATATGTCTCAATATGAAATAATAGCTAAAATGATGAATATGTTTGAAATAAAGTATACGAGGTGAAGGCAATGGCTTTAGAAGCACTATCCGCTCTGCCCTTGGTGTCTGTTGCAATTAATCAGTTCCTGTGTAAAGGTTGCGGTATATGCGCATCCCTTTGCCCCAAGGTATTGAAAATGAGCAGCAGCGGAAAGGTTTCGGTTTCGAACCATGCTCTTTGTACCGGTTGCCGCAATTGCGAAAATCATTGTCCTGATTTTGCAATATCAACAATGGCGGATTAGCAATGGCTGAAACTGCAGCGCTTGCCCGGTTGATGCAAGGTAACGAAGCCATAGCTGAAGGCGCTCTGGCAGCGGGAGCGCGTTTTTTTGCCGGGTACCCAATCACACCTTCAACCGAAATTGCTGAAATCCTGGCCAAAAAGCTGCCCGTCCTGGGCGGCAAGTTTATCCAGATGGAAGATGAAATATCCAGTATGGCCGCCGTTATTGGCGCGTCGCTTGCCGGTTTAAAATCATTAACCGCTACCAGCGGCCCCGGTTTTTCGCTTAAACAGGAAAACCTGGGCTTTGCAATAATGACGGAAATACCCTGTGTTGTGGTTAATGTCCAGAGATGCGGCCCAAGCACAGGCATCCCTACCGCCACTGCCCAGGGAGATGTAATGCAGGCACGCTGGGGAACCCACGGTGACCACCCTGTGATCGCACTTACCCCTGCTTCTGTACAGGAGTCATATACCCTGACGGTGCAGGCTTTTAATTTATCTGAAAGATTCAGGACCCCCGTGATCCTGCTTTCCGAAGAGGTTATTGGTCACTGCCGGGAACGGGTCGTGCTGCCTGATATATCTGAATTAAAAATTATCGACCGCAAAAAACCGCCGGCAGGCCTTGCCAGGTATAATCCATATGAGCCAGGCGCTGATGGAGTGCCGCCAATGGCAAATTTTTGTGATGGCTACCGCTACCATGTAACAGGGCTTACACACGATGAAAGCGGCGGACCTACTACAGACGCTGAAAAAGCCGAGCGTTTGATCAAAAGGCTGAACAACAAGGTTATGGATCATCTTGATGAAATAACCATGACCGAATCCTGGATGACTGAAGACGCAGAAATTATTGTTATTGCCTACGGCGCAACCTCCCGTTCTGCGAAGCGTGCAGTTAAAATGGCCAGGGAAGTTGGAATAAAAGCCGGTCTCTTTCGTCTGATAACGATCTGGCCTTTCCCGGTAAAAGAAGTAACAGCTTTGTGCCGCCAGGCTCACACCATAATATTTCCCGAGTTAAACCTGGGCCAGTTAATCGGCGAAGTGGAGCGTGCAGCCCGAAATGAAACAAATGTAGTCGGCGTTAACCGGGTTACCGGGGAGATGATTACACCAGACGAAATCCTGAACAAAATAAAATCTCAAGTTAAGGTTGAACAACATGCAGAATAGCGCTGAAAAATATCTGCGAACTGAAAAGCTCCCTCATATCTGGTGTCCCGGATGCGGGAACGGGATAGTACTTGGCGCCATGGTGCGGGCTTTCGAAAAACTGGGCTGCGACCAGGATAATACTGTTATCGTTTCCGGGATAGGCTGCTCTTCCAGGGCGGCGGGCTATATGGATTTCAATACACTGCACACCACTCATGGCAGGGCGCTGGCTTTCGCAACCGGTATTAAACTTGCCCGGCCGGAGATCACGGTGTTTGTAATAATGGGTGATGGTGATTCAAGCTCAATCGGAGGAAACCATTTAATCCACGCGGCCAGACGCAATATCGACCTCACTGCTGTCATATTTAATAACAGTATTTACGGCATGACCGGAGGTCAGTATTCTCCGCTTACACCAACTGGTTCGCGCGCAACAACCGCACCCTACAGCACCATTGAGCGCCCTTTTGACCTGCCGGATCTGGCCAGGGCAGCAGGCGCCACCTATGTCGCCAGGAGCACCTCATACCATGCAGCAATGCTTACCAAATTGATCACTGCCGGCGCCACGCACAAAGGTTTCAGTTTGATAGAAGCGATAACAGCCTGCCCTGTTTCTTTCGGGCGCCGCAACAAGATGGGCGATGGCTATGACATGCTGATGTGGCAAAAAGAACATGCGGTGCCTGTTGAAAAAGCAAAAGACAAAACGCCTGAAGAGATGCGCGGTAAATTTCTCATCGGCGAGCTATATAAGACTGAAGCGCCAGAGTATACAGATTTATATAATCAATTAATCAGAAAATCTCAGATGATTTCCAGGGAGGAATGATTTTTTTGTCACAGACCAGCGAAATATTGCTCAGTGGTACAGGCGGCCAGGGACTGATCCTGGCAGGGCAAATCCTTGCCGAAGCAGTAGTCAGAGACGGCAAAAACACTGTCCAGACACAATCATATGGCCCGGAAGCCCGCGGCGGCGCCAGCAAAACTGAAATTATAATCAGTGATGATGAAATAGATTATCCGAAAGTAACCAGGCCTGACGTGTTGCTGGTTATGAGCCAGGAGGCTCTTAACCGTTTCGCGGGTTTGCTTGATGAAAACGGCATCCTTATAGTTGACAGCACTTACATCCGGGAGATACCGGCCATAAAAGCAAAAGTCTATAAAATACCCTACAGTAAAATTGCCAAAGAGACTCTCGGCAAAGAAATGGTTGCTAATATTGTTGCACTCGGCTCCCTGTCGGCGATATCCGGCGCGGTCACCAAAGAATCGTTATTATTGGCCCTGATGTCACGTATTCCCCGGGGAACTGAAGCTTTAAACCAAAAAGCATTGGAAATTGGCTGGAAGTCAGCCAGCCAATTTGCGGCATAAAAATTCAGATTATAAAAAAGATATAGAAATACATATCCCTGCCTTGGTAAAACACTTTATTTACTTTATTACCGAGTGATGGGATATTTCTTTTTCAATTCCGGGCCTGACCGGTTAGAGATATTTAACTGCGGTAATAAAAGTAGGAAAAACAAGAAAAATCCAGAATATTAATAACTGAAACATGTTATATCAGATCACAGGGAGTTGTATCAAATGTCCAGGCTTTCCCAGGTTAGTGAAAGCGGCCAGAAAGTGGCCGAGGCAATTGCCACGGTACTCAAGGTGGAAGTTGAAATTATTGACACAGAACTGGTAAGAGTAGCCGGAACCGGTATTATAAGAAATGACGTTGGTTCACGTTTGCTGCGCGGATTGGTTAATAAACATGTCCTGCAGACAGGGAATCATATCTTTATTAGTGAAGCTGGTTTTCATCCCATCTGCATGTCCTGCCCCCTTTCAGGCCGCTGTTTCTACCGGGCCTCGATTGTGTATCCGATAACTGCCGAAACCGAGGTAATCGGAACCATCAGCCTGATTGCTTTTGACGATGCCCAAAAAGAAACGCTATCAAAGAATACTGAATCTTTAATAGAGTTTATAGGCCGGATGGCTGACTTGATCAGCAGCAAAGCCCTGGAACGGGAAATTATGGCCGAGCGCATGGTTATGGCCAACCGCCTGGAAGCTGTTGTAGACGCGGTGTACGAAGGTGTACTGGCGGTGAACAGCGAGGGTGTGATTACTCATTTTAACCAATCCGCCGAGCGGCTTTTTGGCGCTAAAAAGGATCATATTATAGACAAGGAGGCTAAAATTATACTGCCTTCCCTGCCCTTGGCGGAAGTACTGGAGGACGGTAAGGGTTTTAATTCCAGAGAAGTATTTTTTAATTTCGGCGGCCGCAAACTGCACCTCCTTAGCACAGCCAGGCCGATCAAAGTGGAGCATGACCTGATCGCCGGTGTTGTGGCTACATTCCGGGACTTCAAAGAAACCCAGAGGCTGGCCTATGAAATAATGAGCACACAGGAAATGATTAATTTTGAGGATCTTGTTGGTGCCAGCAAATTATTTACTGAGGTGAAGTCCAAGGCGATCAAAATATCTTCCGGCAACCTGACCATCCTGATTATTGGGGAAAGCGGAACCGGAAAAGAAGTTTTTGCCCGGGCCATTCACGCCAACGGACCGCACGGCCACAGGCCGTTCGTGTCTATAAATTGCGGCGCTATCCCGGAAAACTTATTGGAAACCGAGCTTTTTGGCTACGACGAAGGAGCCTTTCCCGGTGCCCGCCGGGGTGGCAAGCAGGGAAAATTTGAACTGGCTGACGGAGGCGCCATATTCCTCGATGAGATTGGCAATCTGTCACTTTACCTCCAGGCAAAACTCCTGAAATATTTACAGGACCGCAGGATTGAGCGGGTAGGCGGAACCAGAATGATTCCCGTTGATGTGCGGGTAATCGCAGCGACGAACGATGATCTGCAGGAAATGGTCAGAAAAAATCTTTTTAGAGACGAGCTGTATTACAGCCTCAGTGTTATACCGCTGGTTATCCCTCCCCTGAGAGAAAGACTGGAAGACATTCCGCTGCTTCTTGACTTTTACATGAAGAGATTCAGCAAACTGCTCGGGAAAGAAATTCGTGGATTTAGTGACGAGGCTATGAAAGCCTGCCTGAAATATTACTGGCCCGGCAATGTCAGGGAACTGGTTTATACTGTCGAATACGCTATCAACCTCGAAGAGAACAACCTCATTTCTCTTGAAAGTCTTACTCCCGAAATTCGCGAGGTAACAAAAAAGGGAACCAGGGACGGCATTACTGGCGACGGGCGCCTGTTACAACTGGCACAACTGGAAAAAGAAGCGATCGCCGCTGCACTGGACGGGTTTGGCTGGAGCAACGATGGAAAGGTCAGGGCAGCCCGCGCCCTTGGCATCAGCCGTGCCACCATCTACCGGAAAATCCATAAATATGGCTTAAAACCAACATAAATCAGCAGGAAACTTTGGACGTTAAAGGGCTTAATGGGGGACATATCCTGGTTTAGGATGTGTCCCCTTTCCTCGTATTATATATTTAGGGACCAACTTTGAACGGTAATCATGACCGTTCATTTTTTTTAACAATTTGCTCTCTGTCTATCCACATTAAACGATAAGCTTATGTTGAAATAGTTTCGGTTGCTCTTCTGCTGATAATGTATTCCCATTCCACTGTCTGGTCTGCCGTTGCAGGGCGGGCTTCAGCCCGCCAATGTGCGGCTGAAGCCGCACCTACAATTCTAACGTTTCTTTTCCCGGCGCTTCCCATACCGGGTAGGAACCAAGAACCTTCATCCCCAATGTAACCTTTGCCACCTCGCGCAGAGCTTCCCTCACCTCAGGCTGATCCTGCCCTCCGATGAAATCTATGAAAAACAAGTAATCACCCAGGTTCTTTTTCGCCGGCCTGGATTCAATACGGGTAAGGTTAATTCCACGCACCGCAAATTCACGCAGTATGGCATAGAGAGCTCCGGGCCGGTCCCCAACACCAAAAACAAGGGATGTCTTGCTTTTTTGTTCCGGAGAGCAGGACTTCTGTTCCCTGCCCACAATCCAAAAACGAGTGACGTTGTCCGGGTAGTCGTTGGCAACGGGCACAATTATCTGTAAATCATATTCCCGGGCTGCCCTCTCCGGGGCCAGGGCGGCCCAGGGACGGCTGCTTTTTGCAACCCGCCTGGCAGCCTCAGCTGTACTGGAACACTCTGCTAAGGAGACCTCAGGAAGCTCACGCCGCAAATAGCTGCGGCATTGAGCCAGTGCCTGGTAATGAGAATAAACCCTCTCCACCTGTTTAAGATCCAGACCCCTGCGAACCAGCAGTGACTGCCGGACAGGCAAATAAACCTCTCCGCGCACAACCAAATTAAACGGACCTGCCAGCAGGTCGAGCACGGCGCCAACAGCGCCCTCGGTAGAGTTTTCTACCGGGACCACCCCTTCATCCAGCCTCCCGTCCGCAACCCCGGCGAAGACTTCTTCCAGTGAAGAGCAGTTTGTTATTTTACCAGCACTGCCATCTGCATAAAGAATGGCAGCTTCTTCCGAAAATGTACCTTTCGGGCCAAGATAGCCAATCTTAATCATTACATGCAGCCCCCCCGACAACACGCCCTACTGCAGCGGCTACCATCCTGAGTTCCGCCATCAGGGAATCAAAATCTTCCGGAGTCAGGGACTGAGGGCCATCACACAGCGCTTTTGATGGCTCGGGGTGTACCTCTACCAACAACCCGTCCGCTCCTGCCGCCACCGCTGCCCGGCCCATTGGCGCTACCAGCCGCTGAATCCCGGTTGCGTGACTGGGATCAACCAATACCGGGAGATGACTGAGCCCTTTGACTAAAGGAACAGCGCTCAGGTCGAGCGTATTACGTGTGGCGTTTTCAAAAGTACGGATCCCCCGCTCGCAAAGGACCACGTTTTCATTGCCCTCCGAGACAATGTATTCAGCCGCCATCAGCCATTCCTCAACTGTTGAGGAAAAACCGCGTTTTAATAAAACGGGCTTGCCTGATCGCCCTACCATACGCAGCAGGTGGTAATTCTGCATATTCCTTGCTCCCACCTGAACCATATCGACATATTTCAGCGCCAGGTCCAGGCTGTTTTCATCAATAATTTCAGTCACCGTGACCAGACCGGTCTCCTGGGAGGCTTCGGCCAGTATCTTCAACCCTTCCTCCTCCAAACCCTGGAAGCTGTAAGGAGAGGTCCTGGGCTTGAAAGCGCCGCCCCGCAGGATGCTTGCTCCCGCCTGGCGAACCCTGCGTGCCGCGGTAAGGAGCTGCTCCCTGCTTTCAACCGCGCAGGGACCGGCAATTATTGCCAGCTCGTTGCCGCCGATAATAACATCTTTTACTTTGACCAGGCTATGTCTCCCTTTTGATTCCCTGCTCACCAGCTTATACGGTTTCATTATGGGCAGGATCTTTTCTACGCCCGGCATAATTTCCAGTCCCAGAGATGTGATCTCCTGCCGGTCTCCAACTGCGCCGATGACCAATCGCTTCACCCCGCGGATAAAGTGAATTTCAAAACCATATTGTTCCAGCCTTTGTTGAACGGCTTTGATTTGCTCGGGTCCTGCTGTTAAATCCATAACTATAACCATTTTCAAACCTCCTTTAAAAGATAAAAAACTGCCGCTCCCACAAAGGGACGAAAACGGCAGGTTTCCGCGGTACCACCCAGATTGGCCAAAAGACAGCCCTCTTTTTTAGGGTACAGGAACGCTTACCAGGAATTGCCGTCCAGGAATTGATTCCGCCAAAAAACAAAAAACCTCTCATCCGTCAGGGACGAGAAGTCTTAAACTTTCCGCGTTACCACCCTGGTTGCCCCATGGCAAAAACCACGGCAACCCCTCGGTAAGAGTACAGGAATTATTTTTCCGATACCCCCTCCCTTATAACGGCGGGAGATACGTCCAAACCTACTTGCCGCGTGTGGCGGTTTCAGCCGGCGTCTCCGGAGAGAACTTCAACAGGTCACATCCTGGGTGTGCTTCCAGTCGGTGGCACTCCCTCCCTGTAGGACTGGGTCCGGTTTACTTTTCTCCTTCATTGACTTTTAAAATATAGAATTATTAACAGTATAACGGCTGTCAGGTTAAACTGCAAGCAGTAAAATTATATTTTTTTGTGTTACTTAATCACGATATTAACCAGTTTGCCCGGTACAGGTATAATTTTAACTATTTTTTTGCCTTCAGTCAGCTTTAATATTTTAGGGTCATTCATGACCCTTTCCTGCATTTCCCCTGCTGTCAGCCCGGCTGGAACCGTCATGCGGTCGCGTACCCTGCTGTTGATCTGCACAACGATCGTGATCTCATCTTCCACAATAGCTGCGGGGTCATATGACGGCCATTTCTGTAAATGAATGCTGTCTGCATGTCCCATGACTGCCCAGATTTCCTCGGTGATGTGGGGGGCAAATGGCGCCAGCAGCAACAACAGTGATTCTACCGCTTCCCTCAGGACGGCACTGTCAAGATCTGCTTCCGGCAGCTCTTTGAACTGGTACAGAGCGTTAACGTGCTCCATGATAGCGCTGACTGCTGTGTTAAAGTTAAAACGGGTGCTGACGTCCTCAGTTACCTTCTTGATGGTTTTGTGGGTTATACGGCGCATGTCCCGGTTTGCCCCCGCCAGATCTGTGTCAGGCCTGACCGGTGCTTTCTTCAGAGTTTCCTCCAACGGCTCCACCAGGCGCCAGATGCGGTTTAAAAAGCGGTAGCAGCCTTCCACTGCCTGATCGTTCCACTCCAGGTCGCGTTCCGG
>DHGV01000059.1:0-516 GCA_002402945.1 Pelotomaculum sp. UBA4789
TTTGAATGGATTAAGGTGAAAAATAACGTTTGCTAATAACATTATACCAAAGTAAGAGTGAATTAAAGACAAATAAAAATTTACAAAGTAAAGCCTGACCCCTAGGTCACTCCCGTCCCCAATTGCTCAAAACCGGAGAAAATATCAATAGGCTGCACATTATAAGACTGCATCAGTTAAGAAATGAGCAACTGTATTTTTCCGAGAACTTCTGTAGCGACTTGCACAGGGACCGTACCCACATATCTTGCATTTCTGGCTTGCCAATCCAGGCTTTTAACCTGATCCGCCAGCACAACGCCGGAGACTTCCAGTCCATCGGGCAGCAAAACCTCGAAAGGATAACCCTTGGCCTTTGAGGTAACCGGGCACACCAGGGCCAATCCAACCTTGCCGTTGTAACTCTGCGGCGATATTACCAGCGCCGGCCTCATGCCGGCCTGTTCATGCCCTGATTGCGGATTAAACTGCAGCCATACCAGATCACCGCGGCAGGGAGTATATATAGCGTCCACC
>DHGV01000059.1:590-2820 GCA_002402945.1 Pelotomaculum sp. UBA4789
AAGATGATCTCAACAGGCGTGCCCTCGCTCAGTCCCGCCTTCTGGGCCAGGGCTTTGGGAATACGTACCCCCAAACTGTTGCCCCACTTCTGAACATTGTGTTGCATAACAATATCCACCTTTGGCTCGTTTTGTTTATACAAAGTATATATAAAAAATGTATTACTGTCAAATATGAGGTCAGCTCAGGAAAATTCGCAACTCTCCTTCAACCCGTCTGTATTCCACCTCAGCTTTCGAAACCAGTGCCTGCGCCCCCGCAAAAACACCTGCAGCGGCCAGGTTCTCCAACTTCCGGCACAGTTCCGCAAACAAGTTTAGCGGTTCATATTGCCCCGGTGCTTACAGGAAGAAGCCGGTACAGGTCAACCTTAGAAGCTCAACAACTTGAAAAACCAAAAAACCAGGGGTCAAAAACCAGGGGTCAGGCTTTACTTTGTTACTTTTGCTTCACACAAACAATTTCACAAAGTAAAGCCTGACCCCTGGTCCTATTTCTGAACGTAATCAGTTATATACTGGCAGAACATATTAAAATCAGAAAGCCGGGTTTTTATTAATTGATGCAGTTCCCCGGGAGTCACCTTGTTATAGTCATGTATAAGGCGGTTGCGGTAGCCTGCCATTCCAGCAATATGCCGCGCAAAATCCTCTGGTAAGATATTGTTTTCCACTAATAGTTCAATAACCGAGCGATAGTCCGAGGGAACCCCGGCGCCGGATTTCACTACCAGGTGGCGACCCAGGTCAAACAATGCCTCTATGGCGCGTCGCAGCCTGTTTTCAGCGATATCCACGGCATCTTCATCGCGGCAGAATTCCTCAGCCGGCATTTCAGCCAGCAATTTTAACCTCTTTACGGAGTTACGAATGATATTTAACCTCTCTATTATAAGGGTTAGGTTATACAAGCGAATCGTCCTCCTTAATGGCTTCAAACAACTCCCTCCAGGCCATATCCAAGTGATACTTAAAATCCATATACTCCCCGGCGACAATATCCTCGAAATCGGTTCGGCGATCATCGTCACTGGAGTAAATTACTTTCCCCGTAGATACGGCCTCAAAGCGCACAGGCAGGGATGCCGAGTGTAAAAACAGCAGGTCCGGTTCAAGCGGGGCTAATGCTTGCGCCAAGCGGGGGTATAGGCTCATATAAATATCCACCTGGCTTTTTACCGGCTTTTTCAAAAGAACAGCCAGATCCACATCCCTGGCATGTTCTTTTTTTTCAGCATATGATCCGAATAAATAAACGGCTATGATGTCCGGGTATGAACTGAAGATCTCATTTATATCCGATCTCATTTTTTTATCTAACACTAGTTCTCACCCCGTCATTTCTCATGCTGCCCCCTTGGGATATCAAGGCGCGCTATTCCGGTCTTTATTTATCAACAACCTTTACACAATAATTATATCCCGGCTGGTAATTAATAACAAGTTCAGTTTTAGCTAATTTTTTTATTATACCTAACAATTGCTTTGGAAGCAAAAAGAACGTCCCCACGCTTCCCCTTCCCTGGGCGTCCACCCAGCCCGGCTCGACCGCTTTATTGCAGGCATGACAGCTACATCGGCGCTCACCGTTACGGTCATTGCTCTGCTCCTTGTATCCCAGTTTAACGTCATAGCGCCACTATTTTTGAACTATAAAATCCGGCTATTTTAAATCCTGGGAAGGATTATCTTCTCCTTTGAAGAAATATAGTATAATATGTCTACTTTTGGAGGTGCTTGATTTATAAATGCCGGTGACTATTGATGATTTTCTGGATCAGTCGCTTCAGGAGGATTTCAAAAACCTGAACAATATCCACCGCAGTATGGCGAATGTGGTGAGGCGTATAAAAACAGCCAATGATGAAGGCAATCTGGAAACCCTGCAGCAATCGCTGACACGCTATGAAGAACTGCTGGACCGGCAAAAGGAAAACCTGCAGGGCTTCAAAGAAAAGCTGCCTTCTTTCAACCTGCAGTCATACCTGCTGGAAGATTTCCACCGGGGCTTCCTGGAAACCCTGGCCGGGGAGGGTTTGGCTGTGGAGGCGGAATTTCCGGTCTACGAGGTGCTGCCGTTTAAAGTGCGGGTGCTGCCCGAGAAAGAGATGATCACCATTGACGATCACGTCTGGCGCAACCTGCGCCCGGGTGTGCTGGCCAGGCATTTAAGGAAGGCTCTCGACCGTTTAAGCGCGGCTTCCTTCGACACCCAGCGTTTTCTCCAGTC
>DHGV01000054.1 GCA_002402945.1 Pelotomaculum sp. UBA4789
TTTTCCACATCATAAGGCTGCTGAATAATGCAGTTTTGCTCCGACCAAAATCTGTTCAGCGTGAGGATGATTTCCTGAAAATTCATGTCCTGCCTCCTTGTGCAAAAATGTTTATCAACAATAACTAAAAAACCCCCTGCCCCGGTATCTCTACCAGGGACGGGAGTTTTTCCCGCGGTTCCACCCTGATTGGCTTAATCCTCCCCTGCAGCAAAACGGATACGGGGGAAAGCCCACTTTTTCAGTCGCAAGCTTTACTGACCAAATGCAGCCTGTTTTGCCATTGAATTATCTAACAGCTCACGGCTCTGTTGGTGTTCCTCTTGCAGCTCGGAAACGCCTTCACCGGGCGTTGTTTACCCGCTCACACCTTACCGGGCTCTCTTGAAAACAATTCTCCGGCTAACTTTTCCTCATCGCCAATTTATTTTTTTCAATTTACCAAATTAACGGTTTAAAGTCAATGGTCAGGTTGGCAAATATCTGCCGCCGCCTCAAGGCTTGGCGGCAAACCGGTTTAAAAAAGAGGCGGATTTCAGGTCTTTTTCCAAGTGATATTTCAGGTAATCATAAAGCAATATTTTAATCTGCACCCGGCCGGCAGCACTGATTTTAAGCTGGTTGAGCCTGTCCGGAGTCCAGCCTGAAAGCACCTTCAGTGTCTCCGCCACACCCCTGCTGCATACAAGCGCCCGCGGGTCTGCATCACTGCACAACTGACACAGCAGGCCGCCTGTTTTGGCGCTGAATAAAAGCCTCCCCGCCAAAGCTCCCCCACACTGCGCGCATTCTTCCAATACGGGGCGGTAGCCCATCAGCCCGGCAGCCTTGATCTCGAAGGAACGGGTCAATATTTCCGCCTCCCCCTCTTCCATCAGCCGCAGCGTTTCCAGGAGCAGCAAAAAGAGCGGTTCGTTTTGTTCCCCTTCCGGGATCAGCGCTTCGACCAATTCGGCCAGATAGCTGGCGTAGCTGATTTGATCCAGGTTATCCCGGATATAAGAAAACATCTCAATGCCTTCGCACTGGCTCACAGAGTCAAGTTCCCTGCCCCGGTGGAGCAAAAACCTGGTATAAGTAAAGAGCTGCACAAACCCGCGTTTTCTGCTTGAAGGCTTGGCGACACCATGAGCCATGACCTTTATTTTGCCGTGCTCCCGTGAAAAAAGGACCAGCAGCTTGTCTCCGTTGCCGCATTCTATTGACCTGAGCACAATCGCGTCAGCTTTATATAGTTTCATAAATACCTGTCCCGGCTGTAAATTTTTTGTGGCTTGAGGTTATCATTGCTCGTCCCGGTAGCCAAAATTCCAGATCTGGTCTTCTTTGTTTCGCCAACCGGGTTTGACTTTCACCCAGAGCTCAAGGAATATTTTTGAGCCCAGCAGCCTCTCCATGTCCTCCCGGGCCAACTGGCCTACTTTTTTCAGCACATTGCCGCCCTTCCCAATCAGGATACCTTTCTGCGACTCTCTTTCTGTATAAATTATCGCGCGCACCGCCACCACATCATTGGGCCGCTTAACCAGTTCTTCAATAACCACCGCCACCGAGTGGGGGACTTCCTGGCTGGTGAGGTGAAGCACTTTCTCCCTGATCAGCTCCGCCATGATAAAAGACTCCGGCCTGTCGGTCACCATATCATCCGGGTAATATTTGGGCCCCAAAGGCAGGTAGCGTTCCAGCGTCTCAACCAGGTTTGGCAGGTTCTCCCCGGTCAGTGCTGACACCGGTATGATTTCCGCAAAACTATAGAGCTTGCTGTATTGTTCAATCAACGGGAGCAGATCCTCGTGCCTGATCAGGTCGATCTTATTGATAACCAGCAGGACCGGCGTTTTGAGATGCTTAAATTTATTGATGATAAACTTGTCGCCCGGCCCGGGCGGCTGGTCAGCTTCGACTAAAAAAAGGATGGCGTCAACCTCTTTCAGCGTCTGCAGGGCCACCTGCACCAGCTGCTCACCAAGCTTGTGCCTGGGCTTATGGACGCCCGGGGTGTCCAAAAAAATAACCTGGGAACCCTCCCGGTTAAGAACATACAGGATTTTGTTTCTGGTAGTCTGCGGCTTCTCAGATATAATAGAAACTTTTTTTCCCGCCATCTTGTTCAGCAGACTGGATTTGCCCACGTTGGTCCTGCCGATAATGGTCACGAAACCGGATTTTAAACTTTCTTTTTTAGACAATCCAGACCACCTTTTCTTTTGCTGATATATTTTATTGCAGCTAACTATATTTACGGTAACTTACGGTCATCACCATCGTCTTCACCCGGCGCGAGGGCCTCTGCAGTGAACGACAGCGGCAGCAGTTCAGCCACAGTCTGCATCTGGAATTCCCCTGCCTCGTTGGCCATATAAACCTTAATATTTGCCCCAAACTCTGCCAGAGCCTGGCGGCAGGCGCCGCAGGGCGGACAAAATTCTTTTGTGCCGGCCGTAACCGCAATGGCTTCAAAGCTGCGCTCGCTGTTGGAAACGGCCTTGAACAGGGCGACACGCTCGGCACAGCAGGTCAGTCCATAGGATGCGTTCTCAATATTGCAGCCGGTGTAATAACGGCCTTCCTTAGTCAGGATGGCGGCGCCAACCCTGAATTTGGAGTAGGGCGCGTAAGCTTTTTCCCTGGCCGCAGCAGCAGCGCCGATCAGTTTTTCAACCGGAAATTCCATATCTTACCCACCTTATCTCACAAATGTCTGATTGCTGCAGTGCGGTATTCTTCCGCTATTATTGTATAACCATTCCGATCGGGGACATATCTCGACCACAGAGAAATGCTTATAAGAGAGATGTGTCCCCGTTCCTCGTATTAT
>DHGV01000071.1 GCA_002402945.1 Pelotomaculum sp. UBA4789
CGTTGTGTTTGTATGGCGTTCTGCGTCCGGGAGACGAGTTGCTGTCCATTCAGGGAGAACCTTACGACACATTGGGTGAAATGATCGGTATCAGGGGTGAATCACCTGGCTCCTTAAAGGATCTTGGTGTTACTTACAAACAAGTCAATTTGACTGGTGCGGGAGACCTGGATTACGCCGGTATAGAACAGTCATTGAACCCTAGAACCAGGATGGTCATGCTGCAGAGATCGGCCGGATACCGCTGGGGGTCAGCGCTGGGGATAAGTAAAATGAGGGAAACAATTGACTTTATAAAAAAAAAGAAACCAGATGCTGTTATATTTGTTGACAACTGTTACGGGGAATTTGTGGAGTCGGAGGAACCGGTTGAGGCCGGCGCCGACCTGGTAGCCGGATCACTGATCAAAAACCCGGGAGGTGGATTGGCGCCCACCGGAGCTTATGTGGCAGGCAAAGAAAGATATGTGGAAATGGCTGCTAATCGATGGAGCGCTCCGGGTATAGGCGCAGAGGTCGGACCAACCTGTGATTTCCAGAGGCTATTGTATCAGGGTTTATTCCTGGCGCCCCATGTTGTATCAGAAGCGCTCAAGGGTGCAGTATTTGCTTCTAAATTTTTTGAGTACCTGGGCTTTAAGGTTTTGCCCGTTTATGATCAGCCCCGGAGTGATATCGTCCAGGCTATTATGCTCGGCACACCCGCAAGGCTCCTTGCTTTCTGCCGCGGTCTGCAGATGTGGTCCCCGGTTGATTCGCATGTACTGCCTGAGGCAAACGCCATGCCTGGCTACGGCGATCCGGTGGTTATGGCAGCGGGAACATTCATTCAGGGCGCCTCATTGGAATTAAGCGCCGATGGCCCCATGCGTCCGCCCTACGCAGTTTACTTGCAGGGGGGTCTATCGAAGGAATATGTCAAGCTGGCCTTGCTCTCAGCAGCCCGGGAAGTGTTATGCTGTTAAATTGTTAGAAAAATTAAATATATAAGAGGTATTAAGATATACATGGCGAAAGTTTTTTTAAAATAGCCTTAAGGTGGTGTTAATCCAATGAATTTCAAACAGCTGGAGGCATTTATCTGGGTGGCTGAATTACAAAGTTTCACAAAAGCATCCCGACAGCTATTCATGAGCCAGCCGGCTGTGAGCTTTCAAATTAAAGCCTTGGAGGAAGATCTGCAGGTTTCTTTATTCCAACGCGGTGACAAAAAAGTGATGCTCACGGAGGCAGGCAGGTTACTTTATCCTGAGGCCAAGCAGATGATCAGGCATTATAACAGAATCAAGGCAGGTCTGGATGACCTCAAGGGTCTGAAAACCGGCCATTTGGTTATCGGAGCCAGCACCATCCCGGGCGAATATATCCTGCCCATCTTGATCGGTGGTTTTAAGGAAAAATACCAGGGTATTATCATAACTCTCAAGGTTGCAGGAAGCGGCCAAGTCGGGCGTTGGGTGCGTGAAAGGGAAATAGATTTCGGTATTACCGGAGCGCCTATTGATTGGGAAGGCACCGAGTGTGTATCATGGCTTAAAGACCAGCTTGTTTTGATTGTGCCGCCTGCTCACCCTTGGGCGGAGTTGGATGAGGTTAGCTTGGACAATCTGAAAAATGAAACAATGATATTAAGGGAAAGAGGTTCCGGAACCCGTCGGACATTGGAACAAAAACTGGCAGAACATAATATTTCACTGGAAAAGCTTCCGCACAGCATGGAACTGGGCAGTACCAGGGCAGTAATAACAGCTGTTGAAGCTAATCTGGGAGCCAGCATAGTATCAAAATATGCGGTATCAGAAGCTATCAGCCTGGGAAAAGTAAAGGAAGTAAAGTTAATTGGCATTGATTTAAGCCGTTACCTATACCAGATCAGGCACAGCCAGGGCATGGGCGGATTCGCTTTAGAGGCGTTTATATCTTATATCAACGATGAAGAAAACCAACAGGGAATTTTGTTATAAGCAGCAGGATTAAGATTCCGGTTGTGAATGAGAGCAAACATATTTAAAAAAACCGCTGACATATGCAGCGGTTTTAATATATCCGGCTTTTTAAAGGCATAAGATTAGTGAATTTTGCGTACAAGACCGATTACTTTGCCGATAATCTGAAGATCAGTAGCGTATATCGGATCCATTGAGCGGTTTTCCGGCTGGAGCCTGACTCTGCCATCTTCCCTGAAAAATCTTTTTACAGTAGCTTCCTCATCAAGGAGGGCGACCACTACATCACCATTATTAACATCATGCTGGCTCCTGACAACAACCATATCGTCATTCAGTATGCCCGCCTCAATCATACTGTCACCACGCACAGTGAGCATAAAAAATTCACCGCTGCCTGTAAAGTGAGTGGGGAGAGGGAAAAGTTCTTCCCTGTTTTCTACTGCCAGTATAGGCATACCAGCTGCGACCCGGCCCAGGAGAGGCACATTGACAAATTCCACCTTGTCACCTTCCAGGTCATCCAGGACTTCCATTGCCCTGGGTTTTGCAGCGTCGCGCCTTAAGTATCCTTTGCTTTCTAGTTTTTTAAGATATCCATGAACTGTAGAACTTGAACTTAATCCAACAGCCTGGCCTATTTCCCTGACTGAGGGCGGATATCCTTTCTGCCTGATATTCTTTTTTATTACTGCCAGTATAGCCGCTTGCTTAGGGGTGAGATCGGAGTCCATTTTACACCAGCCTTTACAAGTAAAATTATATAAATAATTATAACACGCCAGGAGCGAAATAAAAACACTTGTTCGTAATATTTTTCATTTTTAATAATCTTAAATTTTAGAAGGATGCTGGTTTGGCATTGTCGAAATGAAATTTAACAAGTTTAATTGCATGAGGTAGGGAACCGGATGAAAATAGTTCGAGTCGCGATTGCCGGCGCTGGTGAAGAAGGCTTTGCAGCTTACAAGATGTTAAAGGAAATGAAAGAGGTGGCCATTGCCGGTATTGCCGATATCGATCCCATGGCGCCTGGCATAACGGCTGCACGGCAGGAAGGCATATTTGTTACAGATAATATTATAAACCTTTTGATGCTGCCGCACCTTGATGTGATCATTGATGCTGTTGGATCAGCAAATGTACATAATATAATCCAGCGCAATAAAAATGCTATAACTGCGGTCATGGAGGCCAGAGCGGCAGATTTAATTATCTCAATTTTGTTGAAGAAGAAGGAAGAGCTGCTTGAAATCAAGAGTGTGAAGAGCCAGCTTTCCGCCATTCTTGATTCGGTTCAAGAGGCGATTGAAGTTGCTGATATAAATGGAAACATAAAGTTTGTAAACCCCGCCTTCTCCAGGATAACAGGAATAGCCGAGGAGGAAAGGATCAATCAAAATATATTTGAAGCGTCACCAGACGGAGCCCTGGCGACCGTTTTAAAAACCGGGAAATTGGTCTTCGGACACAGGACCAAGGTGGGCGGAAGCAATGCTGAGGTTGTATCCAACGCCGCACCGATCATTGTCGATGGGGTAATGGATGGCGGAGTAGTGGTATTTCAGCATTTTACTGATGTTATGAATTTGATGGATGAGCTGCAAAAAAGCACGAGCATTATTGAAAACCTGACTGATAAACTGGGACAGGTAACTACGAGTAAATATACTTTTGATAATATTTTAGGCAGCAGTATGGAGTTGAAAAGCTGTGTTGATCTGGCGGAAAGATCCGCCCGCAGCAACTCAACTGTCCTGCTGCTGGGTGAAAGCGGTACGGGGAAGGAATTATTTGCGCATGCCATTCACTCATCGTCTATGAGGCGGGAGTATCCATTTATAAAAGTTAACTGCGCTGCCATACCGGAGACGCTGCTGGAAAGCGAATTTTTCGGTTATGAAAAGGGCGCCTTTACCGGTGCGGTTAAATCAAAAATAGGCAAATTTGAACTTGCCCACGGCGGGACAATATTTCTAGATGAAATAGGTGATATGAACCTTATACTGCAGGGTAAAGTACTGCGGGTATTACAGGAGATGGAATTTGAACGAGTTGGCGGCACGCAGACAACAAAAGTAGATGTCCGGGTAATTGCCGCCACCAACCGTAATTTGCGGGAGTTAATCCGCCTGGGCAAGTTCAGGGAAGACCTTTTTTACCGTTTGAATGTCGTTGAAATTACTGTACCGCCGCTCAGGATTCGCAAGGAAGATCTGCCTGTTCTGCTGGACAACCTGATTGTGAAACTAAACAGGAAGCTTGGTAAAAAGGTTAAATGGGTGGATCGGGAGGCCCAGGAAGTACTGTCCGGTTATGACTGGCCGGGAAACATCCGCGAGCTTGAGAATATTATTGAAAGAGTAATGGTAACCATGGATGAGGAAGTAATTACCAAGAAGAACCTGGGTATGCATACCAACCAGTTCAAAATAACACATGAACGGGATGTCGACCTGGTTCCCATAGATCAAATGGAAGAAATAATGATCAAAAAAGCAGTAGCGAAATATGGCAGCACGGTGGAAGGGAAAAGACACGCCTCACAGGTATTGAATATATCTCTGGCCACGCTTTACAACAAGCTGAAAAGATACACACCAGAAAATACTAATAATTAGAATTATTATACATATTAGAAATGCCAGTATTGCCAAGCCTTAAGATAGATCTTATTCCAGCTATTAGAAATATTAACATAAATGGTCTATGTTTAAATAATAACACATATTAATATCTAAAAATTGTTTTGACTGCTGGATTGCAGATATCGCAGATAATTAAAAATATAAAATAAAATATTTGCTGTTTTTGAGCCTTGGTACTATGCCGATGGTACAGATCTTGCTTGTATATAATAAGTTGGACCAACAATTAGCAAAGGGGGGAATAAAAATTAAAACCATTAAAACGAGTGTCATTACGGAAAACGTAGCAAGGATGGCTCAGGAGGCCAACTTCTACCTGGGTGCAGACGTGATGGAGGCATTCAAGAAGGCCTACGAAAGCGAAGTCTCCAACACGGGGAAAGAGATTCTTCAGATTCTGATCAAGAATGCTGAGATTGCTCGTGATGAGCAGGTCCCCATGTGCCAGGACTGCGGCTACGCGGTTATTTTCCTGGAGTTGGGACAAGACGTCCGCATCGAGGGTGGAGATCTTTACGAGGCGATCACTGAGGGAGTCAGGCAGGGTTATACCAAGGGTTACCTCAGAAAATCCATCGTAAGCCATCCGCTCGATCGCAAAAACACCGGGGACAACACTCCTCCGGTAATCCACACCACAATCGTCCCGGGTGAGCACCTCAAAATCACACTGGCTCCTAAAGGCGGCGGCAGTGAAAATATGAGCGCTATTAAGATGATGAAGCCTGCTGACGGAGTGGAAGGCGTTAAAAACTTTGTTCTTGAAGTGGCTAAAAACGCCGGCCCGAACCCCTGCCCTCCTGTTATTTTAGGAGTGGGTATTGGCGGAACGATGGAAAAAGCTGCATTAATCGCTAAGGAAGCACTGCTGCGGGAAATTGGTTCAAAGAATGAAGATCCGGTAATGGCAAAACTGGAAGCGGAATTGCTGGAAAAAGTGAACAACCTGGGATTTGGGCCTCAGGGCCTGGGCGGCAGAAACTTTGCCCTGGCTGTACATATTAAAACTTACCCTGCTCACATCGCCAGCCTGCCGGTAGCAGTCAATATTAACTGTCACGCGGCCAGGCATAAGGAAGTAACCCTGTAAAAAATAGCATTAAATAATTTTTGATATGGTTAAATTAATAGGGGAGGTGAAAATATTGACCCAGATCAGGCTTACTACACCATTATCTGATGAAGATGTATCAAAGCTTAGAATTGGACAGCAGGTTTTAATTAACGGCCTAATTTACACCGGCCGGGACGCCGCTCACAAGAGAATGGTGGATCTGATCCAAGCAGGTAAAATCAATGAACTGCCCTTTGATCCCAAAGGTCAGATTATTTATTATGTTGGGCCAAGCCCGACAAAGCCCGGTAAAGTTGTAGGTTCCTGTGGTCCCACAACCAGTTACCGGATGGATCCATATGCACCCGAACTTTACAAACTGGGACTGAAAGCTTCTATCGGCAAGGGGAAACGGTCCCCGGAAGTGATTGAAGCGATGAAAAAGTACAAGGGCGTATACTTTGCTGCAATTGGCGGAGCAGCAGCTTTGATTGCCAAGAGCATCAAAAGCGCCAAGGTTATCGCCTACCCGGATCTCGGGGCTGAAGCGGTGCATGAATTTGTGGTTGAAGATTTTCCCGTGGTAGTTGTTAATGACACCCTGGGCGGGGATCTTTACCAGGAAGGCATTAAGATTTACGCCGTTAAATAGCACGAGGTTTTTTTGGACGAGAATTAGCCAGGAGGAATTATGTCTATAAAGACAAATATTGCCTTTTGGAAGACGAAACAATTAAGACGCTTTTATGGTAGTGCCCGACCGGTGAAAACAGGTTGGGCTATACCACTTTATTTAAATTTAAAATCTAATCACAATTAGACCATTATGTAATGGTTGCTTTTTTATGTTTTTCTGGTCTTGCAGGATTGTAATATGAGTAGGGGGTCAATTATAACCTGTGAAGGAACGGTTAAAGGGGGGGAGTATTAAAGGAATATAATCAAATTATTAAAGCAAAAAGCAGGAAAAACGATGTAAACAACGAAGTTAATAAGTTGGTACGATTATTTGTTTTTGTTTTTTCAAATAAAGCGCCAAATACAAAAATGGAGAGGAGAGATTTAGCCTGTGAAAATGTTTGAGTACATGGGTAAGGAGCTTTTTGCCAAATACGGTATCCCGACTCCGAAAGGCAGAATGGCAACGACCCCGGAAGAGGCCGAGAAGATTGCTGTGGAAATTGGTGGTCCATGTGTTGTAAAATCTCAGGTCCTGTCAGGCAAAAGAGGTAAAGCAGGGGGTATTAAATTTCCCAAAACTCCGGCGGAAGCTAAAGCAGCAGCAAAAGAAGTTTTAGCCATGACCATCCAGGGGCTGCCGGTAGAATGTGTCCTGGTGGAAGAGATGTTAAAAATTGACAAAGAACTTTACATGTCAATAACTGTTGACGGTTCTGCAAAACAGGCTGTCATGATTGCTTCCGCATACGGCGGGATGGAAATTGAAGCCCAGCCGGAAGAGTACATCATTAAAAAACATATCGATCCTGAACTCGGCATGCATCCTTTCTTTGCCCGTGAAGTTATCAGAAGAATGGGCGTTGCTATCAACAGCCCGCACGGAAAAGAAATGGTGAAGATAGTTCAAAGCCTTTACAAGATCTGCAAAGAAAAAGACGCCGAATTAGTCGAAATCAACCCGCTGGTATTCAGCGATGACAGGGTAATAGCCGCTGACGCCAAAGTTACTATCGACGACGACGCGATGTTCCGCATGGTTGACCTTCCCTTCGTTGATGACAAGTCCCCAGCCGAAAGAGCGGCAGCTGACCTGGGATTATCCTTTGTTGAACTGGAAGGCGATATCGCAGTGATGGCCAACGGCGCCGGAATTACAATGGGAACTCTCGATACGCTTGCTGCTTTCGGCGGCACCCCGAGGAACTTCCTTGACGCTGGCGGCGGGACCGGCAGAGAACAAACTGCCAAAGCCCTCAAGATTCTTCTTGGCTTGAAGCCTAAGTCAATGTTCATCAACATCTTTGGTGGTATCACCCGCTGTGATGACGTTGCCAATGCTTTCAAGGATGTTAGCACTGAATTAGGTGGTTTCCCCATACCGGTAGTAATTCGTCTTGTTGGCACCAACCAGGAAGCAGGCAGGGAAATATTGAAATCAATCGGTATTGAGGCCTTTGATTTCATGCAGGACGCCGCTAAAAGAGTGATTGAACTCACGAAATAGATTGTTTTGATTTTTAAATGCAAGAGCTTAAATCCATAGAAAAAATTCTTGAAAAGGGAGGATAAGTAAAATTGGCTATTATCATTGATGAGAATACAAATGTCCTAGTCATGGGAATAACCGGCAGACAGGCTTCTTTCCATACCAAGCAGATGCTTGCATATGGGACAAAAATTGTTGCCGGATGCACCCCCGGAAAAGGTGGGCAAGTAGTAGAGGGCATACCCGTTTACAACACAGTGCGTGAAGCCTGTGAAAAACACAGGATCGATGCATCAGTTATATTTGTTCCCGCCGCAGGGACTAAAGACGCTGCCCTGGAAAACCTGGAAGCAGGCGTAAAGGTTGTCGTCATAGTAACTGAGGGCGTGCCGGTATTTGACGAAATCGACATCGTTGCTTACGCGAAGCGCAAAGGCGCCTACGTGCTTGGGCCGAACACATTCGGCATCGTTTCCGGCGGCAAATGCAAGATGGGGATTCCTCCCAACCAGTATTTCATTGAAGGCG
>DHGV01000039.1:0-9856 GCA_002402945.1 Pelotomaculum sp. UBA4789
GGATTAAACAAAAATTTGCAAAAAAATGCAATTTAAAAGGCTTGAAATACAGACTATTTCGAGTGCTTGAGATCAATTTCAGTAAAACGCTTGTCTACGCTAATTTTGTGTAGGAATTCAGGCTAAACATAAATAATATTTGGAATAATCATACTTATCGAGATGTGATGAAAGGATTTATTAAAGGCAAAATTGAATATTTAATTAATTAAGAATTGTCATACATTTAAATTTCCTTACGGAGGAATCGGTTACTGTGACAAAAGATATGGCTTGCTTTTGCGGCAGCATGAGAAGGCATAAAAAATGCCATCCGGAAATATCTACGGATAGCCTTGCTGCTAAAATGCTTTCTTTGGATTCAGAGGCAGACACGATTATTAACAGCCATTACTCTAAACATAATGTCAGGCCTGCATGCAGAAAGGGCTGCAGTGAGTGTTGCAGCACCGTGTTCAGCGTATCAATAGTTGAATTCTTTTTAATCTGCCGCGAAATGATGAAATTTGATTTAAAAAGAATTGCGCTTATTAAGCAGCGGGTATTGCAGGGTATATCATATTTAAACAGTGAGCATCCCGCGTTGTTAAATTATTTCAGATCTGACCACTCTGATTTGGATTACAAAAACATGTCACTAAAAACTTATGAATTGTCAAAGGGAGTTTATATCGATTGCCCTTTTTTAGCTGAACTGCCAAACAGGGTAAGGATATGTTCAATCTATAACGTAAGGCCCTTAATTTGCAGGATCTCAGGTACATCCTATTATACTGAAATTGAACATATGTATATATGTTCACATATCGGCGCCAACAAAACGATAATGGATTGCGGGCCTAGCACGGTAGATATTTGGAGCAGTTTTATAAAAGATATTCTGACTATTAATCACAACGATACTTGTTACAGAGGGAGTGTATACCCGCTTATTTACTGGCTGTACTTGGCGTCGAACGATTTGGAAAACCTGGAAAACTATCTTGGCGGAGAGCGGTATAATAAATACTTCCAGATGCCGTATAATGAAGCTAAAGAAAAAATCTTATTAAGAAATATATTATCCTAGTTTGAATCTAAAAAAGCATTTAGATAACTAGCGCTTTGTGTTTAAGAAATTTATATTCCTGGTATAGAAGCCATTTGGCCTGCTCTCATTAAAAATGATATAAAAAGAATTGTCGTATTCTATTAATTTTATTGCGGTATCAAAACAGGGATTTGCCATATACTCATCAAGCAGTTTTGTTAATTCATCATTCATTACGGCTCCGGAAAACCTTTGTATCATAGCCAACTTTGCAACAATATAGTCGCAGTCTTTAAGTTGTGATTTGATTTTTAATTTATCAAGAAACTTCATGGTGCGGCACCCCCTAAGTTATTTTTTGCCTCTCTACTTTCCTGCCTTATCGAATAACTCTAAGTGCCTTTGTTTATGATAACAATTCAGACATATCAGGTCTGTGATCCCGCACGCGATGGGTTTCCCAGTAATAATTTAAAAACGCCCCGCAGTCCATTAAATATGAATAGTATTGCGGCTGCATATATCAAAACCATACCTAATATGCTCTGAGCAAACGAAAAGAGATAGCCTGCATATGGCAGAGCTGCATGAAATTTACCTATCACCATTTCCGCAGGTACAGGTACCGGATCATCTGTTTCATTCGCATCTCCCTTGGTAGTATAACTGAGCCCTGCAGCTTGATTTACCATTGTAACCCTATGTATTGTGTACGCAGTGACGTCACTGTTGTCCCTGAATATAATTATATCGTCTTCCCGGACTTCTTCAGGATTGATATAACGAGTAAAAATCAGGCTGCCTTGTTCGATGGTTGGTCTCATGCTGTTGCTTAGACAGACACTGATTTGGTAACCAAAGATTGTGGGTACTCTCCCAGCTGTTCCTGTCTGCACAATGAAGACAACCAGTATAACAATAACTAACAGCAGCAATCCCAAAAATATCATTCCCAGTATGTTTACAACTCTGCGCAACCCGCCGGCTTGCTCATCATGAGCAGAACCACCCTGCAATAGGGTTTTATATAATTCTCTTTTCTCATCCTGGCTGAAACCGAGAGGATTTGGCGGTATGGCGCTGCGGTTCGGTCTCCGGTTATAAATGTCATCGTCTTCATTGTTGTCCGGCTTGGCGAAGGTATCTGCTGCAAGTCCATGCTGGTATTCATCATGTGGAAGATCCGCTGCAATGAGTTTATTCTGTTCCCTGCTTCTTATTTGCGCTTCCACCCGCTGTATGGCTTTACGCAGGCGAACAGAAAATTCTGATGACTCCAACGGTATGCCAATGAAATCATCTACGACCTCCTGCAGGCTATCATCCACTTCCCCAAAATCCTGGGGATAGATCATCAGCATACAGTACAGGTTGGGATTCACATCCTTGAGCTGCCGCAGAAGATTCTTCAACGCAGGCAGATCATTGGAAAAATCGGCATAAGCATATACCAGGTCAATTGAGAGTTTCTGTACAACCTCTTCTGCTGTATCATACTGCGTACAGGAAAGGATTTGCGCTTGAATTGAGCTTTCCTGAAGNNCCGGCCATCTGGTATTCTGGTATTACCTTATTGCCGATCAAGAGTATTTTCATAAAGTTTTCTCCACTTTTACATAATAAATGCGGCCTGAGTTGTCGGAAGTTATCCTGCAACCCGGCCGCCTTCATTACCATAAGGCCCGTTGGCTTTGCGTCCCCGCATTTCGGCGGGTTTGCCTGGTCTTTTGTAACTATTATCCAATAATACAAGCATATAATGGTAAATATTTTTAAATATTCATATCATATGCTGATACTATATTTTACCACATATTTATATACTTTTAGAATACTTTATATGTTTATATTATATATTCTTATCTATATTATTTCCCTTCCCCTTTGGAATCCGTTCGGGCCACAAGTTGCGCTGGTCGAACGTCTGCAGTGAGTTAAGAAAACGAGCTTTTAAGTTGGGGAAACGCTCGACAAGGTCAGCGATAAGGTTCTTCACGACTTCTCTCTGTGTGGCGCCGTTGGCCGGGCAGGGATTAGATATAAACGGCAGGTTTTCCTTCTCAACAAATGAGACGATATTCTCTGAAGGATGGTAAACCAGCGGCCGGATCATGGTCAGGCCGGTGCGGTCAAGAAAAGTGACTGGAGAAAAAACGCGCATTTGCCCTGTGTAGATCATGCTCATAAAAAATGTTTCGATTACGTCGTCGAGGTGATGGCCCAGGGCGACCTTATTGCAGCCAAGTTCCAGCACCTTGCTGTGCAGGGCGCCGCGGCGCAAGTGCGAACAAATTGCGCAGGGACTCCCATCCTTTCTATCTTCAAAAACAATTTTTGCGATTTCAGTTTCCGCCACGTGAAAAGGTACATTAAGGGAGCGGCAAAACTCCTCGATCACCGGCAGATCCATCGGCCAGCCGGTTTTGACAAATACTGCCGCAGCCAGTTCGAACTTTACCGGCAATGAACGGCTGAGCAGATCCAGGGCATATAACAGGGTTACACTATCCTTACCGCCCGAAAAAGCAACTGCAACCCTGTCCCCATCCTGCAGCATACCAAAATCATAGATTGCCCTTTTGACACTTGCTAAAAACCACTTGCGATAATTTTTAATCAATTCAAACCCCTTTGCTGCAGTGTCTGAAAGTACATTTCATAAACTTTATCAGATATATCATAATAGTCTTTGGTTGCTAAAACAAGTTATAAGCGTAGGCAATATAATATAATTGTCAGTGAAATTATATTTATTAATACGTTTAATTTTATTATTTTGTGTGGATATAGGGACCTGAAAGCCCAGGATGCTCAAAATAAAAGGAGGCCCAGGGGAATTACCCCGGAGCTTCCTTTTATTTGTTATATGAAACATTGACTTTTAAGTTAATTTACCACCCTGCGGGCGCCCAAATATCTTGCGCTGTAATAATTTTCCGAAAGCGATGTTATGATTACCTGACCACCGGATGAACTGCTGTGGATAAAACTGTTGTCGCCGATATATATACCGGTATGCGACGGACCTTCTGTGTAAGTTGTGAAAAACACCAGGTCGCCGGGTATCAGTTGGGTTACGCTGGCTCCGTAATAAAACTGTTCGTCAGCCGCGCGTGGGATTTCAATGCCGAAATGGCTGTAGACATAACTGGCAAATCCGGAACAGTCGAATCCTTCAGGAGACCGGCCGCCGTAAACATAAGGTGCGCCGAGGAACTGTTCAGCGTAAGAAGCAATCATCTGTGATTTGCGGTCACCGCCGGCGCCGCGGCTGGCGACGGCAGGTGCATACTGCAGGGCATTTATTGTAGCCGGGCCGGCGATACCATCGGCTGTGAGTCCATTGGTACTCTGGAAATCTATCACGGCAAGCAGTGTGCCCGGTCCATAATTACCATCCAGGTTTGCTGTGTAATAGCCGAGCGATTTTAATTTAGTCTGCAGCATAAGCACATTATCACCGGACATGCCTTCTTTAAGTACTGCAGGTTGCGAATTTTCCGCAACTGTATCATTTTCCCTTGAAACCAAACTGTCCATGGCGGACATCGTAGCTGGGCCGGCTATACCATCAGCGTCAATACTATGGTCAGACTGAAAACTTATCACTGCGGAAAGCGTCGCCGGACCGAAAACACCATCCAGAACTCCAGGATCAATATATCCCTGTGCCTGCAACTGTGTCTGCATTTCCAGTACAGCCTGTCCGGACATGCCCTCCTTCAGCAGCAATTGTTCTGCATAAACGACGTTGGTCTGTATTGCAAACATAAGCGCAAAAGTTACAGCAAACAATATGTAATTTCTTTTTTTCAAAATCGATTCTCCCTTGTTTCCTGAGTCATTGTGTATTCTGTATTTTATAATCTCTTATAAGTTTTCGACATTAGCTATATAATTACCTCCCTTGTTTCAATATTTCCCGGAATAAAAAAGCCCCATAACTGATACCATGGGGCCCTATTGATTGTACATACACTTATATTATCTGTTTTTCCCGTCTTATTCTTTATCTTTACCGGTGCTTTCTTTTGCCATTGCCGCTTTCAGCAGTTCTCCCAAACTACTGCCTATGTCGGTCTGCTGGCTGTACTGGGCTATCAGCCTTTGGTTGACCCTGCTTTCACCCCTGGAACTACTTAAACCAAAATCTTTCTGTTTTTCCGGCTGCCTGTGCCCGCAAGCCCTATCCGGGCAGGTCAGCATTTTACCTCTTTTCCCGTTTGTCAGCAGCAGGAATTTGCCGCAGACCGGACACTTGGTCCTGGTTATATTATCAGCTTTATAAACTGTTGTGTCTGCAATAACACTTTTCACCAATTCCATGGTGTTCTTGCGGATATCTGTCATAAACTCCGCTTTGCTGCCCTTCCCCCTGGCAATGTTGGACAGTTTTTGCTCCCACTGGGCAGTCAACTCCGGAGTTTTTAAAGCCGGCGAAACCAGGTTGACCAGCTGAATACCCTTTGGTGTTGGAACCAGCTCTTTCCCTTGGCGTTCGATATAACTGGTATTAATCAGCTTTTCTATGATCTCAGCCCTTGTAGCCGGTGTGCCCAGACCGCTTCCTTTCATGGTTTCACGCAGCTCTTCGTCTTCAATAAACTTGCCCGGGCTTTCCATTGCTGTCAGCAGCGAAGCTTCATTATAGCGGGCCGGGGGCTTGGTTTTTGATTTGTTTATTTTGCAAGCTTTAAGCTGTTTCACATCACCTTTGTTTTGCATTGTCAGCGTCTGTTCAGGCAGTGCCTTGTCATCAGCGTCATCCTTTTCAGCAGCTTTAGAAGTTACAGCCCGCCAGCCCTTATCTTTTACCACCTTGCCCTGGGAATGAAAGGGCTCATCGTTGACTACAGTAATCAGTGTGGTCTGGTCGTAACGATAAGACGGATATAAAACAGCTATAAAACGCCTGACAATCAAGTCATACAGTTTTCTTTCCTCTTCTTTTAATGACACCAGCCGCAGGGGTTGTTCCGTCGGAATGAGGGCATGATGGTCAGTTACTTTGCTGTTGTCAACAAAACGCTTTGTCGGCGTCAGCGGTTTCTGTAAAAGAGGTTTTACCAGCTCGGCATAGGGAGCGACAGAAATGCTTCTCAGCCTCGCTGTAAGTGTAGGCACAATATCAGAGGTGATATAACGAGAATCAGTTCTGGGGTAAGTAACCAGCTTGTGCTGTTCATATAAATCCTGCAAAATGGAAAGGGTTTTTTGAGCTGAGTAAGCATAGCGTTTATTAGCGTCCCGCTGCAGCTCAGTTAGATCATAAGCCAGGGGCGCTCCCTCACTCTTGCCTTCGGTATGAATTTCTTTAATGACACCAGGATGTCCTTTGACTTTTGCGGCGATCTCCTCCGCCTGGCCATGGTCAAAGATGCGGCTGTTACCGGATTTGCTGCGCCAGTCACCAAAGTAGTCCCCAAAATCAGCGCGGATCGTCCAGAAATCCACCGGCACAAATTGTTTTATTTCGGTTTCACGGTTGACAATCATGGCCAGGGTCGGTGTCTGCACCCGGCCCGCATTTAACTGCGCGTTGAACTTGCAGGTTAAAGCCCTGGTAACGTTTAATCCGATCAGCCAATCGGCCTCAGCCCTGCATACAGCGGCGTCATACAAGTTATTATATGAGGCGCCGGTCTTTAAATCAGCAAAGCCATCCCGGATGGCGTCGTCTGTTTGTGATGAGATCCACAAGCGCTTAAATGGCTTTTTCCAGTTTGCGAGGACCATAATCCAACGTGCTACCAGTTCACCTTCCCGACCGGCATCAGTGGCGATCACAAGCTCTTTTAAATCGTTCCGGTTCATTAAATTCCTGACCACCTGAAACTGGTGAGAGGTCTGTTTGATCACTTTCAATTTCATAATGGCAGGCAGCATAGGCAAATCTTCCAGGCGCCACTCTTTGTACTTCTTATCGTAATCGTCCGGTTCGGCGAGAGTAACCAGGTGGCCAAGTGACCATGTCACCACAAATTGGGGTCCCTCGAAATACCCCTTGTTTTTTATACCGCATTTTAAAACCCTGGCAATTTCCCTGGCCACGCTAGGCTTTTCCGCCAGCACTAGTGATTTCATCTAATCCCCTCTATTCTGAAACCCTCTATTCTGAAATAGTTAAGTGTCATCCTGAGCTGCAGCGAAGGATCTTATGTTAAGATTCTTCATTATCATTCAGAAAAACATAGGAATAATGCCATTACATCCATTAATGGTGCCCAGCAGATGCATAGATTTCTATCCTTAGTCTGTGAAACCTGAGCCTCTTTCCGGGCGTCTATTTTTGTGCCCGGCTGCCGGCATACCTGGCTAACTGGTAACCTTCCTCGCCGGCATCTACAAATCCGTAGCGCCTGTACCATGCATCAAGATGTTTTTCACTGAGGCTGCCGTAAGAATAAATATACGCGAATAGGTCTATATTTTTTCTGTCCAGGTACTCAATAATTTTTGTCAGCAAGTCTGAACCGTAACCATTAGCTCTGTACTCGCCTGAAACAAATATTCCGGTAAAAACCCACACGTCTCCCGCAGTGCTGATTTCAGCCGTCGCCAGTGTATTTTCACCATCTTTAAGTTCAAAACGAATAGTCCTGTTGATCTGATTTATTTCTTCTGTTATCAGAATGTTTCTCTTTCTTATAAAGCTGACTGGTATGCTGACCACCTTCTGAATATATTAGTCTGTTTTATAAATTAGTTTACTTGTAGTTGTCAGGTTTTTTAAAATCCAGGATTTTACCCATCCGGGGTGTGGATTCGAAACTTTCAGGTGAGATATGCTCAATTTCAGGAAAGTAATTTTTTATTTGTTCCATGATTGACCTGGTTACAGTTTGAGTGTCTTTATCTCCGTTTTCCTCCGCAAGATTCAAGGCCAGGCCAAAAAGAAGCATCTCATCATGCGAGAGGTTGAGTTCATAATCATTGGCAGGCAAATCATTGATTTTAGCCATAGCCATCAGGCAGACACCTGAAAACATGGTATAAGATTCAATATTTGATTTATCATCAGACAAGTTATCATAGTTCTTCTTATAAGCGGAGATCACTGCTTCTAATAGCACCTGCGCCTGTTCAGGCTTAATAAACAACTTAAAAAGCGGTGAAAAGACAAAGCTGTCCAATCCGGTCCGCAGGATTAATTCTCCCCTGTTGCCCAGGAGGCATATGATGCGCCCGTTTTGTATTTCGATTTCAATTTGCGAATCATTTAAGAAAAGGCTTGTAGCAAAGGTGTTTCTTAAGAAACCGGAAAACTCCTCGTCAACAGTTTCATTTTTGATAAAATCATCCTTCAGATATTTACCTGAATCACCTGGGTCATACTCGATCTCAATATCTTCTACGTAAATGATACTTGATTCAATCAGTTGGTCTTCAAAATAATGCTCCAGCAACAAGTATTCCTCGATGTATTCTTCAAGCATTTCCATTATTTCATCAACATCAAATACAATATGATTGCTTACTAAACTATAGTCCAATGCAAACCCCTTTCTGCCTGACGAATACTTAACGCAGACATTTATCTCATTTAATTTTCTTTATCTTCTCCTTTTGCTCAGCTAATAGATTGTTATACTGGTCATTCAAATTGCTTACTGCCCTCATCCATTCCTCACGAAAACCAGGATATTTCTCAGGATCAATTTTTACTTTGCCGCCAACTTTCTGTTCAATTGACTTCATCGAAGCTGACATTTTTGCAGAAAAACTGTCCTTGAACTGGCCAAAAGCCTGTTCAATTGTTTTCTCATAATAGTTAAAAAGGTGCTCCATCTGTCCGGATATTTCCTTGAGCGTGTCCTTGTTGCTTTTAATAATAAACATGCCTTCCAAGGCTTTTTTTGTTGTTTCCAGGGCGGCTTTGTCGGTCGGCATCTGGATATTGTTTAAAAAGACTTCCTGCGCACCGGCCAATATATGGCATTTGATTTTATCTGGTTGTTTGTTGATTTCCTTTAAAAATTCAAATTCTTTTTCCCATAGGAATTTGGCTGCCAGGGTCTTGCCAATTGTAGAGTATTCCATTTTTTCAATTTCTTCCGGCGGTACTTCTTTCCTCTCTTTAAAACGCTCCATGGCCATTTCATATGCCGATTTGATCCTGTCCAAGCTTAACCCTCCCGTTAATCACCTATTTATCAACTATAAAACCTCCGCTGAAAGTGCAATTGCCAATTTCATTATAACTATCGGACCTTTGTTGGTCAAATATGCCTTTTGGCAGCTCTTTTACAATGTTTGATCATTGTTCAAAGGAAATGATGCTTTGCCTGTCGAAAATATTGCCAACTTGGATTAACCAGGAGGTCTCTACAAATGAATCTATCCAATAAAAACTTATTGTTAAAATAAAAAAAGGATTATTATCCTGGCATCTTAAAAGAAGGGTCTGAAATATTATGAAAAAACTATCCATCCTTGTTGCTGTTTTGACAGTTGTTTTAATCCAGGGTTGTGCCCCGCTGTCACAAACCCGGCCGCTGGTTGAAGACAATTCCCAGGCTGCGGAAAACACGAATAAAAGGTTTCAGATCCTCCAGGAAGAGGGAGAGACAAATAATATCGGCGGCTATACTGTCATTAAGGATACTGCCACCGGGAAAGAATATCTTATTGTAACCGGTCTAAACGGTTCTTCTACCGTGACTGATTTAAATTAGGAATAAATAGGCTTTATTATGCAAACCTTGGTTTCAGCAGCATTGAGATCAGGTAAAATACCGCTGCGATCAGGACAATCGTCGCCCCGGTAGCTGTCGCCCAGTAGTATGAAAGCAAAAGCCCCGCAATGCCTGAGATTATTGAGATTAC
>DHGV01000039.1:9874-20306 GCA_002402945.1 Pelotomaculum sp. UBA4789
AATGAATTGATTATTAAAATGCCCACCCATTGAATTGATATCGTTACAATAACCGCAGTGACGATACAAAACAGCGTCTCCACGACACGAACATTAATGCCCCTGCTGCGGGCCAGTGTCTGGTTAATACTGACCAGCAACAGTTTATTAAACATCGTTCCCCAGAGCAGCAGGATTATGATAAATGCTGCCACCAGCAGGTACATTTCTTTGGGGGTGATGCTTAGTATATCACCGATCAGGTACATGGAATATTTGGCAAAGCCTCCGCCCCGTGAAAGTATTACGATCCCCAATGCCACCATTGAAGCCGAAACTGCGCCGATAACAGTATCTGTTGATGCTGTTGAATGATATTTCAACATGGATATGGCTATTGCCAGAAGGAAAGAAAATATTACCATGACCCACAAGGGGTCCCGGAAACCCAGGAGAATCCCGATAGCTATGCCGGTCAGGGCGGAATGTCCGATCGTGTCGGAGTAAAAAGCCATTTTGTTGTTAACAATCATTGTGCCCATGACGGCAAACATTGGTCCTACCAGCAGGACAGCCATCAGGGCATTTTTCATGAAAACATGATGTGCCCAGGCAAACGGCAAGAGACGGTCAATTAAAACATACAATGTTTCCATCAGGCGCTTACCCCTTTACTGTCACGATCAGCTGCAGCTATATGATATTTACCAAGGCTCTCCTTGTAAATAGAGCCGTAGGTCCTGAGTATTATTTCATTAGTGAAAACTTCTTCGGGAGTCCCTTCACACAGCAAAGTATGGTCCAGAAAAACTACCCTGTCAGCGTGCCTTGATACCAGCGACAAGTCGTGTGAAACCAGAATAATAGACAGATCATAATGCTGGCGAAGGTTGGAAACCATATTATAAAAAAGTTCCCGGCCATGAGGATCAACACCTGATACCGGTTCATCCATGAGCAGCAGATCCGGACAGGGCTCAAGCGCCTGGGCCAGGAGCACCCTTTGCAGTTCACCGCCGGATAGATCCCCCAGGCGCCTTTCTAACAGATGGTCGGCCTTGGTTACTGACAAACTGGCAGCGGCATGATCGCGTTGCCGTCGTGAATGCCCCCAAAATGCTGGCCGTCGAGACGTCCCAGCTGAAAATAGATCCAGGACACTGATCGGTGCACCGGGATCATATTCGAGTTTTTGCGGGACATAGCCCACCATCGGTTTCCTTGTATGGCAATCCTTTGTATCCAAAAACTTCAAAGTGCCGGTATGTGGTACCTCGCCCAGAATTGCCTTCAGCAATGTTGTTTTGCCAGCCCCGTTTGGCCCAACCAGCGCGGTCAGTTCTCCGCAGTGGATATGTAGATTGATGTCCCTGAGGATTTCTGTTTTGCCTATGGTAACTCCAAATGATTCGAGCTTTGTACAGCACAGGCCGCAAGCTTTTGATTGTGTTTTTTGAATTGTCCTGTTAGCCATCTTGATTCAAAGCCTCTTGTAACGTCCTCATATTGTTTTCCATTATTTTTAAATAAGCGTCAGGCTCCAGCGGTCCTGTAACTGCAGGGTCTAAAACATAAACTTTTGTTCCGGTTTCCAGGGCAATAGTTTCAGCGGATCTTGCCGGGTACTGCGGTTCAGTGAACAGGACCTTTGTGCCGGTGTCTTCTATAATATTTATAGTTTCAGCCAGTTCAGCCGCACTGGGTTCAGAACCTGGCTCACGTTCAATAACAGCGGTTATATGCAGATCAAATTCCTGCGCAAAATATGGAAACGCTTCATGGAAAGTTACGATCTCCTTATTGTTTGTACTGTCAACCACCTGATGCATTCTGCCGCGAAGATCCTCCAGCTTTGCCACGTAAGCTTCAGTATTGGAGGCATATTGTACAGCATGGCCCGGGTCAAGCACGGCAAGCTGTTCTCCAATATTTTTCACCTGCTGGATTGTGTTTGTAATGCTGACCCATACATGAGGATTGTAATCATTCTCTCCGCTTTTGATCAGTGATATTCCTCTGCTTGCATCTACGATCTGAAGATCCGGCAGCTGGCTGCTGATCTTATCTGTAAAGGATTCCATCCCCGCCCCGTTAATTATTAATATATCGGCTTCATTCATTTTTTTTAAATCGTCCGGGGTCAGCTGGTAATCATGCAAACAGCCAGCAGCCAACGGAGCAATATTAACCAGCTTAACACCGGGGATATCCTTTGTGACATTCAAGGCCTCGATGTATATGGGGTAAAAGGTCGTGTCAATAAGAATTGAGGTGTCAGTATTTACCAGTCCGCCTTTCATGCCGGTTTGGCTGCTGCAGGCGAACAGGAGACAGAGACAAACTATAAGCAAAAGAAATATATATGATGTCTTCTTGTTCTTACCCATGGAAAACTATTCCTCCCATAAAAAGATATTTTTATTATAAAGAAATGCTGCATTGCGGGCAGTAGCCATATATTTCAAAAGCATGTCCAACGATCTTATATCCCTGATCTTTTAAAGCATCCATGTGTTTTTCCAGCATACATTTTTCCAGACATGTTGCCTCACCACAACCAAGACAGATTAAATGGTGGTGATGCCGTTTCAGTATTTCAAACCTGCTTGTCTCGCTGTTCTTTAAGTTGATTTGGATTACACAGCCTATTTCAGAGAGAAGATTTAGATTGCGGTAAACAGTATCAAGGCCGACATCCGGGAAATTGAGCCGGACAGTATCCAGCACCTCCTTTGCTGTTGGAGGCCTTTCTGCGAGCAGCATAGCATCAATTATCGCCCTTCGCTGCGGTGTGATTTTGAACCCTTTTCCCTTTATTTGCTGTATTATTTCTGATTGTTTCAAGGCGCCTCCAATTAATAATATTATTATTTAGTAATATTAATATTACAGTTTTCTTAAAAATATGTCAAATTTAAAAACCGGCACTTTCAGCCGGTTTTCTGAAATTGAATATATATAATAAATTTATAGATGCATTTTATTAGTCTTCCAATAAACTAAGGTAGCAGTTTAACAACAAAGCAGTGCAATTTGCAGAATTAAACCTTTCGGCATTCTTTGCGGCATTTTTACTCATATCCATTCTCAGGGCTTCGTTTTTTAGTAAATAAACAATTCTGCCAGCAAAATGTTTCTGGTCTAAATCCGTGAGATAGCCGTCATCACCGTCTTCAACCATTTCTTTAGCACCCAATGCGCTGACCGCTACAACAGGCAGTCCGGCAGCTTTCGCTTCGACAATTACGAGCCCCTGTGTCTCAGTCACAGAAGGAAAAACAAACAAATGAGAGCCGGCATAACAGTTGATTACGTCTGCTGGCGCCAAATTTCCCGTAAATATTACACTATCTTTCAAACCCAGTTCAGCGGTCTTTTTTTTAAGTTCTTCCTCTTCGGGGCCTCTTCCCACTATGACGAGGACTGTGTCGTCTACCTCGCTTCTTATAAGTTTAAAACTTTCAAGCAGAAAAGGAATGTTTTTTTCCTGTCCCAACCTGCCCACAAAGAGCAAAACTTTACTGTCCGGTGAAACATTGAACTGCTCCTGCAGCCATTTAATATCTCCTTTTTTATATTCAGCAGTATTTATGCCTGAAGGGACTATTTCTAAAGGGGTCTTTACGCCAATTTCATGCAGGTAACCGGCTATGATACCGGTTGGCACTGTTACCAGGTCACACATATTACAAAAATTACGACTGACCTTCTGAGCAAGATCTTTTGATACTGACTGCGCAAGATGAGCAATGTCTTTTGAGGTTGACTGCGTAAAGGGGACATAGTGTACGTATTGTTCAATCATGGTGTGGTAAGTGAACACCAGCGGCACACCCATTTTCCTGGCATACCTTGCTCCCAGGCGCCCCAATAAAAAGGGGGAATGTACATGGATTAGGTCAAGATCAAGCTTCTTGATGGTTGGTCTGAATTTCAGTGAAAACGGCAAAGCGAGAGTAAAATCACGATTGGTGGGTGAAGGTATGGATGCAAAACGGAATACCCTGGTTTCCTGATCGTAATTATTATATTTTGGAGCGAAAATATAAACAGCATGTCCCATTCTTGTAAGCTCTTCAGTAAATGTTTGAATGGATCTCACAACGCCGCTTGTATAAGGTAAATAACTGTCTGTAAATATTCCTATTTTCAATTAGTATCCTCCAACGCCGGCTCTGCGGTTTTTTATTAGAAACGTTCATTCCAAATATCTCATTATTCCCTGAGAGTGGCAACCAGCCTTTTAGGATTCAAAAATAAATCTAATCCGGTTATAATGTCATTTACAACCAAATCCGCAGCCATTAGTGCTCTTACTGAACTTCCTTCTGGACCAGTTACAAGTATTCCCAATGCCGCTTTTTCAAGCATCAGCACATCGTTATTACCGTTTCCAATTGCCGCTGTTTCCTGTGGCCCAAGGCCTTCTATAAACTTTAGTTTTTCATATGAACCAAGCTTTTCAGTAAGCACTGCCAATTTGCATTTTATAGAAGAACAAGATGATAAAACAGTGCCGAATGTGTCTGCTGTAATTATATATACATCCAGAATTTCTGATATGGAATTTAATTTATTCTGGACGCCGCTTAAAAGTACTCCATCGAGAGCGATAGTGCCATTGAAATCAAGCATGATATTTTTTAGAGTTAGCTTCTCCCTGCCCGGGATATCTAAAGATATCATCTGCCGCTTTCTCCTTCACAGGGCATGCATACTACCCTGCCATTTTTAATCCTGGCTCTGGGTTCCATTACCCCCTCCCCGCATTCGCTGCACTGCAAGGTCTGATATATTGACGCTGTTTCAGGAACTTCCAATACTGTTTTTTTTATGTCGAATACTTCAGGCCCCGCGCTCAGGATACTGTTGATTCTTTTCTTAAGAGCTTCCTGGTAATGAGCCTTATCCTGTTGAGAGGCAGAAACTGAAGTGGCGCGTTCTTTAATGGCTTTAAAATCCGGATCAAAGGTTGAACCATATCTCACGGCCACCCTGACTGCGTTATTGTCCTTGCGCCTGACTATCGTGTATACAGTCTTGCCAAGATCCCTGAAGAAAAGGTTGCCCTTACCAAAGGTGCAGCCTGTGAGCATCTGCAACGCATCGACACCGCATGCATTGTTCTCAACAACAGCAACCAGTTCCTCATCAACAGAGCGATCGCATCCCAATGCATCCAGCGCCAGCTCAGCTGCCCGAAAGCCCATTGCCAGCCCCGGGCACGCATGTCCGTGAAAATCTACTGTTTTTTCCCAGAGAGTTTTTTTATCACACATATTATTAACCATTTTATACCACCAATCTATCCTGACTTTAAGCTCTAAATAATGTCACCCGAGCGGACTGTGAGTTTTATTTATCACCGAAGCTTATGCCAATCTGTCTGGCTGTACGGACCATATCACCATTAACTGGTACGTGGCGTATTTCTCCTACTGCCTCAGCAAGTTGTACTGATTTAATATTCGGCGTGCGCAGGCATACCATTTCACCAAACTTACCTGCCATAACAAGGTTAACAGCTCCGGCGCCATAGCGTGTTGCCAGGATCCGGTCAAAAGCAGTTGGTGATCCGCCTCTTTGCAGGTGTCCCAGTACCGTAACCCGCGACTCCATACCAGTTTCATCCTCAATCTGTTTGGCGACTACATTGCCTATACCGCCCAAACGGATCGGGTCGAAGCTTTCCTCCACCATTCTCTTGACTACCATATCTCCGCCGAGTGGTTTGGCTCCCTCTGCCACGACGACAATACTGAATAATTTTCCATGTTCCTGCCTCTGGTATATTTTCTCATAAACATTTTTAATCGAATAAGGGATTTCAGGGATGAGAATAACATCAGCACCTCCTGCAATACCGGCTTCAAGAGCTATCCACCCCGCATAGCGACCCATAACCTCAAGCACCATCACCCTGTGATGAGATTCTGCAGTTGTGTGCAGTTTGTCTAATGCTTCTGTTGCAGTAGTTAAGGCAGTGTCAAAACCAAAAGTTTGATCTGTGGCTGACAGGTCGTTATCTATGGTCTTAGGCACACCAACAACCGGTAATCCCTTTTTTTCATATAGGTCTTTACCTATACTGAGGCTTCCGTCCCCTCCTATTATGATCAGTGCGTCTATTTCTTGTATATTAATATTTTCAATGACACGGTCTGATACGTCCCTGAATGTTTTTTCGCCATTAACAACCATCTGGTATTTAAAGGGATTATCCCGGTTTGTGGTGCCCAGGATGGTGCCGCCGCGGGGCAAAATGCCCACTACATCCCTTACAGTTAAGTCACAAGCTCTGTTTTGAATCAAACCTCCAAAACCGTTTTCAAAACCAACAACTGACAGCTTGTAGGTCCCTATAGCTGTTTTAACTACAGCTCGTATAACGGCGTTTAAGCCCGGGCAGTCACCGCCGCCTGTGAGCACGCCTATACGTCTTATTTTTTTATTCAAAGCCATAAAAATAACCTGCCTTTCAGTTTAATAATGCTCATGTGTTTATCAATGGCCTTAATAAATAAAAGATGCCGGCGCCAGGGCCGACAGCTTTTATTACGGCTTTTCAGTGATGCCAGTTTTGCTGGTATGCCGGCGTCATATGCTCATTTTTATTTTCAGCTATTCCCCTGTTTTTTCTACAAGATCAGAAAGGGTCTGTTTTAATTTATTCAAGGATTCCCCATATCCTGCCCAGTCACCGTTCTTAAGCTTGTTTTGCGCATCGTCGTATAGCTGGCTGGCGTTTTTAGCCAGATCTGAAATGCTGGCTATTGGAACCTGTGAACCTGGCAAAGGCTGTTGTACTTGTGGCTTCTGACCGGCGCCTTCTCCGAATATTTTCTGAAGAGCAATATCTAAAGTCGGTTCCATAACTACCATATCTCCATGTGCCACTATAACCCTGCGCAGCTCAGGCATCGTGCTCTGCTCAGCTTTCAGGTAGATAGGAGCGACGTAAATCAGGGCGTCCTTGACCGGTATTACTAACAGGTTGCCCCTGATGACGCTGGACCCGCGCTGATTCCATAGCGAAAGCTGCTGTGATATGGTGGTGTCCTGGTTAAGGCGCGCTTCAATCTGCATCGGCCCGTATACCAGCTCCTGCTTAGGAAAGTTATATGACAAAAGTTTGCCGTATTCTTCCCCGTCTGAACTGGCAGCCAGCCAGGCGATCATGTTCTTTTTATTCTGAGGAGTGAAAGGCAGCATTAAAATGAACTCGGGCTCATTTGTTCCAGGCAGTTCGATAATATTGTAATACGGTTCAAGGGCTTGCTCTTCCTTGCCGATCAATTGTTCCGTGGCAATGTTCCACTTGTCTTCCCTGTTATAGAACACCTGCGGGTCTTCCATATGGTACACAGCGTACATCTCTGCCTGTGTTCTAAAAAGGTCTTCGGGATAGCGGACATGTTTTCTCAAATCTTCAGGCATATCTTCCAGGTTTTTAAACATACCTGGGAATATTTTGCTGTAGGTTTGAATCAGTGGATCGCTTTCATCGCTGATATAGAAATCTGTCTGGCCGCTATAGGCGTCAACCACTACTTTAACCGAATTTCGAATATAGTTATTCACTTTATCGAATGGTTCTGAATATGGGTATTTATTTGTTAATGTGTATGCGTCCCACATCCAGTAAAGCTTACCGTTACTCAACACGATATACGGATCGTTATCAAACTGTAAAAATGGAGCAATTTTCGGCACCCGCTGCTTGATATTGCGATAATATAAGACCCTGCTGTTGTTGTCAATTTCACTTGATAGAATTAGCTTGTAATCACCCAGGGCCAGCGCAAACAGGGCTCTGTGAAGAAAGTTATACATCTTAACGCCGCTTTCTCCATCATAAGTGGAGAACACATTTTCATCCCCCTGGGGAAAGTCGAACTCCTGGGATTTTGTATTAACAATTACATACTGATCAGTTCTCTCCCCATAATAAATCTCAGGACGATCTACTTTTAAGTTTGTAGAACCTACAGGCGGAATGTCTTTCAGAAAAAATGTGGGCATGCCCTCCGTGGTCATCTCATTAACCGGGCTCATAGCGATTCCATAACCGTGAGTAAATGACAACCGCTGGTTAACCCAGGTTTTAGCCTGGGAGGGAAGGTTCTCCTGGTTTAATTCCCTGGCAGCGAGCATAACCTGGCGGTAACGCCCGTTAATTGTGTAGCGGTCAATATCGATATCAGTAAATTCATAATAAAGCCTCATTTCCTGGATCTGGCCGTAAGTCTGTTTCAGCGGCTCCCAATCCCAGAGGCGGATGTTTTGGATCGTATCCTGGTTTGCCTGTATATCCCCAGCGGTTAATATTCTGCCGGCCGGGAAACTCTGTTTTTCGATTTTATTAAGGTTGTATGCCATTCTGGTATATTGAATGTTTTTCTCCAGGTACGGTTTCTCCATGACCGCTTCATTTGGCGTTACCACAAATTTTTGGATAAAAGCCGGGTACAGGCTCCCCAGTACTATTGAGGCTACCAGCAAGACACCTATACTGTATACTATTAACCTGAATTTACGCAGGTAAAGGTTGATTAAAATAACCAGGGCACATGCCAGGGCGATAATTACCAGGATTTTGTAAGCCAAGAGAGTGGCATGTGTTGTTGTATAGCCTGGCCCCCACACAGCTCCATGGTGTGCAAAAAGAAGCGCATATTGTTCCAGTTGGTATCCCACTGCTTTAACAATAAAGAAAATTGCTGCCAGGAAGGAGAGATGGTAGCGTACCGACATGTTTTCCAGGGTTTTGCCGGGCATTCCCTGGGCGAAGTTGACGGCCAGGTACACGATTGCTACCCAGAACGCAGTGACCACAACAATCATGCTTGCCACTTTGTACAGGAAGATATAAAAAGGGAGCTGGAAAACATAGAATCCGATATCTTTTTGAAAAAGCGGATCACTGATTCCAAAAGCCGAGGGGTGCAAAAATTGCTGGAGAATGATCCAGTCTTTAGCTACAGAAAGGTTGAAAAATACAGCCATTATTAAGCTTATGGCAGCAAATATGATAAGCAATATACGGGGCGTAATAAATTGACTCAAGGGAGAGCTTTGAATTGTAAGCAGATCATCTTCTTTTGATATCGTTGCTTTTTGGGCAGCCTTGAGCAGCGGGCCCCGGGTAAAGAACAGGTTTGCAAACAAAAATATAAACAAGGCCACGCCGACAGCCAACCGGAGGCCAATTCCAGATAATATTATGGTTGTAAATACACTCTGGTAGTTCAGGGATTGGAACCAAAGCCAATCTGTATAAAGCTTGGCTCCTGAAACAGCAAGAACGACTATAATAACAGCGATTATCAATAAAGTGACATTTATTAGCTTGCGAAGATTAAACTGCAAATATTCTACCTCCCGAATATAATAGTCTTGCTACATAGGTTTGGGTACTTTTTGGGAGCCATCTGCCTCATGCTTAAGTTTTGCCTGGCACCTTAGACATACTGTCAAAGGTTTCTTTACCGGCAGATCATCTTCATCTTCATAATCATTGTCTCTGGGATCTGCACTCGCAACAAAATCATCCTCAATAGGTTTTCCGCAGAGCATACAACGTATTTTCACGATCTTCACCCCTTGTTGTTCTTAAAATACTATGTCAGATTATTTCGCTGTTCTTTAACTTAATTCCTGCTCAGCTGCAAAATAAGAGACTATGCAATTGATCTCTGATCATTCTTTTAATTCTTCTATTATGGCGAGTCCGGAACTGGTTCCGATCCGTGATGCTCCGGCTTTAATCATAGACAATACAGCTGAAAGATCTCTGATGCCGCCTGATGCCTTCACGCCGGCGTTGTTTCCAACGATTTGTTTCAATAGAGCCACATCATAAACAGTGGCTCCACTTTTATTGAACCCGGTTGAGGTTTTGACAAAATCCGCGCCTAAGTCTATGGCCAGAGTACTGGCTTTTATTTTCTCTCCATGTGTTAATAAGCAGGTTTCAATAATTATTTTTATTACTGTTGCCGGATTTACGTTCCTGGCACATAGAATCGCTTGTTCCAGATCAGATTTCACCAGTTTTATTAAACCACCCTTGAGAAAACCGATGTTGATTACGATATCCAGCTCGGCAGCGCCGCACCGGACAGCCTCTGCCGCCTCAAAGGCTTTTGCAGCCGGAGCACAGGCGCCCAGGGGAAAGCCCACAACTGAGCAGACGCTCACAGTTGATCCCGAAAGTTCTCTGCTAGCGGCAGTGACATTACACGGATTCACACATACCGAGATAAAGCCGTATTTTCTTGCCTCACCGCATAGCTTGATAATATCATCAGGTGTGGCATCCGGCTTTAGAAGTGTATGATCTATAAAGCGCGCTAATTCCGATCTGTTCATAGTCATATTTACACCCAAATTAAAACTGCCTGGCTTCTATGGCGAGCCTGACGATCCGATCTGTAAGATCCTGAAATTCGAT
>DHGV01000066.1 GCA_002402945.1 Pelotomaculum sp. UBA4789
CGCGGCCGGATTTCTTTCCTGTGGGATCTAATTCTATTACATCATCAGGAGTGCGGACCACCCTGATTAATTGTTTTTTTGGTTTCATCTCCTGGCATCCAACGCACATACGCTGTGGTATTTTTTTTATTTTTGGCACCGGACTTCGCCCCTAATCGTATTCATTTTCAAAAAGCTCACTGTACTCATCCGGATAAATCTCTCTCATCTGGGATTCGCTCTTGATATCTATTTTCCAGCCGGTGAGTTTTGCCGCCAACCGGGCGTTTTGACCTTCTTTTCCAATTGCAAGTGAGAGTTGGTAATCCGGGACAATTACTCTTGCTACTTTTTCTTCTTCCCATATTTCCACTGCCACTACTTTTGCCGGACTTAATGAACTGGCCACAAACTTTGATGGGTCTGTATTCCATTTGATGATATCAATTTTTTCCCCGTTCAGTTCGCTGACTATACTCTGGACCCTCATCCCTTTCGGCCCGACACAGGCGCCCACAGGATCTACGTTATCGTCTTTGGAATAAACCGCAATCTTTGAACGGGCGCCAGCTTCTCTGGCAACTCCCTTAAGCTCGATAACGCCTTCAAGCAGTTCGGGGACCTCCATCTCAAAGAGACGTTTCAACAGGCCGGGATGAGTGCGGGAAACCAGGATCTGAGGCCCCTTTGTAGTTCTTCTTACTTCTATTATATATACCTTGATCCTGCTGCCCTGCCTGTAATCCTCACCTGGCATTTGTTCAGAAGGCGCCAGGATCGCCTCTGTTTTGCCCAGTTCAATGTAGACGTTTTTTTGCTCGATACGCTGGACAACACCTGTAACGATATCGCCTTCACGGTTTGCAAACTCCTCAAATATTATGTTTCTTTCGGCTTCCCGGATACGCTGGACAACTACCTGTTTGGCAGTCTGAGCGGCAATCCGGCCAAAGTTCCTGGGGGTAACTTCTGTTTCAACGATATCACTCAGCTCATATTTAGCATCTATCTTCTGTGCGTCTTCCAGCGTTATTTCCTGTCGTTGATCTTCCGCCTGTTCTTTGACAATTTGTTGGGTAAATACCTTGAAATCCCCGGTTTCGCGATCTATATGGACCCGGGCGTTTTGCAAAGACCCGAAGTTTCTCTTGTAGGCAGACAACAAGGCCGCTTCAATGGCTTCCAGCAGCACATCAACCGTGATGCCCTTTTCTTTTTCCAGGTCTTTAAGAGCTTCCAAAAATTCGGTGTTCATTTTTCCCCTCCCTGAACTCTTAAAATTCCACTTTCAGCCTTGCAGACGCAACCTGCCTGAAAGGGATGCTGAGTTCTTTCCCGTCTGAATCAATAACTATATCATCACCGCGCGCTGCCGTGATTCGTCCTGTTATTTTCTTTTTACCGTCAAATGGGACAAATGTAGTAATTACGGCCAGTTCACCGGCAAAGCGGTTATAATCGGATATCTTTTTCAAGGGCCTTTCGATCCCCGGAGATGAGACCTCCAAATGATACGACTGAGGGATGGGATCCTTCTCATCCAACAACCTGTCGATTTTCTGCGAAAGTTGTCCACAGTCTTCAATACCAATGCCGCCGGGTTTATCAATATATATTCGCAGGTACCAGCTGCCGCCTTCTCTGACAAACTCTACATCGACCAGTTCCAAACCGGATTCCTGCACGCAGGGAGTGATTATTTCCTCAACCAGTTCAACAATTTTTGTTTTGGCCATCATAGTGCCCCCTAAGACTGACAGACAGTTCTTTCCCTGCTTTTTGCCTGTTTGCGTCCATGATAAGACGAAAGAGTGGGCGCAACCCACTCCTTACAGAGGAAAATCTATCTTGCCGAAAACCATAAATAGTATATCACAGAAGAATATTGTTGACAAGTGTAAATATAGCTTAAGCCCTGTGTTTAGGCCCAGTTTAGGCCCTGTGTTCCACCCTGTAGACGCCGGGCAGGGTTGTAATATGATGCAGGATTTCGATCATCTTGGCGTCAGAAGACATTTTCATATATATCTCAAGCAGAACTTTACCGTCTTCATGCATTTTGCTGACTTCAATCTTCTTCACTTCGCCCACCTGCTCTTCAAGAAAAGACCTGATCACCTTAACTTGCTGCGGCTGGTCTGAAACGACAATGCTGAGAAGATCAAGCCGTCCCTTGCCGCGGACAATATCTTCGAAAGTCCCCAGCAGCACCAGGGTAAACAAAACCAGCAGGGTACCCAGCGCAGCCGGCAGGTAGTACCCGGCACCGCATGCCAGCCCTACTGAGGCAACTACCCATAAGCTGGCGGCGGTTGTGAGGCCGCGGATCAGTAAACCTTCACGCAGGATTGCGCCGGCGCCCAGGAACCCTATGCCGCTTACCACCTGGGCGGCGACCCTGGCGGCATCACCTTTGAACTGGTAGTGCATACCCTCGGATACGATCATGCAGACAGCAGCGCCTACTGCTACTAATATGTGCGTCCGGAAGCCTGCTGAGTAAGTTCGGTAGCCAACAAGCAGCCTTTCTCGTTCCAGTCCGATAAAACCTCCGAGAATTACAGACATAACCAGTCTTACAATGACTTCACCCTCGTTTAACATGAGCATATCAGCACCTCCAAGCCAGAGGATTTATTACGAAACACATCCCGATCATATTAATAATTCACTTTATCCAGCCCAAGTATTACTTATTTCTGGACGAACAGCTGCAGCGGGAACAGCTGCAGCCCCCTCTACTGCTCGCGCCATCAGTGCGATGGCATCACAGGCCGCATTTGGCCTGCCGTGTGCAGCTGCCGCGCGCGCCATATTTTCAATTTTGGCGGGTTCAGAAAGATAAGCCTGTATGGTTGAAGCCAGCTCTGCCGCATTAACCCTGACACCGGCGCCGGCCGCTGTCATAAATTCTGTATTCCTTTCCTCCTGGCCGGGCAGAGGATCGACAATAAACATTGGCAGTCCCAAAGCCATAGCCTCAGCACAGGCTAGCCCGCCGGCTTTCCCCACCATTATATCCGAAGCAGCCATCAGCTCATGAATATTATCAACAAAACCATAAATCTTCACCCGGCATGACATACCCTGCGCCATCTTTTCCAGTTTCTCCTGCAGAACGGTATTGGCGCCGGCGACACAGATCAGCTGGTAGCTGCCGCTGGCCAGTATTTCAAGCAAAGTATCAAGATGGCCCATGCCCAGCCCGCCGCCCATAATCAGGATGACCGGCAGATCCGGAGCGAGCCCAATCTGTTCCCGCAGCTGTTTTTTATCATATTTAACAAAAAATTCGGTATGTATGGGTATACCCGTGGCATGCACGCGCCCGGGCTCTATGCCAAAGTCCAAACACTTTTGGATCAAATCCTCAGAACCAACGATATAGGTATCTATTTCAGGAAATATGTAAAAGGAATGGACATCATAATCAGTGATAATTGCAAAAACAGGCCCCTGAAAAACTTCCTTTCTCTTCAGGAATGATACTATGCCCAAAGGGAAGGCATGGGTGCAGACTATAATCTCAGGCTTAAAATTATTAATATATTCCACCAGCCTGGGCGCGGCAAGTACGTTCAGGATATGGCTGAAACCATTTTTGCCTTTCCCTGACAAAGGCTGCCCGTGTTCTGCCTGGTGGTAAAGGAATTCATACAGCAGCGGCGATTTTTTCAACATTTCCATGTAAGCGCCCAGTACAACTTTACCCAGAAAAGGGCTCGCGTAACGGAAGGTGTCAAGGATCCTGATCTCCGCCCCGGGATAAAGTGATCCCGCTGCCTCCTTAAGCGCTTCCGCCGTGCGCATGTGACCAGCTCCCACTGCCACTGATAATATGAGAACTTTCTTGAGCCCCATATTCCGATAACCTCTCTCCGTTAAAATGGGTCGTGAGTTATGAGACGCTGGACGTGCATATCTGCATATCTGGGGACATATCCTGGTTTGGGATGTGTCCCCATTCATCTGTCTGGTAACATTCAGCGATAAAAGCAACTCTGAGATCCTGCGTCTCACGTCTCAATTACAGTTCTTTGAGCAGCTCCAGCACTGCGCTTTCCAGTTTTTCTTCAGGAATCATGGTTGTTTCACCGGTCCTGCGCACCCGTACTTCAATTTGTCTTTCGGTCAGGGCTTTTGCCCCTACGGTGATACGCAGCGGGCAACCAATCAAATCGGCGTCCTTAAACTTGACACCCGCCCGCTCAGCCCGATCGTCTAGGATTGTCTCCAAGCCAGCGGCTGCCAGCCGGGCATATATAGCTTCAGCCAGAGCGGTTTGCCCGGCGTCTTTGGTGTTGACCGGTATAATCACCGCGTGGAAGGGCGCAATAGCCGCCGGCCAGATGATCCCGTCCTGGTCATTGTTTTGTTCAATGGCGGCTGCCATTGTTCTTGTAACCCCGATCCCATAACAGCCCATGATCACGGGTTTGACCTTGCCGCCTTCATCCAGGTAAGTGGCCCCCAGAAGCTTGCTGTATTTGATCCCGAGTTTAAAAATCTGACCGACCTCAATACCTCTTGCTTCCTTCAGTTTCTGGCCGCAGCAGGGGCATGGTTCACCATCTTCTACCATCCTGACGTCAGTTATTATATCAATAGAAAAATCACGGCCGGGATTGACATTTATCCAGTGAATATTATCCTTGTTTGCACCCGCGGCAGCATTAATAATCGAGGCAACCTCCAGATCCGCGATAATTTTGATACCCTTTAAGCCCACCGGCCCGGAAAAACCCCTGGATGCCCCGGTCACTTTTCTGATCGTCTCTTCTCCAGCCAGGTTTACCCGCAGGCAACCCAATGTATTCAGCAGTTTGATTTCATTGACATCCCGGTCGCCCCTGACGAGTACGGCCACTGCTTCTGCTTCCGTTTCATACAGAAGCGTTTTAATAATGTCCTGTGCCGCTATGCCAAGGAACTGGGATACTTCTTCGATTGTACGGCAGTCCGGTGTTTCTTTTTCAGCAATGTTTTTTAAATTATCTTTTACCTTTTCCGGCGGGCTGACCTGCGCCGCCCTCTCGACGTTGGCCGCATAATCACATGCTCCTGACTCGCAAAACAGAACTGAAGCTTCCCCGGACTCAGCCAGCACCATAAACTCATGGGTCTCGCTGCCTCCGATGGCGCCTGAATCAGCTTCCACGGGACGGAAGCGCAGGCCGCAGCGCTGAAAAATCCTGGTGTAAGCCTCATGCATTTTCAGATAGCTTATTTGCAGACCTTCTTCATCACGGTCAAATGAATAAAGATCTTTCATAATGAATTCCCGGCCGCGCATCAGGCCAAAACGGGGGCGTCTTTCATCCCTGTATTTATTCTGGATCTGGTACAGCAAAAGCGGCAGCTGCTTATATGAATTGACTTCCCCGCGCACCAGGGTGGTAATTATCTCCTCGTGCGTCGGGCCAAGAGCAAAATCACGGTCATGCCTGTCTTTCAGCCGGAACAGTTCCGGGCCGTATACGTCCCAGCGCCCTGACTCCTGCCATAACTCCGCCGGCTGGAGTATGGGCATCAGCAATTCCTGCCCGCCCTGGCGATCCATTTCCTCGCGAATAATTTGCTCTATCTTCTTGATCACACGAACAGCCAGCGGCAGGTAATTATAAACCCCGGCTGCCACTCTCCGGATAAAGCCCGCACGCAGCAATAGCCGGTGGCTTACTACCTCCGCATCAGCCGGCGCTTCTCTGAGCGTTGGCGCTAACAGTTCTGTCGCCCGCATGTAACTCCTCCTAAGCTATAGTGTTTCAATTTCCCTTAACAGCTCCTCCACCAAGCTGTCTTCCGGTACCTTGCGTATTATTTCACCTTTGCGAAAAATAAGGCCGAAACCCTTTCCCCCGGCGATACCGACATCAGCGCCCCGGGCTTCGCCAGGCCCGTTTACCACGCAGCCCATGATGGCTACTTTTAGCGGCCTGTCAAAACCCTGAAGTTTCTCTTCCACTTCTCCGGTAATCCTGATCAGATCAATTTCCGTGCGCCCGCAGGTCGGGCAGGAAATAATCTCCACCCCTCTGCTGCGTAGTCCCAGAGTCTTTAATATATCAAAACCCACTCTTACTTCATGGCTGGGGTGTCCGGTCAGAGAAACCCGGATAGTGTCACCTATTCCTTCAGCCAAGAGTATCCCGATACCGACGGCTGATTTAACTGTCCCTGAGCGCAGCGTCCCGGATTCAGTAACGCCGATATGTAAGGGATAATCAACTTTTTCGGCCATCAAGCGGTAGGCTTCGAGCATCAGCGGCACATGAGAAGCTTTCAGGGATATTTTAATATCGGCAAAGTTTAAGTCCTCGAGAATATTTATATGGCGCATGGCGCTTTCAACCATAGCCGCAGGGGTAACTCCGCCAAATTTGGATAGAAGCTCTTTTTCCAGAGATCCGGCGTTTACACCGATGCGGATCGGGATACCATTTCCCTGGGCAGCCCTGACGACTTCTTCTACCTTGATCCTGCTGCCAATATTGCCGGGATTAATCCTCAGGCCGTCCACTCCGGCCTTTATTGCTTCAAGAGCCAGGCGGTGGTCAAAGTGGATGTCTGCGACAAGCGGGATGCTGATCCCTTTCAATATATCCGGCAGGGCAGCGGCGGCCTCAAGATCCGGCACCGCCGCGCGGATGATCTCACAGCCGCCTGCCGCCAGCTGGTTGATCTGTTCAACAGTTGACAACGAATCCCTGGTGTCTGTTTTGGTCATGGACTGCACACTGATCGGGGCGCCGCCGCCAACCTGTACCTTACCTACAAAAACCTGCTTTGTCTTTCTTCTATTCATGAGATACACCTAATTCACAAAGAATATCTGCAGGATGTCATTGTACGTTATGATCAGCATCAACAGTATTAGCAGGGCGAATCCAACGAGATGGATGAAATTCTCCTTGACAGGATCAACCGGACGCCTTCTGATTTTCTCCCAGACCAGAAAGAGAATGCGGCTCCCGTCTAATGCCGGGATGGGGAAAAGGTTAAACAAGCCCAGGTTAAGACTCAAAATAGCTGCCAGTTTAAGCAGCATTATAAACCCTAGCTGCGCCGCTACACCAATTTCATTTACAATCCGCACCGGGCCGCCCAGTTCGGCCGGCGCCTGCCCAAATATCATTTTGGATAAAAACTCCATGATTACAACCGTAAAAGTAACCGTCCACTGTACGCCCAGTGAGATCGACTGCAGCAGGCCGACCCTGACATATTCCTCCGCCGGGTAAATCCCAATTTTCCCTAGCCCGTCTTTATCCATGATGGGCGTCATTTCAACCTGCAGCTCTGCATCGCCCCTGAGCGCCACTACTGAAATGTCTTTTTCCGGCCGCTCGTTAATTATTTTTGCCATATCGTTCCAATTGTCCACTGCTATTCCGTCAACAGCTACAATCTTGTCACCAGCGGTAAGGCCGGCGATTTCTGCAGGATAGCCCGGGTTAACATCACCGATTCCGGTCCCGCTGGAAGCCACGGGCTGGCCCTGAAACGCAAAAATCACAGCAAAAAGCAGCGCAGCCAGAAAGAAATTCATCAGCGGTCCTGCAAAGATCACAACAATTCTCTGCCAGACCGATTTTTTGTTAAAACCCCGTTCAATATCTTTTTCATCTGTCTCTTCGTTCGGGTCCATCCCGGCCATGTTGACAAACCCGCCAAGCGGGAACAGGCGCAGGTTATACGTTGTTTCACCGCCTGAGGCGGTTAATAATTTTGGTCCGAAGCCAAGACTAAACTCATTAACCTTGATCCCTACTAATTTCGCCACAACAAAATGCCCAAATTCGTGAAAAATTATCAGCAGGCCAAAAACAAAAACCGAAGCAATAAATGTTAACATTTCAACACCCCAAAAGTCACTTTTTATAAAGATTATTTATGATTTGTTCAGCCATTTCCCTCGCCTGAAGGTCGGCTTCCATGATTTCTTCCAAATCCAGCGCCGGCACTGTTTTATGTGCCATCATAACCCGCTCTGCGATAACGGGGATATCCTTGAAAGACAGCGCTCCGCTCAGAAAAGCATCCACGGCCTTCTCATTGGCGGCGTTCAAAACAGCAGGCATGGTGCCGCCGGTCCGCCCTGCCTCATAGGCGAGGCGCAGTGAAGGAAATTTTACAAGATCAGGCGCAGCGAAGGTCAAGCCCGATAAATCAGCCAGCTTCAGCCTCGGGGCCGGCCCGCTTACGCGCTCCGGGTAGGTCATGGCATATTGTATGGGCAGGCGCATGTCTGGAGCCCCCATTTGGGCGATTATTGAGCCGTCCCTGTATTCAACAGCCGAATGGATAATACTCTGGGGATGAACCACAACTTCTATCTGCGAGTAATTCACCCCAAACAGCCATTTTGCTTCAATAACTTCCAGCCCTTTATTCATCAATGTCGCTGAATCGACAGTCACCTTCCTGCCCATATTCCAGTTGGGATGACGCAGGGTCATCTCCACGGTCACATTTTCCATTTCTTTCGCGCTTAGTTCCCGGAAAGGACCGCCCGAAGCTGTGAGGATAATTTTTTCAACATCGCCCAAATTATTCCCGTTCAAGCACTGCCAGACAGCTGAATGTTCACTGTCTACCGGATATATGCTGGTTTGTTTTAGAGCTGACAAGGTTGTAACCAGCTGTCCGGCGGCCACCATCGTTTCTTTGTTGGCCAGGGCAATGTCTTTCCCGGCGCGCAGGGCCGCGACGGTTGGGAATATACCAAGTGTACCTGTAACAGCAACCACTATCAGATCGGCCTCGCCCATAGAGGCCAGCGCCTCCATCCCTTCCCTGCCCCAGCCCAGCTCTGGCATTTTCGCCGGACCCATTTCTCTTCTCAGTAGTGACAGTTCGCTCTGCCCGGAAAGCACTGCGGCCTGCGGCTGAAACTCTTTAATCTGGTCATCCAAAAGACGCCAGTTTTTCCCCGCAGCCAATCCTGTTACTTTGAATCTATCCGGCAGGGATCGGATGACATCTAAAGTCTGCCGCCCAATAGAACCGGTACAGCCAAGAATAACAATATTTTTCATATTATACCCCAAATACTATAAACTGTGACATTCATTGGGCATTCATGGGGACATATCCTGGTTTCGGATGTGTCCCCGTTCCTCTGTCTGGTAACATTTAACGATAGATTTCACATGGACACTCGTCTCAAATCATACATCAAACGTCTCGTTTTGTCCCGGGAAACAATAATCCTGCTTTATAAAAAGACTGGATGGCGATTAATAAAATCGGGCCCATAGCTAAGCCTACCAGACCCAGCGTCCACAAGCCGGCGTACATGGAGACCAGAGTTGCCAAGGGGTGCAGTCCAAGATTGCCCGATACAATTTTAGTTTCCAGGATCTGTCTGGCCACGCTAACCACCACGTACAGCACTGCCAGTTTCACCCCAAAGACTGTCGCGCCGGTGGCAAAAGACCATAACAGCCAGGGCAGGTAGATGGTGGCCGGGCCTAGAACCGGTATCATGTCAAAAACTCCAATCAGGATTCCCATCAGCAGCGCGTAATCCGCGCCGATGATATATAGGCCTGCGACGCTTAAACAAGTTGATATGAAAATCAAGATGGCTTGCGCCTTTACATATGATAAAAAGGCCGTCGCAACATCCCCCGCCGCCGAAATGATTTTTTCGCCCCAGGGAGCGGGAATCAGCCTGATAATAAAATCGATAATAAGCTGTTTGTCCCGTGCAATGAAAAATGATGACAGGAGGATTACCACAAGAATCATGAATGTACCCGGGAGCATTGAAATAAATGACAGCAGTGAATTGGCCACCATACTGGCCATCCCCTGCAGGCTTGAGGCGAGGTTGTTTATGTTTTGCTCCAGGGACGTGGTAACAGCGGGCGGCAGGGTTACATAAAAGGCCGTTATTTTCTCAGTCATGACCAGGATATAATTTCTAATTTCAACTGATAGGCCGGGCAGTAAAACTGAAATCTGGATCAACTCAGATACAAGCCGGATAATAACTGCTGTCAAAACAACGCCGATACTGCCAAAAACTAGCACCATAGCAGTTAAGACAGCAAAACCCCTTGGCATTTTTACTCGCTGCTGCAGGATCTTAATTACCGGCTCCATGAACAGCCCAATTATTATCGCAATGATGAATGGCAGAAGTATCGGGAGTACATATTTAAATGCTGCTATTGCTGCCAGCACTGCTGCGGCAGCATAAATGATCAGCAATAATGGTCTCGGCATCTATATCTCACCTCAAATTTGAATGAATAAAAGAACAAGATAATATACCAGCGGCGTAGTAAACAACGTGCTGTCTATCCGGTCCAGGATACCGCCATGCCCCGGTATCAGATCGCTGGAGTCTTTCATTCCGGCCTGTCTCTTAAATGCAGATTCCAGTAAATCTCCTACCTGGGCCGCCGCTCCCACCGCCAAACTCAGCAGCAGCAGTTTCGGCAGGGGAAGGAAATCATAGATCAGGGAAAACACAAATCCCACCAGGATGCTCCCGGCAAAACCGCCCAGGGAGCCCTCCAGTGTTTTTTGGGGACTCAGCGCCGGGGCCAGCCTTCTCCTGCCGAAGGCCATCCCTGTAAAATAAGCAGCCGTATCACATGCCCATGTGGTTGCAAGGGTAAAGATCAGCCAGATCCAGCCATCGGGCAGCATCCTCAACAGGTAGAAATAATTCAGCAGCCCCACGTATAATGTTCCCATCAGGGTGCCGGCGCTGTCAAGCATTGTATAACGCGGGTATAACACTACCGTGGCAAGCAGGTGCATAATTAAGATAATTGTAATAGATGGGCCGGGGTATCCGTCGTGATAGAGATAGGCGCCTGTGGTCAGGATCAGACCCCCGGCAACGGCTAGCCAGAGAGAGGGCTTAATGCCCAAATTTTCCAACATCTTATTTATTTCCCGCAGACCTTGGATAATAACTAGCCCGGTCAGCAGTATTAAGGGGATGCCCCCATGCCAGGCAGCTAAAACAACCAGGGGGATGCCGATCAGGGCGCTAATAATCCTTTGCACAAGCAAACTATTCACCAGCCTGTCAGGTTGTTTTGTCGTTCTTCTTTAAACCGCCGAAGCGCCTATCCCGCCCTTGGTAATCGATTATCGCATTTACAAGGTGGATGCGGCGAAAATCAGGCCACATCACAGGGGTATACCAGAACTCGGTATACGCCAGCTGCCACAGCAAAAAATTGCTGATCCTGAAATCGCCTGAAGGCCTGATCAGCAGGTCCGGGTCAGGCTGACCGGAGGTGTAAAGGTGTTCTGATATAATGTTGCTGTCAATCTGTTCAACAGATAAATCGCCGGCTTTAACTTTTGCCACAATTGCCCGGACAGCCTCGATTATTTCAGCCCTCCCGCCGTAATTCAAAGCCAGGTTCAGAATAAGTCCTTCATTCTCACGGCTGCGTTCTACAGCCATCTTCAGGGCTTTAATGGCACTCTCCGGTAACTCCTCCAGCTTCCCAATCGGGTTTACCCTGACACCTTCATCGCAGAGCTCATCGATTTCCTTGTGCAGGTATTCTACCAGCAGGTCCATTAAAATACTTATTTCCTCCTGGGGGCGTTTCCAGTTTTCAGTTGAAAAAGCATAAACAGTCAACACATTTATCTTAAGCTCAGAACAGGCCCTGACAATGTCTCTCAGGGACTCCACTCCGGCCTTGTGTCCGAAATACCTCGGCAAACCGCGGCTGTTCGCCCACCGACCGTTGCCGTCCATGATAATTGCGATATGCTTGGGAATTCTGGTACGATCTAATTTTTGCAGTAATGTTTCGAGATCTGCCATGTCTTGTTCTTTCGTTTCTTTCTGACGCCATAGGCGGGCTATTCTTCTGATCATTATATTAACCACCCCTGGTTCTTCAAAAAGTTACGAATACTGAGAGTTTCTGCTGATCTAATTTTACGTTATTTTCTATAATATAAACAACCCCCTCAGGTGTGAGGGGGTTTAATAATTACTCTTCAATGATTGCTCCTGTAGGACAAGCATCAACACAGGCACCGCACTCCGCACATTTATCCTGATCGATAACATAGATGTCGCCTTCAGAAATTGCTTCATTCGGGCATGCATCCAGGCAGGTACCGCAAGCCACGCATTCATCAGTAATTCTATATGCCAAATTATCCACCTCCTCTCCCTATATCTTCAAACACTACAGTTACCACCCCTTTATTTTTCGAGACCTTGTTAAAGCGTACAGCCCTGGGTTTTTCTTCATCTATTGCTTTAACAGGCCGGGCGATCCTTATTTCAACATTATACCCTGACATTTTGCATATATTCAAGGCTTCATCCAGCGGGTATCCAATTATGTCCGGCAGCTCATCCATAATTTAAACCTGCATTATCTCCTGTTCTTTGGTGGACAATATGGCATCTATATCTTTAATCATCCTGTCAGTTAACTTCTGAACGTCATCCTGATTTCTTTTCAGATCGTCTTCGGAAATTTTCCCGTCTTTTTGAGCTGATTTCAGGTGATCGTTGGTATCGCGGCGGACATTGCGCACCGCCACCCGGCCTTCCTCAGCTTTTTTCCTGATCACCTTCATCAGGTCAATACGCCTTTCCTGCGTTAACTGCGGTATGGCCAGCCTGATCACAATACCGTCACTGGCCGGTGTTATGCCGAGATCCGATTTCATAATTGCACGCTCAATCTCGGGCACGGAACTCTTGTCCCAGGGTTGAATTACCAGAAGCCTGGCTTCCGGCACAGTGATATTGGCGAGCTGATTCACCGGTGTCGGCGTGCCGTAGTAATTTACCGTAATTTTGTCAAGCAGTGCCGGCGTAGCCCTGCCGGCGCGCATTGAAGCAAATTCCTTCTTGACCACTTCAATGGTTTTTTTCATGTTGCTCTCAGCTTCATTAATTATCTCTTTTACCAAGCGTCTCCCCTCCGATGTATGTACCAATTTTCTCCCCGAATACTGCTCTCTTGATATTGCCATCCACATTCAAATCAAAAACAATCAACGGGATTTTATTATCCATACAAAGCGAGGCCGCGGTGGAATCCATTATACCCAGCCCCCGGTTAATCATTTCTATATACGACAGCTCATCAAACTTTATAGCATCGGGATTTTTCATTGGATCGGAGTCATAGACACCGTCTACTCTTTTTGCCATTAATATCACTTGGGCCTCGATTTCCGCCGCCCGCAGCGCTGCGGTGGTATCGGTTGAGAAATATGGATTGCCGGTACCCCCGGCAAAAATGACCACCCTGCCTTTTTCCATGTGTCTGATAGCGCGCCGTCTGATATAAGGCTCCGCAACCTCTTTCATCTCGATGGCAGTTTGGGTCCGTGTATGCACCCCGTGCTTCTGCAGGGCGTCGTGCAGGGCCAGTGAATTCATAATCGTGGCCAGCATCCCCATATAATCCGCTGTAGCCCTGTCCATTCCTTTGGCGCTGCCGGCAACCCCTCGCCAGATGTTGCCGCCGCCGACCACGATGGCCATTTCGACACCGTGAGAAACCACGTCCTTGATTTGCCTGGCAATATTATTTACCACATCCGGATCAATTCCAAAACCAAGGGTTCCGGCCAGAGCCTCACCACTTAACTTTAAAACAATACGGGTATATTTCGGAGCAACCATAATAGGCAGCAACCTCCAGTCTTACCCAAAATAAATTCTACAACCCGGGCAAAACTCCTTTTGTTAATTTACGGTTTGCATACATTTCTGGTTATTGCATCAACATCAGCGGCGATATCTGATTGCTTCTTCTCGATACCTTCGCCCAGTTCATACCTGACAAAACGCCTGATGCTGATATTTTCTCCGATTTTTGCTATTTTTTCCGTCAGCAGCTGCTGCACGGTTAAATTTGTGTCTTTAACAAATGGCTGTTCCAATAAACAGACATCTTTATAGTATTTTTCGATGCGGCCTTCAACCATTTTATCCGCAATTTTCTCAGGTTTGCCCTCATTGATCGCCTGTGCGCGCAGTATTTCTTTTTCCTTTTCCACCATTTCCGCAGGCACTTCATCCCTGCTTACATACTCCGGTTTGGAGGCGGCAATCTGCATGGCAATATCCCTGGCCAGGCCTTTGAATTCATCAGTCAGTGCCACAAAGTCGGTTTCGCAGTTGATTTCAACCAGGACACCCAATTTACCTACACCATGTATATAAGATTCAATCAGTCCTTCAGCGGCTATCCTGCCGGCTTTTTTTGCCGCGGCGGCCAAGCCCTTTTCTCTCAGATAGATCACTGCTTTTTCCATGTCGCCGCCCGTTTCGGTAAGCGCTTTTTTGCAGTCCATCATACCGGCGCCGGTGCGTTCACGCAGCTCTTTTACAAGACTTGCAGATATAGACATTTGGTAATATCCTCCTTATTAAGAATTAAGCCTGTATGTGATATTATAACCATATTTATACAAGATATGTCCGTAAAACTTGTGTTACCAAAAACTTTTATCCAAGAATTGATTATCACTAAATTAAAAGCTGCTGCAAGGCAGAAAAAAGGCAGGGGTTACTCGCTTGAAAAGCCCCCGCCGTTGTTCGTGATTATTCAGTAATTTGCTCTCCCTGTTTTCCTTCCAGAACAGCTTCTGCCATTTTGCTGGTAAGCAGGCGAACAGCTCTTATCGCATCATCGTTTCCTGGTATCACGTAATCTATTTCGTCGGGGTCGCAATTTGTATCCACGATGGCCACGATGGGTATGCCAAGTTTTCTTGCTTCTGCTATCGCGATCCTTTCTTTACGGGGATCGATTATAAACAAAGCTCCCGGCAGGCGCCTCATTTCCTTGATGCCGCCCAAGAACTTCTGCAGTTTTTCCTTTTCATGCATTAACTCAGCTACTTCTTTTTTGGGGAGAACCTCCATGATGCCATTGGTTTCCATCTTCTCTAATTCCTGAAGCCGGTCAATCCGGCGCCTGATCGTCATGAAATTAGTCAGCATGCCTCCCAGCCAGCGCTGGTTGACAAAAAACATGCTGCAGCGTTCAGCTTCTTCCCTGACCGCTTCCTGGGCTTGTTTTTTTGTGCCGACAAAAAGAACGGTTTCCCCGTCCAGAGAAAGCTGTTTGACAAAATTATATGCTTCCTCTACCTTTTTTACTGTCTTTTGCAAATCGATGATATAAATGCCATTGCGATCTGTAAAGATAAAGGGGGCCATTTTAGGATTCCAGCGGCGGGTTTGATGTCCGAAATGAACTCCTGCTTCCAGGAGCTGTTTCATTGAAATAACAGCCACTTTTACTACACCTCCTCCCCCTGCGGTTTTGATCCTCCGTTACTATCATCTTCTGCAGGACCCCAGCGGGGCACCACTGCAAAAATCCAGTAACGTGCGTATTTAACACCAATTGGTATTTTACCACATAGAAAATCCCGGTGCAAGCCGGGGTTTTAAAAAAAGCAAATTAAAGTAGTGAAACAATCCTCAATCCGATGAAACGTTAGATCAATTTAGTGCTGTTTAAGCTTTTCCAGCTCTTCCATCAGGCGGTCATTAAGCACTCTGATATATGTGCCTTTCATGCCAAGGGACTTGGATTCAATAACCCCGGCGCTTTCAAATTTACGCAGGGCGTTGACTATAACCGAGCGGGTGATGCCCACGCGATCCGCTATTTTACTGGCTACCAACAGGCCTTCTTCGCCTTCCAGCTGCTCAAATATGTGCCGCACTGCATCCAGCTCTGAATATGAAAGGGTGCCAAGGGCTACCTGAACCGCCGCCAGCTTGCGGGCGTCTTCTTCGATCTTTCCGGTGCGGGCCCTGAGAATTTCCATGCCGACTACGGTAGCGCCGTATTCCGCAAGGATCAGGTCCTCATCACTGAAATAATTGTCAAACCTGCCCAGGATTAAAGTGCCGAGTCTTGAACCGGCTCCAACAATCGGAATAATAGTAGTTATTTTATTATTATAGATGCAGCGCTTTTCTGTGAACACACAGGCATTCTTTGCCTGGCAAAAATTTGCATTTGTCCTGACAATGATCATCAGGTTTTCGTTATAGTCCTCCGGGAAACCACCGTGGCCTTCGACAATATCCTTCATTATATCGCAGGTCCAGCCTTCCAGGTACGAATATCCTAAAACCTTACCCTTCTGGTCAAGAATATAGATGCTGGCTCCTATATTTTCGCTCAAAACATCAGCTACTTCATTAAAATCCACAGTATTGGTTCCTGCGGATTTTTGAAGAATCTTATTGATGTCCCGAGTCTTTTCCAATAATACTCTCATCCTGCCCCTTCTTCCCCCTATAAAATATACCGGCTTAAATCCTGGTTCTTTACCAGTTCACCCAATTTACCAACGACATAATCCCGGTCAATGTCTATATTTTTATTTATCAGTTCCGGCGCTTCAAAAGATATGTCTTCCAGCAATTTTTCAAGTATGGTGTGCAGGCGGCGGGCGCCTATGTTCTCCGTTTGTTCATTAACAGTATATGCGATATCGGCTATTTCTACAAGAGAATTTTGCGAAAATTTAACCTTCACACCTTCTGCGGCAAGCAATTCAGTGTATTGCTTAATAATGGCGTTTCTGGGTTCGGTTAATATTTGCTGAAAATTCTCACGGGTCAGACTCTCCAGTTCGACACGGATCGGGAAACGTCCCTGAAGCTCGGGTATCAGGTCTGATGGTTTGGCCGTATGGAAAGCTCCTGCGGCGATGAACAGCACATGGTCTGTTTTGGCAGGGCCGTATTTTGTCATGACGGTGGAACCTTCAACAATAGGCAGGATATCGCGCTGCACGCCGCCCCTGGACACATCAGGCCCATATCCATCCCGCCCCGCGATCTTGTCGATTTCATCAAGAAACACAATGCCGTCCTCTTCAGCGCGTTTGATAGCCGAAGTGGTCACTTCGTCCATATCGATAAGCTTTTGTGCCTCCTGCTGGATTAGGATTTTACGGCCTTCAGCGACTGTAACTTTACGCTTGCGTTTTTTCTTGGGCATAAACCCGCCCATCATATCCTGAATATTGGCGCCCATTTCCTCCATGCCGGCTCCTGTAAAAAGATCCAGCATCGGAGGCTTGTTATCCTCAACTTCTATATCCAGGTATTCGTTTTCCAATTCGCCCTTGGCTAGTTTTTCAGCTAAGATCTCACGCTCAAAATAAATCCTCTTATACATTTGATCCTGTGGCTTATCGGTTTGTTCCGCCGGCTTATTGGCCCCGAAAAGCAGCTCCAGCGGATTACGCGAAGTTGTTTCCTGAACCGGGTAAGGCGCCAGCAGTTCCACAATTCTTTCATTGGCCAGCCTCTCAGCCCTGTCCTGGACCATAGCCATCTTTTCTTGTTTAACCATCCGGATGGCAGTTTCTACCAGGTCCCTGACGATGCTTTCCACATCCCTGCCAACATAGCCTACTTCAGTGAACTTCGTGGCCTCTACTTTAATAAAAGGCGCTTTGACCAGCTTGGCCAGCCGGCGGGCAATTTCCGTCTTCCCCACCCCGGTAGGGCCGATCATGAGGATGTTTTTTGGGATCACTTCGTCCCTGAAATCATCAGACAGCAATTTACGGCGGTAGCGGTTGCGCAGTGCTATCGCCACCGCTTTCTTCGCCTGCCGCTGACCGACAATATATTTATCAAGTTCTTCGACTATCTGGCGTGGTGTTAAGTCTTTCACTTGCCTATCCTCCAAATTATAATTCTTCTACTATAATATTATCATTGGTAAATATACATATGTCAGCGGCTATCGCCATCGCTTCGCGGACAATTTCACCCGCCCCCATTGACGTGTGTTTAACCAGCGCCCGCGCCGCAGCCATAGCATACATCCCCCCGGAGCCTATGGCAGCCACCCCGTCATCCGGCTCGATCACTTCACCGCTGCCGGATATAATCAGCAGGTCTTCGTTATTGGCCACAATCAAAAGCGCTTCCAGCCTCCTCAGCACCCTGTCGGTGCGCCAGTCCTTAGCCAGCTCAACCGCGGCGCGCTGCAGGTTGCCGTGAAATTCCTCCAGCTTTCCCTCGAATTTTTCAAAAAGAGTGAACGCATCGGCTACTGATCCGGCAAACCCGGCGACTACCTTATCTTTATACAGCCGCCTGAGCTTTTTGGCGCTTTTTTTAATGATGGTATTCTGGGCAAAAGTGACCTGGCCGTCACCTGCGATAGCGACCTTTCCGTCTCTTTTAACAGCGACAATAGTAGTAGCGTGGAACATATTATCTCCTTTCGTAAAACATATAATGCCTTCCTCGTATTATTTCGGATCAGGTGTCCTCTTCCTCAGCCCGCGGGTGGGCTTTGCGGTACACCTGTTTCAGCCTTTCGCCGGTTACATGTGTGTATATCTGTGTGCTGGACAGTCTTGTATGACCCAGCAATTCCTGTACCGAGCGCAGATCTGCGCCCGCATTTAAAAGATGCGTGGCAAAAGAATGGCGCAGGGTATGGGGGCTGATCTTTCTTTCAAGGTTAATCTTCTCAGCGTACTTATTTAAGATTTTACGGGAGCCTCGCGCGGAGAGCCTATCGCCCCAGCGGTTGAGAAAAACCGCGTTATTTATTTTTTTTTCCGCAGCGTTGGCCAGAATTCTCGGGCGCGCGTCAGCCAGGTATTTCCGTAGCGCCTTAACCGCCTGTGATCCCAGGGGAACCAGTCTTTCTTTAGCTCTTTTACCCATCACCCTCACGTATCCGGCGCCAAGGTCCAGGTCCCACAGGTCCAGCATAACCAGCTCGTTAATCCTCAGCCCGCCGCCGTATAATAACTCCAACAGCGCCCTGTCCCGAATGCCGAGCGGGTGTTTTAAATCCGGCGCTTCCACCAGGATTTGGGCCTCTCCTTCATACAAAAAGCGGGGCAAACGCTTTTCCAGCTTGGGGCTCATAACCCTGGCCAGAAAATTTTCCTGGATCGCTTTCTCCCTTAAAAGATAACGGTAAAATGATCGCCATGCCGCCAACCGCCTGGCTGCAGTAGTCCGCGCCAGCCCCTGATTGCGCAGGTGAGCCAGGTAATGGCGGAAGACCTGATGATCGATATCATCAGGCACAATATCATTGTCTTCTTTTTTCAGGACAGCTGAAAAAAAGTCCAGGCCGTTGAAAAGATCTTTCTGGTAGCTCTCTATTGTTCTCTGAGAAGCGTTCTTTTCCACCTTTAGATATATTAAAAAATTATCAATGTAGCTGTAGATTTTTTATCACCAACATTCAACCTGGCCAGCCTCTTACATATCTTTTATAGAGACAGGCAGCGCTCAATTGACTTCAGGGCCGTGGCAGCGATTGCCCGGCAGCGTTCTTTCTTCTCCGGGATCCTTACGGCAGGCGGCGGCAGAAGACCATAATTAATATTCATCGGTTGAAAATGAGCCGGATCAGCCGTGGTGATATAATGAGTGAGAGCACCATGGGCTGTGTCCCTGGGGAAAACAACGGGATCTTTTCCCTGCGCGATCAGGGCAGCGTTAATACCCGCCACCAACCCGGAAGATGCTGACTCAACATAACCCTCCACCCCTGTGATCTGGCCGGCAAAAAAGAGGGTTGGCCTGTTTTTGCATTGATATGTCGACTCCAGCAACACCGGAGAGTTAATATAGGTGTTCCTGTGCATAACCCCGTATCGCACGAACTCGGCATTCTCCAGGCCGGGGATCAACCGGAATACCTTGCGCTGCTCATCCCATTTCAAGCTGGTTTGAAAGCCCACCAGGTTGTACATCGAGCCCTCATTGTTTTCCTGCCTCAACTGTACAACCGCGTAAAACCGCAGGCCGCTTGCCGGATCAGTCAGCCCAACAGGCTTCATGGGTCCATAGCGCAGCGTGTCCCTGCCGCGTAAGGCAAGCGCTTCTACAGGCATGCACCCTTCAAAGTGCACTTCCCGCTCGAATTCTTTTTGGGGAGCCTTTTCCGCCTTCACCAGCGCATCATAAAAGATATCGTATTCTTCCTTGCTCATGGGGCAGTTCAGGTAATCGCTGTCACCTTTTCCATAGCGTGAAGTGCGGAAAACTTTATCCATGTTAATTGAATCCGCTGTGACAATGGGCGCCACCGCGTCATAAAAATATAGGTATTCGTTTCCGGTATACCGGCGGACTGCCTTTGCCAGGGCATCCGAGGTCAGCGGGCCGGTCGCCAGAATCACCACGCCATCTTCAGGAATTTCGCCTGCCTCCTGCCTGATAATTTCTACCAGGGGATGCTGTGAAAGCCTTTCGGTAACCCGCCGGGCGAATAAATTCCTGTCAACGGCAAGGGCGCCGCCTGCAGGCACCCTGGTCTCATCGGCACAGCGCATGATCAGGGAATCCAGGCGCCTCATTTCTTCTTTAAGCAGGCCCACCGCATTTTCCAGCGCGGCGGATCTCAGGGAGTTGCTGCAAACCAGTTCGGCGAAGTCGCCGCTGCGGTGCGCAGGCGTTAGTTTTGCAGGCCGCATTTCGTAAAGCCTGACCTTAACACCCCTTTTTGCTGCCTGCCAGGCAGCCTCGGCGCCAGCCAGCCCGGCGCCGACAATGGTTACCGTCCTGTCACCTGACTCACCTGCTTTTATATCTGCGGGATTAACTTTGGGGTATATGATTTGTCTGGACCTGCCTTCCATTTCGGTCGTCAGTCGTCAGATGTCGGACATCGGTATGTCCTGCATTCCCCTGCAGTCGCAGAGCCTTCTGTTTTTGTAGGGTCGGCTTTAGCCGACCATGTGCGGCTGAAGCCGCGCCTACAAATTCAGTCGTCAGTCGTCAGATGTCGGACGTCGGTTTATCCTGCATTCCCCTGCGGTCGCAGAGCCTCCTATTTTTGTAGGGTCGGCTTTAGCCGACCATGTGCGGCTGAAGCCGCGCCTACAAATTCGGTCGTCAGTCTTCTCAATTCTCTTTCACGGCCGATTTTGTTTGACCGGTAGCTTTCTTGCGCGGTGTCTTTTTTTCAGGAGCTGTTTTACTGCCGCAATTTTTATTAATGCACATCAGGTAGCTGTCTTTTCCGGCTCTCTTTTTCTCCACCATCAAATCTCCGCACTGGGGACATTTGACTTTGGATGGAAGGTCCCAAGTCACAAAATCACATTGCGGGAAGCGATTGCAGCCAAAAAACTTCCTGCCCTTTTTACTGCGGCGCGCTACAATTTCACCTTCACAGCGCGGGCATTTGACACCTATGGGCTCCAGGAGGGGCTTGGTGTTGCGGCATTCGGGAAAACCGGGGCAGGCCAGGAACTTACCAAAACGGCCGATCTTGATCACCAGGTTGCGGCCGCATAGTTCGCAAACTTCCTCGGTCACCTCATCCGGAACCTTGATCCGGCCTATCTCCCCCTCGGCTTTGGCCAGGGTTAGGCTGAAGGGAGTGTAAAAGTCATCCAAAACCTGAACCCAGTCCTGGCCGCCTTCTTCGATGCTGTCCAGTTTTTCTTCCATCCCGGCGGTAAATTCAACATCTATGATATCCTGGAAATGGTTTTTAAGCATCGCAATCACGATATCGCCCAGCTCAGTCGGGTAAAACTGTTTGCTTTCCCTGACAACGTAGGCCCTTTTGATAATCGTTTCTATAATTGGCGCATATGTGCTCGGCCTGCCGATGCCCTTTTCTTCCAGCATCTTGACCAGTGTGGCCTCTGTGTAACGGGGCGGCGGCGCGGTAAAATTTTGTTTTGGGGTGAGAGAGCGGGCTTCAACCTCTTCCCCCTCATTTAAATCAGGCAGGAGTTTCTCTTCTTCTTTTTCGCCGTTGTCATGGCTCTCAATATATACTTTCATAAATCCCTGAAATACAATCACCGATCCGGTAGCCCGGAAGGTGTATACACCTGCTTTTATATCCACACTGGTAGTGTCATATACCGCCTGGCTCATTTGGCTGGCCAGGAAGCGCGACCAGATCAGTTTATACAGTTTATGCTGGTCATTAGTCAAATATTTTTTGATTTGATCGGGTTCCCTTTGAATTGAAGTCGGGCGGATTGCTTCATGGGCATCCTGAATCCTGCCCTTGCCTCCGACTGCGGCATTTTCCTTCCCCGCATAGCCGGCGCCAAAACGCTCTGTAACGTATTTGCGGGCATCTTCTTTAGCGTCGGCGGAAATCCTGGTTGAATCTGTCCGCAGGTATGTAATCAAGCCGGAAGTCCCTTCCTTGCCCAGATCGAGTCCTTCATAAAGCTGCTGCGCCGTCATCATGGTTTTTCTGGCGGTGAAATTCAGCTTGCGGTATGCTTCCTGCTGCAGGGTGCTGGTGGTAAAAGGCGGCGCAGGCCGGCGGGTCTTTTCTTTGCGTACTACTTTAGAAACTGTATATTGGGAACCCTTCAGCCTGTCCAGGACTTCCTGCATTTCTTCACTGGTCTTGATGTCAATATTTTTATTATTGCATTTCAAAAGTCTGCCTTCGAAAGGCGCATTGCCTGTCTTGATAAACAATCCTGTTAAGGTCCAGAATTCTTCCGGAACGAAAGCCTGTATTTCTGCTTCCCGGTCGCTGATCAGCCGCACCGCAACCGACTGCACCCTCCCGGCGCTCAGGCCCTTTTTTATCTTGCGCCACAGCAGCGGGCTCAAGTTGTAGCCCACTAAACGGTCCAGGATGCGGCGTGCCTGCTGGGCGTTTACCCGGTTTAAATCAATGGGCCTGGGATGACGGGCGGCATTTTGCACAGCCTGTTTAGTAATCTCATTAAATTCTATGCGGCAGGGCTTGTCGTCGGAGATCTCCAGAAGTTTTTGCAGGTGCCATGCGATCGCTTCTCCTTCACGGTCAGGGTCAGATGCTATCAGCACCTGATCAGCTTTTTTGACAGCTGACCTGAGATCCTTAATGGTATCGCCCTTGCCGCGAATGGTAATATATTTTGGGGCAAAGCCTTCTTCAACATTAACCCCGAACTGGCTTTTCGGCAGATCGCGGACATGTCCCATAGATGCTTTGACAAAATATTTTTTTCCGAGAAATTTGCTGATCGTCTTCGCTTTTGCAGGCGATTCCACAATAACAAGTATTCTAGACAAAAAAACACCTCTCTTATATGCCAATCTTAAACTGCCATTATGATAGCAGCTTTTTATTAAACTGTTTCAATCGGAAAGGACCTATAACGACCTCCAGCCTGTGCGGATATAAGATTTTCCGGGCATTTGCCTGGCCAGCCCCTTTATTTCAAGGTACATCAGGGCGGCCATCACTTTCTGCGGCAAAAGCCCTGTTTTTTCAATCAGTTCATCCAAATGAACCGGCTCTGCCGACAGCAGCCTGTAGAGCGCCTCTTCCTCATCGCTCATTTTGACTGTCCCTGCAGCAACTTCTTTCTGAACGGGAAACAGCTTTTCCAGGCCCATTTCATCAATGATATCGCCAGCGCCCTCAACCAGCCTGGCCCCCTGCCTGATCAGCCGGTGCGGCCCGCGGCTTAACTCATTCGCAATATTTCCGGGCACAGCCATCACGTCACGGCCCTGCTCCAGCGCAAAATCGGCAGTGATCAAGGCGCCGCTCTTCTCAGCAGCTTCAACAACCACGGTTCCAAGCGAGAGCCCGCTGATGATCCTGTTCCGGGCGGGAAAATGCCAGGGCTGCGGCGGTGTTCCCAGCGGATACTCACTGATTACAGCACCGCTGTCTGCAATCTGCGCCATCAGCTTCTTGTTTTCTTTTGGATAAACCACGTCAGGACCGCAGCCCAGGACAGCGATGGTCCTGCCGCCACCAACCAGGGACCCTTTGTGGCTTGCAGTGTCAATACCCCTGGCCATGCCGCTGACCACGGTGATGCCGACTGCAGCCAGGTCTTTTGCCAGTTTTTCGGCAACTATAAGACCATAAGGGGATGGTTTCCGCGTTCCCACGAGAGCTACCGCCGTCTTATCTGCCGTTGTCAGGTCTCCCTGTATAAAAATAACCGGCGGCGGGTCAAAAATATGAAAGAGGTTCTCCGGATATTCCGGAGCGTTATGACAGATATAGTTCACACCGGCTGACTTAAGCCTGGCTTCCTCCTTCACAGGATCAAGCAGCGCCCGGCGCCGCGCCAGGTCTTCCGGCCCTTCTTCGCCTGTGCCGGGAGCGTTGGAAAGATCATTTATATTGGCTTCCCAGGCTGCCTGCGGTGAACCGAAATGCTTTAACAGCGACCACAGTTTAGTCCCCTGTCCCGGCATCAAACACTGCCACCCCAGCCAGTATAACCTATCCTCCAAAAGAGTTTCTCCCCTTCAATTCTCTTTAATCCCATACTTTTCGGGACATATGCATATCTTCCTGCCTGAGCCAATATATTCTTTTTTGAATGTCTGTTTATAGTTTTCGTCAAAATAACAGCTTCTGTTTAGCGGCAGATGACAGCCCGTGCCTTCTATTATGTCCAACAAACCATGTCCGTGTCAAATCCAACTGTAATTTTAAGCATTATTTCAGCCGCCGTTCAGTCAGAATTAAGGCGCGTGATCCACAATAATGACATGCCACACTTTGCTTGAAAGGAAATATCTGAGATGAGCAGTAAAACGATCACAAAAATAGCGCTCGATATCGTCATGACCGTGCTGTTTGTTATCCTGCTTTTTGCTTATGACACCGGGCTTGCCTTCCATGAAATCGCCGGGCTGTCCATCCTCGTGATTTTTACAGCCCATATGATTTTGAACTGGGCCTGGATAAAAGGTGTTACCAAAAACCTTTTCAGCAAAAAGATCAAGAGAAAGTCCAAGCTGCTATATGCCTTAAACACCTTATTATTGATCGCGGTCAGCATAATTATCGTCACCGGCATAATGATTTCAAGAGTGGTTTTTGACTTCGGGCTGAGTGGCGGCAGCAGCGTGCTTTCTGCCGTCCACGAGTGGACCGCATATGCCTGCCTGGGGTTTTTTGCCATTCATATCGCGCTGAATTGGCGGTTTGTTTCGGTAAGTGTGCGCAAAATGTTCTCCGCACTTGGGGGCGTCAGGCTGAGAAAATCACTGCAGGCCCTGGGAGCGTCAGCGATGGCAATCGCCATTATCTATTCCCTGGTAATGCCTGGACCAGATCAGCTGTCACAACAGGCTTCAGCAATGAACAAGCCGCCTTTGGTGGCCGAGGCCATCAGGAAAAATGATGCCGGACAGGTCAGTGACGCTACCGGATATACAACAACAGGGAACCAGGATTACACGTTGCCGGCTGATGTACAGGCAGACGATGAAGACACGATCAGCCTGAAAGATTACCTTTCGAATATGTTTTGCACAGGCTGTGACAAACACTGCCCCCTGCTAAGCCCGAAATGTGATAAGGGCGAAGCGCAGCTGCAGGCTGCCAAAATCAAATACCAGGAGCTCTATGGCTAAGAGAAGCAGGGGACGGGAGGCTGTGTGAAAAAATACATAATACTGGTCTCCGGCCTCTCCAATAAATCAAATATGAAACCGTTTTTTGCTTTAAAAAAAAGAACCGGTATCTTACACTAGAACCGGTTTTCTCTTTTTCCCCAGCCTTCTCAGTAATTCCTCGGTACCTAGGAGAGTGTTGCAAAACTCCACGAGACATACTCAATAAAACCATGAACCCCTAAAAAACCAGCAAAAAACCAACCATTAAGCAGGAAAAGCCCAGTAATTCGGCGAATACTAAAGGTATACAAAGATATAAGGTGGTAAACTAAAATGCTGGGCCGAAAACAGATTCAAACAAAATTAACAGACATAGATATTTTGCAAACATGGGAGCAAAAACCCCTTGTTCCGGAAAACAGTTTTTACTACGGTTTGTCTCAGGCAGATGATATATTCAGGGACGAACTGTTTGCAGATGTATACTCCTTTTGCGGTCGGCCATCTACCCCACCAAGTCGCATAATAAAAGCAATACTGCTCCAATTTCATGATAAAGTTTCCGATCGTGAGGCACAAAACCGTGCCCGTTATGACCTGCGATGGAAGGTGGCTTTGGGTATTCCCCTTGGAGAATCTGGCTTTCACTACAGCGCTTTATCCAGATTCCGGGCAAGATTATTATTTCACAAAAAAGACCGCACAGCCTTTGAAGAAATACTTAATGCAGCAAAAGCCAAAGGCTTACTCCCCGACAAATGCAGCAAACAAATAATGGATTCAACCTACGTACTGGGAGCCGGAGCAGTGCAGGACACCTATACCTTAATACGCCTGGCCATCAGCAAACTGCTGAAAACAATTGGCAAGCGAATAGATATAAACACCCTGCTTTCAAACCCACTGAACTTAGACTACAACACCAGAACCAAGCCGAAAATTAACTGGGAAGACCCCTGTGAGCGCAACAAATTGCTGAATGAACTACACCAGGATGCCTAACCTTAACAAACAGGATCCGGATAAGCGGCCGGTTATCATAACCCAAGAGGCTATTCTGGAATTAGAAGAAAAAACGGGCATTTTAAAAATCACTGACCCGGAAAAATGGAACTATGTTTATGTTATTATAATGTAAACAGTGAACAGGCGGCATATAAAGTGGTTTTCCTGCTAAATAACGGCGGAACTTTTTCTGGATTCTTTTTCGAAACTGATGCGCCTGCTTTTATTAAAGAGTATTTTACCAGATAATAAAACTGTTTTGATAAAAAGGCTTTAAGAAACAGTCGGAGAGTTAGTTGCGTTACTGCGATCGCGTCATGTGTGTCTAAGTTACACCGAAAAGAAAAAACGGCCGTGTGGCCGTTTTTCCCAACATTTTGACCGTTACACATAGCGGTCGATATTGTTGCCCAGGTTGGGGGGGTTGGATTTAATTAAACAGTTCTATAAAACGTCTCAAAAGCAGCTTTCCGTACTTATGCTCCCGTACAGAATTATGTAATTTATCAAGATCGTATCCTTCTTTCGCGAGGCTGTCTTTTTGCTCATCAATGTACGCCTGTGTAACAGCGGCGTTAAATTCCGGGTGAAACTGAACACCCCAGATATTTTCATTTATTGAAAAAGCCTGGTGCTTTTCATAATCGTTTTTTGCTAAAAGACGTCCGTCAGCCGGCAGCGTAATTACAGTCTGGGCATGTGTCACATGGCCTAAAAAGGTTTCAGGCAGGGCACTCAGCAAGGGGTCTGTTTTTCCTTGTTCAGTAAGATCTATACTCACAGTCCCGATCTCTTTTCCTTTTGGATGATAGTCAACACGCCCGCCAAAGGCCTGGGCCAACAGCTGATGGCCATAACAAATACCGAGCACCGGAACAGGCTCATGGATCATATCTCTTAACCACTGAGAAAGATTGATCAGCCAGTCGTCATCATCTGTAACCATTGCATGCGCGCCAGTTATGATAATGGCTGACACATCCCTCAAGTCTGGTAAAGACTCATATTTATATACATCTGAAACCATAACATCGCCAGGCGGAAGGTCAGCCTGACTTATGATCATATCGTCAAAATCACCGTAAGCCCTCCGGATCGAAGGAAAGGTCGTGCCCGTCTTAATAATTAGCAACCTCCTCATATGCACACCCTTTCTGTCATATCCTTCAACTTCAAAAGAATCAATTGATCCTTCTTTTAAACAGGCTCAATGTTCACCTTTGTTTCAAAATAAGGTGTTCCGTTTCCCAGTTTGCTTACCAGATCCCGGGTTAATACGTTAACACCCCTGCCGGCCTTAATCCATCCCCCCCTGGGGCAAACTACGATGTCCCTTCTTTGCATGTCGTCCAGCCTAACCTTAACCTTCATCTCACCTGCCCTGCTCACGATACGGACAGTATCTCCATCATTAAGGTCCAGCTTCGAACCCTCCTGGGAATTCAGGCGAACCGAAAGTAATTCACCCTGTTCAAACAGGGTCGACTCAGAACCAATCCAATCGCGTGCCATAACCGACATTAGGTGGTAGGGGAATTCCTTATCATGCTCTCGCCTGGCAGCCGGCTCAAATTCTTGCATAAACATGAACTTGCCCGAAGGTGTTGGAAAAACCCGCTCGACATAAGGTACCATGGGAGTGTTAGGAATCCTTACCGGTCCCGCGAAGAGCTCCTCCAAAGTCACGCCTTTGGCCAGCAAGGGCGCTGCCAGTAAGGATAGCCAGTCTTCCAGGCCGCTGTTGAATTCCGCGGCAAAGGAGAACCTCTCAGCCAGCGCCTGAAATATTTCGAAATCTGACTTGCTTTCACCTAATGGCTCTATGGCGCGATTTACCGGACCTATATAATTGTGCCCGAAACCGGCTGCCAGGTCCTTTTCCTCCAGGAAGGTAGTATTGGGTAAAAAAATATCCGCATAATCGGCAGTGTCATTAAGAAAATGTCCCGCTGCTACCACAAAGGGTGTCCTGGCAAACGCCTTTGCCACCTTATTGGAATTAGGCGCCATACCAACCGGGTTGCCGGCTGTAACAAAAATCATCTCCACAGTCGGATCCTGGGCTCTTAAAATCTCTTCCCCGATCAGCGGCATTAAAAACTTTCTACTGTTAGGCTTAAGGTCGCTTCCCGTCAAATTTAAGTCATACGGCCCATATTCCTCAAACCCCTGGCTTACCCCGCCGCCGGCCACACCGATATTTCCGGCAATGGCATTTAAAGCGTCAATGCAGCGGATAGTATAATGTGCATATTCCCACCGGTGCAGTCCCCAGCCCAGGAGAATCGCAGTGGGCTTCCGGTTAATGAGCAGATCAGCCAGGCCTTCAACCTGCTCCAGGGGCACGTCACAGGCGACAGTCAGTTCTTCAACAGTAAAGTTGTCCAGTATTTTCAGGAAGGCGTCAAATCCTTCGCTATACCTTGACAGGAAGTCAACATCCTCCGCACCTCGCGCTAAAATAATCTTGGCCGCCGCCATGGCCAGATAGGCGTCCTGGCCGGGAGCCGGCTGGATGTGGTAATCGCTGATGCTTCTGCTTTTCGATGCCACCGGATCGATCAAAACGACTGGAGCGCCTTTTTGGCGTATTTCTTTAATAATCGGCACCATGTTGATATTGGTAAGCACAGGGTTTCTACCCCAGAGGATCAGCGACCTGCTGTTCAGGTGATCGATCGGGTCATGTGATACCCGGCATCCAAAGTCGAGGTTCTGGGCGGCCTGGCCGGTTCCGCCGCACAGTGTGCCGTAAAGAGTTGTAACGCCGCCGAATAGATTAAAAAACCTGGCGTTCAAAAGTTTTAGGGCGGTGCGTTCCCCAAACCCCTGGTAATATAAAATGGCTTCGGGGCCGAAACGGCTCTTGATCTGCTCCATCCGCCCGGCGATTTCATCCAGCGCGTCAGCCCAGGAAGTCCGCGCCCACTCGCCGCCCCTCCGGCGCAGTGGTGTCAGCACGCGCTCCGGACTATAGACCCGCTGCACGAACCTGGCACATTTATGACAGACTCTGCCTTTATTGACAGGGTGATCTGGATTCCCCCGCAGATTTACAAGCTTGTAATATTCCACAGTGGCTACCAGGCCGCAGGTATTTGTGCAGTCTCTCGTACAGGTGGTTATCACTTCTCGCTTCATAATCACAAGCCGGAACCCCATTTCTGAGTCATCATGGTAGCGGTGTACTTTTCTATTTTCCAGGCCGGTATGCCGCATTTGCCGCAGGCACAGAAGCACCACTTGTTCCGCAGCCATCTGGCGGCCCTGCTGTTCCGGGAATTCCAGACGATGAATGTTTCACCGCAAAAAGTCGTTACTTCAATGGTATTGCTGCTGATCTTCAGTGATTTGACACCGTGCAGTATGCCGGAACGTGAAGGCCACAGCTTGATCTTTTCCAGTAATTTAAAGAACCCGACATTTTTTCTGTAATACTTTTGCTTTTTTCTGTTGGCGCCATCTTGAATTTCCCTGGTGATATCCACGTTATTTTTCGAACTCATATTAAGACCTCATTCCGTTAGTTAAATAATGCCTCAAACAACATGGCGGCCACACCTATCTCCAAAGCGTCATGGATCAATCTGCCCGCAATCAGGGGAAGGCATTCCCGGCTCAATCCCAAAGGTATGCCCGGCGCGGAAATCATGGTATCTTCTCTCACATATTCTTTAACAATTATTTCAGGTGCAGGCGTTGCATCAAATAATAGCTTGTATTCCGGCAAAGCCTCATGAAAATCCCGCACTATCTGAACACCCGGCACCGTTTTTTTCAAATTCTCAGCTTGCTCCAGCTCAACATCATAAACAAAAACCCTTGCTCCATGCGCTGACATAAACGCTGCCGCTCCCGCACCTACGGGACCCACCCCCAGCAGCAAAACTTCCTTATCCCGCAGCCCGCCTGACATTAAGTCCAAGGCTGCGGCATACCCTTTTCCCGTAGCCTCTGCGTTGTCAACCACCCTGCCCGTAGAAATATTAATTGCGATAAAATGGTCGTCATCGGCCAGGAAAACCACTTTTGCGCCTTTTCTTACAGCTTCCGCCAGGCCGCCCACGTCTTTATGCCTGGTAACAAACGCGATGAATCCCAGGTGCTCAATGATCTTTTGTACTGAACCGGAGAAGCCGTTAATAATGCCTTTACCACAGGTGACAGGGATAACGCCAACCGGTACGGCATGATGCAAATCATAAATCTCTTTTTCCGTACTGCCAATAGAGTGGGCTGCAATCCCTGATAAAGATTTTCCTACATTTTTAACCATTTGCTTATCGTATTCCTTTAAACTCTCAGCGATATATAAAACGTCTTCTTCCTTTAACCTGGTCACATTACCACTTCCCCGCAAAACAACTACTATAGAAAACAAAAATTTCGTTCTTTTCTGATACATTGGTCATGACTCTCTTATTGTGCGAATTTATTCGCACAATTGTTACCCTGGATCCACACAATCATTAATACCATACTGTTGCATGATATTTTGGATAACCTTACATCGCCTGCTCCAGGCCTCATCACGATCCTTGCCCGTAATAATCAGGGTGGCCACCCACTCTTCTTTGTCTTTACTAAAATTTGAAACGGCTTCTTCCGCGCCAAAGAAGTCTTTATAAATACGAAGACGGCCCGCCTCAGACATCATATGTTCACCCCCTACCTCAATCCGCTTCCCTGAGACTTTAATATGCTCATATACGACTCCTCTGGTTTTACCCGCTTTAAGATGTTTTTCCTCATTCTTTCCTGCCCGGCCCGACCATAAAACTTCCAGCAGGTTTATCCCCGTAGATTTGTACACTGCCGTAGGCGTCTGACTGGGCAGCCGCGCGTCTATTTCCAATACCTTCAATTTATCATCATGCAGAATGACTTCAACGTCCATAATTCCGTTCAAATTAAGCGACCGGGCTATTTTAACAGCACACTCTTTAAACTCACGCACTTTTTCCTGGGACATTTCAGCAGGCGACAGAACTCTTTTACAGTCATACCCGGCATCCATCTCCAATTCAGTGACCTGGAAGACGCGATAATCGCCATTATGACCAATAACCTCAATGGAATAAGAAGGTCCCCGCAAATATTCCTGTTTGACCCATTCGTCAGAATCGCCCAGCTTCATGATCAGCTCATTAAAATCCCGGAGGTTGTCGACCTTATAAACATTTTCACTGCCGCTTGCCCCGGAAGGTTTTAAAGTAACAGGGAAACCACACCCGGGCCAGGGTTTTGGCACCGGTATGCCGATCTCTGCAAAAAGCCTGGACGACTTGATTTTAGAAGATGAAAGCGCATAGGCTTCAGGATCATAAAAAGTTTCTACGCCTGCTTCAAGAGCGCATTGATTTATGTTTTCCAGCGCCGCTCTGTTTTCCATAGCCGGAATCACAAACTGCACTTCTCTGAACAACCCCAGCAATTTGTCTTTTTCCAAAAAATCTATTTTTAAAAATTTTTCACACATACCTGCGGCTGGAGCGTCATTATCCCTGTCAACAAGCACAACCTGCCACCCGGCTTTTTGAGCCAGATATACCGCTTCCACTCCCTGCAGCCTGCCGCCCATTACAGCTACCAGCACAGCATTTCCTTCCCCACATCACTTTTCCCCAACCTGCCCTGTTTTTCCGCCATCCACTTCACATATGCTTCAAGCGTGGCGGGAGTTAATCCACAATCCCGCAAAGCCAGCATGATGCCCCTGACCGTCCTGTACCCTTCAGCGATGTCCAGTGTGCTCTGAGAAACCCCAACCAGGCCACGGTCAGGCGGAATCAAAGATGTAACAACGTTGGCGCCCGCGTCAAGCCGTTCTTTCAAACCCAGAATTCCTTTAACATCCAGAGACGCCGGGATCAACCGGTCAGGAAATAAAATGCGCATAACGGCAATAATATTCAACTCCAGCCTATCATCCGGTGAACCCAGACTATACAAAGGCGTACCATGCTGGGGCACAAAACTCATTGTCCTGACCTGTTCCGCTCCAAGGCTTTTCATTTCCAGAAAAGAATTCACTATGTCGTCGGCGGCATCTCCAACACCAACAAGCAGCCCTTCTTCCACCAGCATACCGATTGTTTTGGCATAAACCTTTATGGCCCATCTCTCACCATAACTCTGATCCAGTCTAAGTTTTTTATACAACCTGCGGTTGTGCGTTTCCTGATAGCAGGCATACCAGTCAGCCCCGGCTTTTTTTAATTCTTTAAGAACCTCTCCCGGAACAACGCCGGGAGAGATCATGACCGGCAGTCCGGTATTCTTTTTTACCAGTCTTACAATTTCAATCAAGCTTTCGTACCCTTCAAAACCATTGGAAAGGTACGCCGGGTCTTCTCCCATGGTCAAATCTATGAGACAAACTCCTGTCTCTGCCAGGGCACAGGCGATATCGACGACTTCCGACGCCGTCTTGCGATACCTTTGACACAGGCTGTTGGATTTCCGGTAATAGCAAAAAGCACAATCATTCCGGCAATAGGTGGAAAAATATACGAATCCGTAAAGAAACACCTTATCTTCGAAATACTTACCGCGCAGTTCCCTGGCTGTTAAGAAAACTCTCTCCCTCTGCGCAGGATCGGACAGCTTGAGCAGAAATTTAATTTCTTCCCTTGCGAGCGGGATTTGGTGTAACGCTTTGTCCAATATTGGGTCAAGATTTATAGTTGCCATAGAAATGCCTCTTTTCCGTCCTGAAAATGTTGGTGTGAATGATCCACATCATCAAATGTTCAGCCGTACTCCGTCTAAATAAGTTAAGCTTTTCCCCATGCTGCGCACATTCTGCCCGCCCTCCCTGACCATCAGCAGGCGTTCCAGTCCAAATCCGATGCCTACCCACGGGCCAACCATGCCCCACCTTCCATCAAGAAAGTGCGGCCCAATGGCGCCGGAGCCCAATTCAATCTCTCCATGCATAACATCTATGGTTTTGCCATACACCACTGAAATAGCGTGTTCAAGGCTGTACTCGGGAATACCGGCCGCGTTCATCACAATTTTCGCTAACTGGACAATCCTTTCATGACGCTGTTCTTCCGGCAGGTCCCACTCAACCAGGTTGAGCATGGTAAACTCGTTCAAATGATTGTTGCCCTGGGATTCCTTGCGAAAACAGGAGCCGATTTCGAAGATGCGAACAGGTTTTTCCCAGAGCCTGAGCAAGTCCTTCAAAATGTAATACAAGTTTGGAGCAAGCATAGGACGCAGACATTTATTCTCTTCAAGCCAAAACACCTGTGAAAAAAGCGCATGCTCATCAGTAATAGTCATTTTTTCAAGCAGCTTCCTGGAAAGGATAACCGGTGTTGTTACCTGAACAAAACCTGTACCTGTTAAAGCGTCGACCAGACGTGCTTCCAGTTCACACAATTCCGGCCGCCTAGTTTCGTTTCTCAATTTGTTCAGACGCCGCTTGCCTTCATTAACAAGCAGCAGTTCCACTTGTTTAAAAGCAGCCTCCCTCTCAACCGCCATGGTAAAACTCATGTTTTTCTGTGTTTCTGAAGCGTTTAATTCACTTAACCTTTTTTGCTGCGCCACGGTCCACAATAAAGACAACTAACTCCCCCCCCCCCCCCCCCCCCCGCCATTACAACACGGTTAGATCAGCTCAACCTGCCAGAGAACCGGGCGCCGCATGCGCGCCGCTGAGCTTTTCAGACAGCCATGTCCGATAAATTTTATACTCTCATCTTCATGTAATTGACATATTGCTTCTCCATAGGTCAAGCCGCCTGCCACATTTACCGGCTGTACCCGGCATAATCCCTTTTTCTCAAGAGCGGTGGAGGTTTTGCCGCACAGGTGTACAATGGCGCCGTCCAGTTCTCCTTCTACCCTTTTTAAAATATTGCAGGATACCCTGCCGCTTATTTCCCTGTATATTTTGGGGCCGACTATTTCCAGCGCGCCTGTGGGGTCGGCGTATGATATTATCTTTGCGCCTTTCTCTATTCCAGTCAGAATATACTTTACGACACTGTTTTCTATCACTTGCAGTGCTTCATCAATCAAATCTTTATATTTACGAATTCCTTTATACAACGCCATCGAATCTATGAGCAGCGCCAGTATGGTGAACGGCCCCTCAACATTCAAAGTCACAACATTTCCGTTTTTCCACAGTATTTCAACACAATTCAATACTTCATTGATCCTGCCTCTGTTTAAGTTCATTTCTTTTATTTCAACCAGTTCTTCAATACTGTTGAATCTGTAGCGTTTAAATCTCGGCCCCGTTTCTTCATCGGGAATAATCACATCAGCCCCACAAGCTTCGGCTTCTACTGTCAAACAGAAAGGAACCCTGCACATACAGTCACCCTTATATTCTTTTAAATGCTCAGCAATAACAGCCATGGCATTTTTGCCGGTATAAGCTTCATAGTAACTTATACCTGTTGCATTAATTATTGATACCGGTATTTCTTCAGGGCTTTCCCCCCGGCATTTAAAATCAACCGCGAGACTCATGCAATCAACTCCTCTGTTCGAATAAATTCGAACCTACAAGATTTTCGTGTCTAAGCAGGAATTTCATCAAGTATTTGCTGTATATGAGGGAAGGAGTCTCTGGCATGAGGGAAGCACATCGCATCATAAAAATGCGTCTGAAAATCTGGTTCCGCCGCCGTCTCGACAAACTGCATAAAAGCGGCCACCTCCCTGGCCTCTAAACGCTTGCCGGTATCCAGCAAAGCCAGTTTAGCGCCCTCCCCTGCGGCATTGCCGACGGCTGTGATATTTTCCAGGTCACAATCAGGAAACATCCCGATCACCAGCGCACTCTCCTTATTTATGTAACTGCCAAAGGCTCCGGCCAGGACAACGCTATCCACTTTATTTACGCCTCTTTTTTTCATAAGAATTTTAGCGCCGGCATATAACGCGGCCTTAGCCAATTGGACCGCCCGTACATCCTTCTGGGTTATGGTTATATCCTGACCAATGGCTGTCCGGGCGGCCCAGGCCAGAACATATTCCGGTTTCCCGTCTGACCCCTGGCGAATTCTTGGAAAATTAAGCTTTTTGCTGAACCTTCCGTCCGGTTGGATGACGCCTGCTTTAAACAACTCGGCAACGGCGTCTATAATACCGGAACCACAGATGCCTTTTACATATGGCTTTGGCGGCGTGTCAGGACACTCTTCCTCTCCGATGACCTTGATTTCCGGCTCCAAACTACACTGGTTGATCTTAACTCTTTCTATTGCGCCGGGAGCCGCCCTCATGCCAAATTTGATCTGAGCGCCCTCCAGCGCGGGACCGGTGGCGCAAGAAGTCGACAGCATACAATCCGCGTTGCCGAGGTCGATTTCGCCGTTAGTTCCGATATCTATAACAAGCATCATTTTTTCCTGCTTGTAAGGCTCTACGGCGATAAGCACGGAGACATTGTCCGCGCCGACAAAGCCGGCCTCAACAGGCAAACAGTGGATATTGCCGCTCCTGGCGATTTTTAGGCCCAGGTCTCTTGCTTTAATGTTCACAGGGTCTCTTATGGCGGATGCGAATGGAACGCACCCCAAATATTGAGGGTCTATATTCAATGTTATATGATGCATGGCCGTGTTAAAAACAAGAACCATTTCATAAATATTTTCATGACTTATGGCAACGGCTTGCGCCAGCCGTGCCACAAGCGTGTTTATGTCATCAATGATCATTTTGTGCAGCCTAGCCAGGCCGTCATCATTCATCATGCAATAAGAAATCCGGGAAATCACATCATCCCCGTAGCGCACCTGAGAATTCATCAGCGAGTCGCGCTTTAAAATATTACCTGTCGCCAGGTCGCAAAGATAAGCCGCGATCGTGGTTGTTCCTATGTCAACAGCGATGCCGTACATCTTCTCTACCCGTCCCGGTTCGACAGCTATAATCTCTGTGTCATGCCAAAGGGTAATGGCAGCCTTCCAGTTGCCTTTCCTCAAAATATTAGGCAGTTTCAACAAAACGCTGTAATCGATACTGATATCGTCCTTCAGGTGACTGTAATTGCTTGTCAAAGCATCTTTAAGGCGCGTAAAATCGTCCCTGTAATCCTCTAAAGTCGGCTTTTTCATTTCAACATAATATTTTTTTATAGCGGGATTAAGATTGAAAGCCCTCTCTTTAGACGTTTCAAGAATAACTTGTTTAGCGCCATTGCTTTGCTCAGGCACAAAGGCCAGGACATCTCCCTCTGTTTTGGCACAGCAGGCCAACCTGAAATGATCAACAATCTCCTCCGGCGTCAGCATTAGTTTTTCCTGCTCAGCTAATGGTGACAGATTAAAAAACCCTTCTTCAATTTTTACTTTGCACTTGCCACATGTACCAGCGCCGCCGCATGGGGCTTCAAGATCAGCCCCCAACTTCCTGGAAGCCTGAAGGAGGGTACCCCGGGATACTAAACCACCGCGGCCTGATGGCTGAAAAATAACAGTACACTGCATTGCCGTCACTCCGTTTAATTGGGGACATTCCTTCCCTGGTTTGTTTACAACTATCGAATTTAGATTAACCAAGGAAGGTGTGTCCCCTTTCCTATTTGCAATATAAAAAGGAACATAAATATAGCTGCTGCGGTTAACAGCAGGCGCCGTATATATTTACGTTCCTCTTTAAATCAATCCAGCATGACTTTTTCACACCAGTTTCTATTAAATTTGGCGGAGAGTCCGGGAGTTACACCCGGCTACACGAATTTAGAGTCCATGCGCTCCTTTCGAACCACTCTCCAAATGTAAATTAAAAATTTTTTATTCCGGAATAGGCTACCTCCTTTGTAGTGTTTTTTGACCCGGCCGGGATTCCGGGTCCTCTAACCCGAAATCCCATGCCGCAATCCACTATTTAGTCCAGTAAGTAAGCCCTAAACCGGTCATGATCTTTACTGCCTCATCATATACATCCAGGTATTCCTGGGTAGGAACCAGCTTAACAACGTCATAACATTCTTGAAACGGTTTACCTTTAGGCGGATTTTTGTAGTCTTTTTCATATATCGCCACAAGCTTGTCCAAAATCTCGTTAACCCTGGCCGTCTCCATTCCGGCGACAGCATACGCCGCTTCTGCCATCATCCTTGCTTCCAGGCCGGTTGTATAGTTGGTAGCCACACCCTTGGAGGCAGCTACCCCGGATAACACTTCACGGCCACTGGCAGTGTCAGTGATGGCCTGCGCGGCCGTCTCCAACAAACACATTACAGTACATGGCCCGGCAATAGTGTAGTATTGATTGCCCAGCATTAAATTGGTGTTGGCCTCAATAGCCATGGCGCAGTGTCCGGCTACGGCCAGAGTCTCTCTGGCTGTAGTTATGCCCCAGCGCACATGGACGGGACCATCCAAATGCCAGGTCGCCTGCGTCATTACAAACGCATTAATAGTGGTTGCTACGTCAACAATGGTTGTTTCCTCCAAACCACCTGCATAGCCTCCATATATAGGCATCTGTTCGCACATGATGATATCTCCAGCCAGTACGTAATGAGCGGTGAAAACCAATGCGCCTACATCAATCTTCAGCTCATTTAACTGGGATACTTCATGGCTGTCAGACTGCCTCATCCCGCCGGGAAAATCTGCTGCGATTACTCCGGCAGGAGAAAGAGATGTTTCATTCCCCTACAAGCCCATCCCCGGTCGACCGGCCCTGCTTTGAGCCGCTCGCACCAGTATGGCTTCGGACTTAACCGCCGCGATTTCCCAGGGACTGCCCGGCACAGGGTCATGGCCTTTTATTGTTTGCAGCACACCATCCACAATGGTGTCTACCAGGGGCTCCTGCGCATAGGATTGGTGTATGGCCAGGAAGAGTTCTTCCGAACATGGCGCTCCCGTAGGCCCTCCCTGTATGATGGGCGGGCGGGAGTCGGTATAACTGCGGCAGCTCAATTCAACCGCGTCTTTTCCTTCACCGTATATGACCCTGGTCGGCGCCGCCGCTATGGAAGCCAGCACCTCTTCTTCGGTGTATTTGATTACCCGCTTGGTATCAATACAGTATACACCGCATTCCACCAACATCTCCAAACCAGCTTTAAAGAGATTGTTGATCTGTTCTTTGTCGGTAGGAATGATTTGTTTTTTATCCATTTTGATGCCATATTTTTTCTTTAAGGCAGCAGCTGTCTGGGGTATAACCTTGTAGTCCCAGTCTTTTTCATCCATTTTCGGGCCGCTTTTAGCCCGATCATATATGTCGAATACTGTCAGTGCTTTAGCCAGAGCCATTTTATCCCCTCCTTATTTCCGCCATTAAGGCTTTTGCCTGTTCAACAGCCCCGGACGCAGTTTCCGCATAAGCGTCCGCCCCAATCTTCGCTACCCATTCCGGAGAGACTGGAGCTCCCCCGAACAGGCATTTAAACTGATCGCGGATACCTTCTTCTTTGAGTACTGCAACGATATCCCGTTGGGCGGGCATAGTGGTTGTCATCAGGGCTGATCCGGCAATAATGTCCACTTTGTTTTCTTTTGCCTGTCGAACTACTTCTTCCACAGCTACATCCCTGCCCAGGTCAATTACTTCAAAACCACCGGCGGATAACATTGTTTTGACAATATTTTTGCCAATATCATGGATGTCCCCCTGCACGGTATGTATGAGTATTTTGCCCTGGGAAGCCTTGCTTCTGGCCTCGTCGGACATATCGCCGAAAAGCACGACCATCGCTGTCTCAAAAGCTTCGGCAGCAAGTAAAAGCTGTGGAATAAACAATTCTCCTTCGTCAAAAAGATCGCTGATAGTTGTCATCCCTTTTGACAATCCTTCATTGACGGCAATCAGAGGGTCAATACCGGCTATCACAGCTTCCCCAGCCGCTTCCGCAGCCAGATCACTGTCTGTTTCCTCAATTGCGTTTTTAAGTTTTTCTAAAATCTCCTGCTGACTCACCTTCTTACCTCCTATTTTCCTTTATTAAATTCATCAAGGGCTTCAAAAAAGCTTTCTAAATTAGCTATTGGTATTTCCGGAGGAAGATCACATCCTGAAGATAAGACAAAATGCCTGTAAGGTTTCATTTTTCCCAATAATGCCTTTGTCGTCCCTTTAACAAGTTCTGTTGTCCCTTCATTTAATACCCTGGCTGGATCTATATTGCCAAACACTAGATAATCCTCGGGAATTTGAGAAATGACATCAACCATGTCCACCGCGTTACCGAAGTGATATCCTTTTGCTCCTGTACTAACCATGGAATTTACCAGTTTCACTGTTTGCCCGCAATTATGAAGGACAACAAAGAATCCTTCGTCCTGCACGGCATCCACAATCTCCTTGACATACCTGGACGAAAACTCATCGCATTGCTTGGGCGCCAACAGACCTGCTGTAGGTTCAGCCAACAACACACCATTTGCTCCCGCTTCCTTAAACGCTTTTGCATACGCTATGCCATACTGAGTGCATTTTTCCAATACGATATGAACCGTTTGCTTATCTTTTATGGAAGCTTTTAAAGCACGTTCAATACCCATTAAAACAGCCGCCAGAGAAAATGGGCCGAGCATTCCTCCGAATGTCGGACGGTCTGTAATGTTCTGTGCCGCTAATTCAGCAGCTTTCACAAATACAGGGCCACGACCCGCCTGTATGGAGGGCACCTGCAAACTTTCCGCAGACGCCCGGTCAAAGACGATTTCGTCGGTAACATGAGGAGCTTCCTTGTCCGAAAAGCTGACCTTACACCCGAAGGTTTGCGCTTCAGATGTCAAATCCATTCCAGTCATAGCGCCAATCATTGCCGGGAATTCAGATATAACATTTNNTCAAAGTAAGACAGGGAAAGAATAGAATGGGAAGAACTTTTACTTCATCAGCCTCAATAATATCACTAGCCCATTTGTCCATATTTATTTTAATGAATTATCCCTCCCCTTTTCAGTGTGTTTTCTGACCTTAACCGTTTCGTCGTTTACTAGATGGCTGCTTCTCCCGTTTCGCCGGTCCTGATCCGGACTACATTGTCAATTTTACAGGTAAAGATTTTGCCGTCTCCGATTTCCCCGGTTCTGGCACTTTCAGCAACTATCTTGACAATTTCTTCAACGTCTTTATCCGGAACCACCATCTCAATTTTTACTTTCGGGAGCAGGTTGATGCTGTATTCCGCGCCGCGGTAAACCTCGGTGCGCCCTTTCTGAAGCCCGCAGCCCATCACCTGGGTGACGGTTATACCATGGATACCGAATTTATTTACAGCTTCCTTAACATTCTCAAGTTTGCCCGGCCGCATGATGCACTCGATCTTGATCATGAGTTGACCTCCTTATCATTTTCATTGCCGGCAGGCTGTTACAACGCAGGTTTTGTTACCCCGGTAGCAACACTCGCAACAGACGTTCAAACACCGGCTCCGAATGGGACTCCGGATACAGTGTCGGCATAGGCGTCCTCTCCGTGCTGGGTAAAATCGAGGCCGATGTCCTGCTCTTCGTCAGTAGCACGCAGCTTAGTAAACACATTGATAACTTTTAAGATGACGAAAGTACCTACGATGGCTATGGCGTAGCAGGCCGCGATAGCAATTAACTGAGGCACCATCTGTCCCGGGTTGCCGAAAAAGGCACCGTCGTTGCCCAGTTCGTTCACCGCTTTGCTGGCAAAGAGACCGGTAGCCAGGGCGCCCCAGGTACCGCCCACACCGTGCACGCCAAAAGCGTCAAGAGAATCATCATAGCCAAACTTGGCCTTGACTATAGCTACTGCTACGAAACACACACTGCCACCCACAAGGCCGATGATAATGGCTGACATCGGTCCCACGAAACCGCAAGCCGGGGTGATGGCCACCAGGCCGGCTATAGCGCCGCTGGCCGCGCCCAGTACGGTCGGTTTGCCGTAGCGGAGCCACTCGACAATTACCCAGGACATCATCGCCGCTGCAGTAGCCAGGTGCGTGTTGATAAAAGCAATAGTCGCCAGGCTGCCGGCCGCCAGTGAACTGCCGGCGTTAAAACCAAACCAGCCAAACCACAGAATAGCAGCTCCCAGAACCGTCATGGGCACGTTGTGCGGGATCATCGGCTCTGTACCGTGGCCCTTGCGCTTACCGATAACCAGCGCGGCCACCAGGGCGGATACACCGGAAATAATGTGCACAACCGTCCCACCGGCAAAGTCGAGGGCGCCAAGGTTGCGGAGCCAGCCTCCCACGCCCCATACCCAGTGAGCAACAGGGTCATAGACAAACGTGGCCCAGGCGACTATAAAGATCAGGTAAGCGGGGAATCTCATCCGCTCTGCTACCGAGCCGGCTATAATCGCCGGCGTGATGATGGCAAAAACCATCTGAAAGATCATGAAAGCCTGGTGTGGTATGGTAGTGGAGTAGTCCGGATTCGCTTCCACTCCCACACCGTTAAGGCCAAGCCAGTCAAGATTGCCGATAATATGGCCTACATCAGGCCCGAAGGCCAGGCTGTAGCCGAATATTGCCCACTGGATGCTGATGATTCCCATCGCGATAAAGCTAGTCATGATAGAGTTCAGAACGTTTTTCTTGCGGGACATACCTCCGTAGAAGAGGGCCAGGCCGGGTGTCATAAACAAAACCATGGCAGCCGAAATCAGGATAAATGCCGTATCACCGGAATCGATGGCGGGGGTTGCCGCTTCCACTGCTTCCTCGGCCCAAACCAGGGCCGGCAGTGTCATCAAAAAAGTAAGCGCCATGATTATAACCCGCAATATTTTCACTTTTTTCAACCTCCTAAAGTTAAATTTTAGCCTGGTTTGAGAACCATCAATTCAAACGCTTTTCTTTCAAAACTTGGCGCCTTACTTAGAAAGTCGTGTTTTCCTTTACAGGTTCTCTTTAAACAGAAAACGCTCTCATTACAGGCATTTCAGTCCAGTAATGAGAGCATCGCTGCTCGATCACACCTCTGTGATTTAAATAAAAAGCGCCTTTCAAGAATACCTTCTTGAAAGGCGTCGTTGCCGATTGATACTTCCTCGTATCCACTAATATAACTTTATATAATAATAAATTGTAAATAATACTTCGTCAATACTATTTATGAAATTTGTAAAAAAAAATTACCCGTACTAAAAAGCCCAAACCACATTTAATCCATATTTTGAATTTTCATAGATACACCATAGTTTTGCAGTTACTTTTTAATCATTGAACCTGTAGGTCTTATATTTAAAGGTCTGCAGGCTTTTTTTATTATATATTTTTATCATTTTATTATAGCGAAATTAAGCGATATGTGATATAATAAAGATAGTTATATTATCTTTAAGGCGGATGCTGAATAATGTATTTAAAAAAATCTATTCAAAAAAATGGAAGAATCTACCTGTCCATAGCAGATGGGTATTATGATAAACAGCGTGGACATTCCAGAACCATCGTTATAGAGAAACTCGGGTATCTGGATGACCTTAAAAAAGAATACGATGACCCGATTGCCTTTTTTACAGAACGGGTCAATCAATTGAAAAAGGAAAAAGCCGAAAAAAAAGCCTCTCTCTCTATTGAATTTCAGCATGACGAGCATATGGAGCACAATATTACTTACCGCAAAAATTTCGGTCATTGCGTCTTGAGCAGCATTTACCATGAACTTGAAATCGATAAGTTCCTCATAACCCGCCAGCGGAACAGGAAACTCGGCTTCAGCAGCAATAACATTATGAAACTGCTTGTATATTCGAGGCTTTTAACGCCAGCTTCCAAGATGCAAACCTTTGAGCACCGGACTGCTTTCTTCGACAGAGATAATTATTCCCTGGATGATGTTTACCGTTGCCTGACTTTCCTAAATGAACACAGGGATAATCTCCAACTTTGGATAAACGAAAAAATCAAGAAACTCTACAGCAGGGACAGCAGCTTGGTTTATTATGATGTGACCAATTATTATTTCGAAATTGATCAGCCGGATGGTTTACGGCGTAAAGGAGTCTCCAAAGAACACCGCCCCAATCCCATTGTGCAGATGGGCCTTTTTATGGATAAGCAAGGAATCCCCATCACCTACCAGCTTTTCCCCGGGAATACGAATGACTGTCTCACTTTCCGTCCCGGACTTTCCCGTATCCAGAAAGAATACGGGCTGGGAAAGGTAATCGTAATTGCCGACAAAGGAATTACTACCGGAGATAACATATACTATACCCTGTCCGCAAAAGATGGATATGTATTCAGCATGTCCGTTCGGGGCGCTGATAAAGAATTAAAAAACTATGTGCTGGAACAGGAGGGTTATCTCTGGAATGGAACAGAATATAAAAGAAAGTCCCGGCTGTATCCAAGAACCATTCAGGTGACTTCATCAACGGGCAGAAAGCTGAAGAAAATCGTGGATGAGAAGCAGGTTGTCTTTTATAGCGAGAAATATGCGAAACGGGCAAAAGCCGAAAGGGAAGCTGCCATTGAGAAAGCCCGTAGTCTGATTCAAAGTCCCGGGCATTATACAAGAACCACTTCCTACGGCGCCGCAGGTTATGTGAAAAACATCATCTTTGATAAAGATACCGGAGAAATCATGAATACCGGAAAGCAACTGAAACTGGATGAAGACAAGATTCGAGAAGAAGAACAGTTCGATGGTTACTATGTCATCGTGACCAGTGAATATAAGGAAACCAACGATGCCATCATCGACATGTACCGTGGGCTCTGGCGAATTGAGGAATCCTTCCGTGTTACCAAGAGCGATCTGGAAGCCCGTCCAGTTTATGTTTCCCGGGAAGATCATATTCAGGCGCATTTCCTCACCTGCTTTGTTGCCCTCGTTATTGCCAGAATACTAGAACTGCGGACGAAGAGGAAATACAGCATTGGAAAGCTTATGGGAAGCCTTGAAAAAGCCGAATGCAGCCTTCTGAAGCAGAACTACTATCTTTTTGATTATTATGATAAGACACTTGAGGATATTGGTACCGAGTTTGGTATGGATTTTTCGAAAAGAATTCGAAGCCTTAGTGAAATAAAAAAAATTTTAGCAGACTCCAAAAAATGAAATAATTCGTTATGATTATCTGAAAAAATTAAACCGCCAGAAATCCGCTGTTTATGCGGGCTTAAGGCGGTTCTTACGTCCAATTTACTGCAAAAGTCAGGTTATATGGCAACTTCTGGACAGGCAACAATATCAGCTTTCGGGCTTTATAGGGTGGCAGGAACAATTAATCAGCATTATTTAATTAGGGAACAAGCCGAGGCGGTTTAAAAAGGTCACTTTGTCAGCGGTCTCGGACCGTCCCCTTGCTTCCCTGCTGTTAGAGAACCGGGTCGAACACTTCCGGGAAGGCTTCCTGAAAATCAAAAATATATAAGTAGTTCATAAGCCCTTTCATGTTTTCTTGACAGGCATTCTTGTAAGCTATAAGAGCATTTTGGGCTTTTGCCTTGTTCTCCGGGGTGGGATTCAGCTTATATTCAGCCAGTTTCATCAACACCTCACACTGGTAGGTGTATTCCATATCAATCGTTTTATTCTTATTTCTGACAAAATAATCAAAAATACTCTTGGCCTCTGTTGTTTTTTCTTTTGCAGCGCTGAACCGGCCTAACCGCGCCCCGACATATGCCTGGCATAAGATAAGTTCCCCTGAACATAGGTGCTCTCCCTGGCCTCCGGGTCTGTTAAAATCCAACGCATATTTGGGTATATCCAGGTTTTCACCGGCCCATGCAAATATTTGATCAGCCTTCTCCCTGTCCCCAGCCAAGAAAGCACATATAGCCGCCTTTATCTGTCTGTTACCAGCCCTCTCTTCATAGATATACTCAGGCTTATTTGCATCTTCCTGCCATCCTCCTTCCGGCTTACCGCTTTCATAAGGCCAGTAGGCAATAGATGCTTCCATGAATGCTTCCTTAGCTTTCTCATTTTCACCTATTAACTTAAAAACAGTCCCTAGTAGTCCATAATCACTGCCCTTGCCATATCTTAAAACACTTAATGGGCCCCCTAAATCTTTATTCATACTTTCCGCAAGAACATCTATAATTTCTTGCTTTATTTTTTTAATCCATATAGGAACTTTATTTTTACTCATTTTTACCTCCAAACATTGGTTATGATAATTTTAACATTACCAACAACCTGTCCATTTAAATTCATTAATTCCTGTGAAATCCCTTGTGGGCTGTTGATGAAAAACTCATATTCTAGTTTTCCATTATAAAATGCATTTTGGACTTCTGATCTAGTTACTACTCCATGATTTTCTTGAACGTTAGCCATCAACCTATCCACTCTAA
>DHGV01000016.1:0-1047 GCA_002402945.1 Pelotomaculum sp. UBA4789
TACTAGTATAAAAGCATAAAAACAATATTTGGCGGTTTTTCAACAAATTGCGACCTTTTACAGTTAAAACACCAGCTTAAAGAAGGACTTTTCTCCTGAACGGCGAAACAAGAAAAATAATTTAAATCCTGTGAGGTTTTCTTGCAATGTTTCAGGGGGGGGAATATAGCATGCTGATAGCTACAAACGCCGTTATGGCCATGCGCTGCCCCGTATGTGGGAAAATGGAATTTCACGATTTTTCGCGTTTTACAGTCTCTAAAAGCAGGCCTGTCAACATAAACTGTTCATGTGGAGCGGTCAAACTGATCATAAACACCAAAAAGCATTCATTTTACAGGTTTCAGTTTCCCTGCCTGGTATGCGAAACCAAACATTTCATGGAGGTAACCGGCAGATCACTCTGGTCAGGTGATGTGACGCGGCTGTCATGCGGTGACACTGACCTTGAACTGGGCTATGTCGGGCCGGAGTCAAAAGTGAGACAGATCATAAACACCCAGGAGCAGGAACTGGAGGATCTGGTTGGCGATGTAAACGATGAGGGTTACTTTCATAATTCTGATATCATGTATGAAGTATTGAATTGTCTTCACGAAATTGCCGAACAAGGTGATTTATACTGTCAGTGCGGTAATCTCAAAATAGAGGTTGAGCTTTTCTCGGACTGTCTGGAACTGCACTGCAGGAACTGTGACAGTGTAAATATTATTTACGCTGAGACGGAGGATGACTTAAACGTTATCAAGCAGGTTGATACTATCGAGCTTGCACGGCATGGTTTTAAATGCCTTGACAGTCTGGCCAATACCAGTAAATCCAAAAAGACACGCCGTAAAAGAAGCAAAACATAATTTCAGCCTTCTCCGTCCGTACCCGGAATAATAGAGCTTTAAATGCGGTCAGGAAACCGCTTGTTTAATACAGCTCTATGGAGGAGGCGTTTTCATGTCTCTGATTGAACGGGGACACACCTCTCGACTTCTGCTGATCCTGTCGTTATATGTTACCAGACACAGGAACGGGGACACATTCGAAACCAGAATA
>DHGV01000016.1:1197-21357 GCA_002402945.1 Pelotomaculum sp. UBA4789
TACAGGTGGCCGGCGCCCGTATAAGAATGCAGGATATAAAGATGTCCAACATCTGACATCCGACTGCTAAAAAGGAATGCAGAATATACCGATGTCTGACGTCCGACGACCGACGACCGAATTGGGAGGTGCGAAAGTTTGAAACTATTTATCGATACCGCGAATGTGGATGAAATCAGAGAGGCATATGCCCTTGGCGTTATCTGTGGCGTTACGACTAATCCCTCTCTGATCGCCAGGGAAGGCCGCAACTTTGCCCAGGTGGTCAGGGAAATTGTCTCCATTGTGGACGGACCCATCAGCGCCGAAGTTATAAGCACGGACGCCCCGGGGATGGTTTCCGAGGCGGAAGAACTGGCGGCTATCCACCCGAATATTGTCGTTAAAATCCCTATGACTGCGGCGGGCTTAAAAGCAACTAAAATATTAGCTGAAAAAAACATACGCACCAACGTAACCCTGGTGTTTTCGGCCAACCAGGCGTTGCTGGCCGCGAGGGCCGGGGCAACTTACGTCAGCCCGTTTATCGGCCGTTATGACGATATCAGCCAGGACGGCATAGAACTGGTCAGCAATATTATGGAAATATTTGAACTGCACCGGATTAAGTCCCAGGTTATTGCTGCCAGCATCCGCCACCCGCTTCATGTCATTGAATCGGCCTTGGCGGGCGCGCATATCGCTACAGTGCCTTTCAAAATTATCATGCAGATGATCAGCCACCCGCTGACAGACGCCGGGTTAAAAAAATTTCTTGATGACTGGGAAACAGTCAAGAACAAATGAGGAGCATTAATGTGTTTGCTGAAAGTATAATTTTTTTCAGGAGAAGGGTTGCGACCCCTGTATTAGATATTGTCAAGGGTTATTATAAAAGGATGGTGAGTTTGCCGGACACACCAAAAAAATAGCCCAGGGGGTGGCATTTGGTTTACCCTTTGATTTTCTGCCCATCCCGATCATCAGCATTCCGCTTTCCTACCTTTTTGCCCGCCTCACACGCTGCAACGCAGTGTCTGCAGTGGCCACGGTGATTTTCTTCAAGCTGGCTGTGCCGTTTTTCTATACTTTGGACATGATCACTGGCAAAGCCATTCTGGGTGACATTTCCGGTCCCGCTTTCCATGTTGCCGGCGACTCATTTTTCGGATCATTTTTAGCGCAGATGGTTGAGCATGGCTACCCCTTCCTGTTTGGCAGCATTATTAACGCTGTCCTGGCATGGTTTGTTGTGTACATGCTTTTAACGTATATAATTAAACGTAAGCGGCGGCGGGGTGTATAGCCCCCTCCCCCTTTATTTATAAAATTGAATAATATTCACCTATGTTAGGGGAGCTGCCTTTGAAATATACTGACCTAGAAAACAAAACCATGGTCGAGTTTTATAAAATCGCCAAGGAACTGGAACTGCCCGGCTATTATAAGCTGCGCAAAAAAGAACTGGTATTTGAAATCAAGAAGACTCAGACCGAAAAAACCGGATTCCTGTATGCTAAAGGAGTTCTGGAAATCCTGCCTGACGGGTATGGTTTCTTAAGGCCTTTTCAGTATCTTCCAAGCAATGATGATATCTACGTTTCCCTGTCACAGATCAGGCGCTTTGACATGCGCACCGGCGATCTTGTGGGCGGCCAGGTGCGGCGTCCCAAGGACAGCGAAAGGTATTTCGCCTTGCTGCGGGTGGAACAGATCAATGGCGTTGACCCGGAGCTGGCGGCTGAAAGACTGCACTTTGACGGGTTTACGCCGCTCTATCCCCAGGAACGGATAACCCTGGAAACACAGCCGGACAAGTTTTCAACCCGGATCATCGACCTTTTGGCCCCCATCGGTAAAGGCCAGCGCGGCTTGATCGTTTCCCCGCCCAAAGCAGGCAAGACTATCCTCCTTAAAGAGATCGCCAACAGCATTACCACAAACCACCCGGAAATTCAGCTCCTGGTCCTTTTAATTGACGAGAGGCCGGAAGAAGTAACTGATATCGAGCGCTCCGTAAAAGGCGAAGTAGTCAGTTCGACCTTTGACGAGCCGCCGGAAAACCATGTCAAAGTGGCGGACATGGTGCTCGAGCGGGCCAAACGCCTGGTGGAGCATAAATTTGACGTCGTTATCCTTCTGGACAGTATAACCCGGCTGGCCAGGGCGCATAACCTGGTAGTCCCACCCAGCGGCAGGACGCTGTCCGGGGGAGTGGACCCTTCAGCCCTGCACAAGCCCAAGCGGTTTTTTGGGGCGGCGCGCAACCTGGAGGAAGGCGGCAGCCTGACCATTCTGGCAACAGCCCTGGTTGATACGGGGAGCAGGATGGACGATGTCATATTTGAAGAATTCAAGGGTACCGGCAACATGGAGCTGATCCTGGACCGCCGGCTGGCGGAGAGAAGGCTGTTCCCGGCCATTGACGCGCTGCGTTCCGGAACACGCAAAGAGGAGCTTCTGCTTTCAAAAGAAGAGCTGGAGATGATTTGGCAGTTCCGCAAGGCTACCGTCGGGGCGGCGCCATGGGATGCTATGGAGATGCTTGTTGAACAGATGAAGAGGACGAAAACAAACCGCGATCTTCTGCAGGCTTTCCAGCATTTGCGGCGCGCCGAAACCTCATCGATCGGCAGGCGGAACTCGTCAAATTAGGATGTGCAACGCGAGGATTAAAGATAATCGGGGACATATGATCGGGGACATATCCTGGTTTCGGATGTGTCCCCGTACCTCTGTCTGGGTATCATTTAACGATAAAATTAACAGGGATACACGAATCCGCACTTTAACTATCTGGGATTTTGTGAGAGTGGGGTGGAAATGCTGTACCAACTGGTCTTTGCCGGTGATGACGGACAATTATACGATCACCACAACCTGCGCGCAGCCGGCCGCACCGGAGACAGGTTTGTTGAGCTGGCCGAAGAAGATCTGGAAAAACTGCCGGCAGGAGCCTCCCTGGTCCTGGTCCCCGGTGGAAAACCCGTAGGCATTACCTCCAGCGGCCGTTTTACCCTGCTGAAGCGCAACCCATGGCGTGAAGGACAGGCCTGGGCGGTGGGCGCGCTCCTGCCCCAGGGTTTTACCCGTGTCCTGTTGCCGGCATACAGCAGAGATGGCGCTGCCAGGCCCCTGCCTCTCTTTGGGTATACCGCTGTGGCGTGCAGGGACGGAGAGCTTTATGCCGCCGTCAGGCAGACCGACAGCCCGCAGCGCTGGGACCCGGCATTTTACGATACCGGTGAGCTGCCGGCCCTGATTGATGAAAAGCTGAAACGTTACCCCGGCAACCGGATCCTGCGCCAGCTGGCCCGCTGCAGCCTGGAGTATCACTGCTATACCGCCCAGAACATATTTTACGGGCGTTGGGAAGGCGGCATCCCGGTTTCTCCTGCCTGCAACGCCGGCTGCCTGGGCTGTATTTCCCTGCAGGCCGCGGAATGTTGTCCATCACCCCAGTCGCGGATAAATTTTACCCCGACGCCTGAGGAAGTGGCCGAAGCTGCGATACCCCACCTCCAGCAAGGGGACGGATCAATGATCAGCTTCGGGCAGGGCTGCGAAGGGGAACCTGCCCTGGCAGCCCGGACGATAGTACAGGCAATCGAAAAAATCAGGGCGTTCGCCGGTACGGGCACGATTAACATGAACAGCAACGCCGGGCACAGGGTTGGCGTCGCCGATATCTGCCGGGCCGGGCTTGACGCTATCCGGGTATCCATGATCGGCGCCCAAGCTGAAACATATAACGCCTATCACCGGCCGGCAGGATTTGGGCTGCCGGATGTCAGGCAGTCAATAAAAATTGCGGTTTCCAGCGGCGTCTGCACGTCATTGAACCTGCTTGTTTTTCCCGGCCTTACTGACCGGGAAGAAGAAGCAGCTGCTCTGCTGGACTTGGTGAGCGGCAGCGGGATAGACCTGGTCCAGCTGCGCAACCTTAATATAGATCCCGACTTCCTGCTTAAGCATTTACCGGCAGGCGGCGGAAAAATACTGGGCATACCGGAACTGATTGAAATGCTGCGGGAAGTGCCCGGCCTGACTGTGGGCAGCTTCAGCAAGCCAGTGAGATAGAAGTAATTATAAATAAGCTGACAGGATTTACAGGATTTTTGATTGGATTAACAAGATTTAGAATATGCAATTTCTAAGTATTTTAATTTATATTCATTGAATACTGAATTTGAATACTGACTTTAATATTTTTAAACAAGAATTTGTTTGCACAATACGATATCAATTGATTCATGGCCACTATTAATTAAATTATTAATCCAGTAAATCCTGATTTTCCAGTAAATCCAGTCAATTTTTTTCGTGCGAATGAATTAGAGCCCTGCTATTCTTTGTATTACGTTAAAGCAGTTTATCTTGCGGGCGGTAATCACGTATGCTATAATTACGAAGTGTGTTCCTTTGTAAGAATGAAGAGAGGTGAGTACGGTGAAAGAAAACATACATCCCAAATATGGGAATGCCAAGGTCTCGTGCGTTTGCGGCGAGTCCTTTGAAACCGGATCAACAAAAACAGAACTGCGGGTAGAAATCTGTTCCAGGTGCCATCCTTTTTATACCGGCGCCCAGCGGACGGTTGATACGGGCGGCAGATCAGAACGATTCCGTAAAAAATACGGCTTGACGAAGTAACACAAGTAGCAGGGCTGGCGCTCTGCTACTTTTACTAAAGGGGTGATATCATGGGTTCACCGTTCCGGTATGGAGGCCAGGCGGTCATAGAGGGCGTAATGATGCGTGGTCCGGACAGCCGCGCTGTCGCAGTCCGGAAACCGGATCAGACTATTGTCGTTGATGAAAAGACAGTAGGTTCAATCACAAAGAAGGCGCCGTTTTTAAAATGGCCGCTTGTTCGCGGCGTTGTCGTGCTTATCGAGTCCCTGATCATGGGGATCGAAGCCTTGTCCTTTTCAGCCAACCAGGCTGTCGATGATGAGGATGAACAGCTGACCGCAAAGGAAATGATCATCACGATAGTCCTGTCCCTGGGCTTGGCGATCCTGCTTTTTGCCGTGCTTCCCACTGCCGCCGCCCACCTGCTGATCATATTTGCCCCCGGCGCACTTGTGCAGAATCTTATCGAGGGATTTTTCCGGATTGCCGTATTCCTGATTTACGTGCTGGCCATCGGCAGGCTGGAAGATATTAAGCGTGTTTTTCAGTATCACGGGGCGGAGCACAAGGTGATCAACGCCTATGAGGCCGGTGACGAGCTTGTGGCGGACAGGGTCCAGCGTTATTCAACCCTGCACCCCAGGTGCGGCACCAGTTTTCTTTTAATAGTCATGGTGATCAGCATATTGATTTTTTCCCTGTTGGGAAAACAGGTGCTGTGGTGGAGGATCCTCTCCCGGGTGTTGCTGCTGCCTGTGGTAGCGGGGATTTCCTATGAATTGGTTAAACTGTCAGGCAAGTACGCCGCTGCCCCATTGTGCCGGTTTTTGATAGCTCCGGGGATGTGGCTTCAGAAACTGACTACCAACCCGCCGGATGATGGACAGGTGGAGGTGGCGATTTCTGCTTTTGGGGCTGTGCTGAAGGAGGATATTAAGTAATGTTTGGAAAACTGGACAGCCTTGAAGAAAGATATGAAGAGCTGGGTGCTTTAATTGCCGATCCCGAGGCGATGTCAGACTTGGGGCGCTGGCAGCAGTATTTAAAAACCCAGTCCGATTTGACCGAGATCGTGACTGCCTATCGTGATTTCAAGAAAATCGCAAGGGAAATACAGGAAGCAAAGACGCTCCTCGACGAAGAAGAGGATGGCGACATGCGGGAAATGGCCCAGGCAGAGCTGGATGAGCTTGTGGAAAAGAAAGCCGTCCTGGAGCAGCGCCTTAAGCTGCTTCTCCTGCCGAAAGATCCCTACGACGAGAAAAATGTCATCCTGGAGATCCGTGCCGGAACAGGCGGTGAAGAGGCTGCGCTTTTTGCGGCGGTGCTTTACCGGATGTACACCCGTTATGCCGAGCGGATGGGGTGGAAGATAGAGGTGTTAAACGCCAACCTTACCGATATTGGCGGCTTCAAGGAGCTGATCTGCCTCATTCAGGGCCGGGGAGCATACAGCCGTCTAAAATTTGAAAGCGGCGTCCACCGGGTGCAGCGTATCCCCACCACCGAGTCGGGTGGGCGTATTCACACCTCAGCAGCCACCGTGGCGGTTTTGCCGGAAGCGGAAGATGTGGATCTTGATATTGATCCCAACGATTTGAGAATAGACGTGTTCTGCGCGTCCGGACACGGCGGGCAGTCGGTGAACACCACCCAGTCCGCGGTGCGCATTACCCATATCCCGACAGGGATTACTGTTTCGATGCAGGACGAAAAATCGCAGCACAAGAACAAGGACAAGGCCATGAAGGTGCTGCGGGCACGCCTCTTTGAGCGCATGCAGGAAGAACAGCAGCAAAAAGTAGCCAGTTCCAGGAAATCCATGGTGGGGTCGGGGGACCGCAGCGAGCGGATCAGGACTTATAACTTTCCCCAGAACAGGGTTACCGATCATCGCGTTGGCCTGACACTGCACCGCCTTGACGGAGTGCTGGAAGGTGATCTCGACGAGATCATCGACACCCTGAACACCGCCGACCAGTCCGAACGTTTGAAACAGATGGATTAAGACCAGAATTGCATGGTCTTCTCACAGGGCACACGAGGTGAAAAGACTTGACTGTAACACTGAAATCTGCACTCAGGACAGCAAGGGAAAAATTTAAAGCTTGCGGTATAGTCTCAGCAGCCCTGGACGCCGAGGCGCTCCTTTCTCATGTTACCGGCCTGGATAGAGCTGCGCTTTACAGTGAGTTAAACCGGCCGCTGGGAAATGACGAAACCGCTCAATTTAATAATCTGGCATCCAGGAGGCTCTCCGGTGAGCCGGTGGCATACATCACCGGGCACAAGGAATTTATGGGCCTTGATTTTTTTGTCAGCCGCGCGGTCTTGATCCCCCGTCCGGAAACCGAGCAGCTGGCGGAAACAGCGCTCAAAATATTGCCTTCATCTCCGGTTGTGATAGATGTTGGCGCCGGCAGCGGGGCTATTGCTGTCAGCCTGGCTTTTTACAACCGGGAGGCTTTGGTTTATGCGACCGATCGCTCCGGCGAAGCGCTGGAGGTAGCCAGGCGCAATGCGGTCAGACATGATGTCAGCGACAGGATACTCCTTTATCAGGGAGACCTCCTGCAGCCGCTTAAAGTCTGCCTGGATGCCGGCCGGACCGACCTTGTCGCTGCTAACCTGCCTTATATTGCGGAAAGAGATATCCCGAATCTGCCCGGGGAGGTCAGAATGTTTGAGCCGCAGCTTGCCCTTAACGGTGGAGCAGACGGCCTGGAACATTACCGGCGGCTTATCCCGGAGGCGGAGTCCTTTTTGAAAAGGGACGGCTTCCTTTTGCTGGAAATTGGCTGGGATCAGGGGCGGGGCGCGGCAGCGCTTTTTGATGCACAGGTGTGGGAAGCGAAAGTATTACAAGACTTGGCCGGACATGACAGGCTTGTTGTGGCCAGATTAAGATGTGAGAAATGAGATGTGAGAAAGACCTAAAATTGTAGGTGCGACTTTAGTCGCACAAAGGCTTGGCGGGCTAAAGCCCGCCCTACAGGCGAACGGCAGTGCAGTGAAGACTGACAACGGGGACGGTCCTGACTGCTCCTGACTGACAACGGGGACGGTCCTGACTGCTCCTAACTTTAAGTGATACTCGGACAACTCTTTCTAAGTGAAAGATTATGCTTCTGTTAATATCGTTGCATGATAAAAGACAGAGGAACGGGGACACATCCGAAACCAGGATATGTCCCCGAATATAAGGTCGGCTAAAGCCGACCATTAAACATTCCAGGCCTTGAGGAAGATTCCAGATTTAAAGGGTTGAGGATTATACATAATGGATGGCTCAACTAGATGATAGGGTTGAAAACAGGGATAGGACACATTATAATTGAAAAATGTCAGGGTGCTCAAAATTCAGATATGAGGTCGCATGCTTTGTCTGGAAACCAAATAAACACACGATACATAAAAGTTGATCCGGTCCACCCGGATGAAAGCGCCATAAACGAGGCCGGGCTGATCCTGCGCAGCGGAGGGCTGGTGGCATTTCCCACCGAAACAGTATACGGGCTTGGGGCTGACGCAACAAATGGCAGGGCAGTCGCCAGGATATTTCAGGCGAAGGGGCGCCCGCCGGACAACCCGATTATTGTACATGTCGCTTCCCGCAGCCAGCTGCGCTCCCTGGCGGCAGATATTCCCGGCAAGGCGGTATTGCTGATGGACGCTTTTTGGCCCGGCCCGCTTACCCTGATCCTGCCGGCGGCGAGGGAGGTGCCTGGTGAAGTTACCGCCGGGCTGCCGACCGTAGCGGTCCGCATGCCCGACCACCCGGTAGCCCTGGCTTTCATTAAGGCAGCCGGCGTACCGGTGGCGGCGCCCAGCGCCAACCTGTCGGGCAGGCCGAGCCCAACTCGGGCGGAGCACGTGATGCAGGATCTTGACGGCCGGATCGAAGCTGTTCTGGACGGAGGGCCGGCCGGGATCGGGGTTGAATCAACAGTTCTTGACCTGACTTCCCGTATTCCGGTAATTTTAAGGCCGGGGGGCATCACCCTGGAGGAACTGGAAGCCTGCCTGGGAGANNCCCGCGTTCTCCCGGCATGAAATATATTCACTACGCGCCCCGCGCGCCGCTTCTGCTGGTGACAGGCAGCCCGGCGGCAGTAGCCCGGAAAATCATGGAACTGGCTCTTGAAGAAAAGAGCTGCGGCAGGCGGGCCGGGATCCTGACTTATTCTGACAGCAGTGATTTTTCTGCTGTAGGGGAGGCTGTTATTGCCGGGCGCAGGGACAGGCCTGAAACGGTTGCCGCGGCATTATACTCCGCCCTGCGCCGTTTTAACGAGTTGGGTGTGGATATTATACTTGCTGAGGGCCTGGAGGGAAAAGGCGTTGGGCTGGCGGTTATGAACCGGTTAAAGAAAGCAGCCGGAGGGCGTATTATACAGGTATAATTTACCCGGTTTTCAGTTAACAGACATCCCTAAAATATGCATAAGGTGGTGATGTTCCTATTAAAATACTTTTTGTCTGTACCGGAAACACTTGCCGCAGCAATATGGCAGAGGCCTTGGCGGGCAGGCTTTTGGAGGACAGGTTTGGGTCCGGCGGCAGTATAGAGGTCTGTTCTGCCGGCCTGGCAGCTACGCCGGAAGAAGCCGCCACTCCCTTTGCTGTGGAAGCCATGGCTTGGAAGGGGATTGACATGAGTGATTACCGGGCGTCTGTGTTAACCCGGGAAATGGTGCAGGAGGCCGACCTGGTTTTAACAATGACCCGGGAGCATCTCAAACAGCTTAATATTCTGTTTCCCGGCTATCACAAAAAGGCATTTACCCTTGCTGATTTTGCCGGTTACGGGAGCGATATTGCAGACCCCCTCGGGCAGTCTCTGGATGTTTACCGCCGGTGCGCCTGCAGCCTCGAAGAGCTGATCAGCCGCGTGCTGGACAAGCTTGTTGATCAAGACTAAAGAAACAGCGAAGCCAGTACCTGCCGACGGATTATTATGCTTGTTTTTAGAGGGGAATATTTATCTGCCGTAGAACAGTGTTAGTAGATCTATCCCTGCAAATTGCATGGTGAAAGAAAGGGTTTGAGGAAAATGAAGATAGCCCTGGCGTGTGATCACGGGGGTTTCAGGCTGAAGAATGATATCGCCGGCTTTTTCAAGGAGAGCGGCATAGCATATAGTGATTTGGGAACATTTTCAGAGGATCCGGTGGACTACCCTGATATCGCTCTCAAAGTAGCTGAGGCGGTGCAAAGCGGTGATTTTAATCAAGGCGTGCTTTGCTGCGGCACAGGCATAGGCATGGCCATAGCTGCCAACAAGGCGCCCGGCATCAGGGCGGCCCAGTGTCACGATACCTTTTCGGCCCGCGCGGCCAGGGAACACAATGATGCCAATATCCTGACCATGGGCGAGCGAGTGATCGGGTGCGGCCTGGCCAGGGATATTGTCAAGGTCTGGCTTGAAGCGGAGTTTCAGGGGGGGCGCCATGCCACCCGGGTAAATAAAATCAGTCTCATCGAACAAAAATATTATGGTGGCAGCCGGTAGAGTGAACAGCCGGTGTAGGGGGAGGGTTTAATATGAATCTAATGCGGCCTCTTTCTGAAGTTGACCCGGAAATATACCAGGCCATAGAACTTGAAATACGGCGTCAGCGGCGGACACTGGAATTAATCGCCTCGGAGAACATAGCCAGCCGGGCGGTACTGGAGGCGCAGGGATCGGTTTTGACCAACAAATATGCCGAAGGCTACCCGGGACGCCGCTATTACGGCGGCTGCGAGCATGTGGATATAGCGGAAAACCTGGCAATTGCCCGGGCGAAGGAATTGTTCGGGGCTGACTATGCCAACGTGCAGCCACATGCCGGCGCCCAGGCCAACACGGCTGTGTATTTTGCCCTGTTGAAACCCGGAGACACGATCCTGGGCATGGACCTGGCCCACGGGGGGCACCTCACCCATGGCAGCCCGATTAATATATCCGGAGCTTATTTCAAGAACGCGTTTTACGGTGTGGATAAGGAAACCGGCCGGATCAATTACGAACAGCTCTTTGCTGCGGCCATGGAAAGCAAACCAAAACTGATTATCGGGGGCGCCAGCGCCTACCCCCGAGAGATTGATTTTTATAAAATGAAGGAAGTAGCCGAAGAGGTAGGCGCCTACCTGATGGTTGATATGGCCCATATCGCCGGCCTGGTAGCAGCGGGCCTGCATATGAGCCCGGTACCGCACGCTGATCTGGTTACCACCACTACCCACAAAACCCTGCGCGGCCCGCGGGGCGGCTTGATTTTAAGCCGGGATGGGAACAAGTACGGCGCAAAAATCAACAAGGCTGTTTTCCCCGGCATCCAGGGCGGTCCCCTGATGCATGTGATCGCGGCCAAGGCGGTTGCCCTGAAAGAAGCATTGGAGCCCAGCTTTAAAGAATACCAGGCGCAGGTTGTCAAAAACGCTGGGGCGCTGGCCTCAGCCCTGCTGGAGAGAGGGTTTGACCTGGTGTCTGGTGGTACCGACAACCATCTGATCCTGGTGGATTTAAGAGGCAAGAAAATAACAGGCCGGGAAACACAGGAGCTTTTTGATATCGTAGGCGTGACAGTAAATAAAAATGCCATACCATATGATCCCCAGCCGCCGAATACCGCCAGCGGTATCCGCATTGGCACACCTGCGGTTACCACGCGCGGCCTGGTTGAAGAGGACATGAACCAGATCGCGGAAATAATGGACTACGCCATCACCAACCGCGATGACCAGAGTAAACTGAAAAAAGCCCGGACAAAAGTAACCGGTATCTGTGAAAAGTACCCTTTATATTGATTGGTCCGATGTCTGACGTCTGACGACCGACGACCGAACTGGCCGGCATCTGCGAAAAGTATCCTCTGTATTAAGACATGAGATGTGAGAAATGAGACGTGGGGAATTGTAGGTGCGACTTTAGTCGCACAATGGTCGGCTAAAGCCGACCTACAAAAATCCGAAACCTTGCCCTGATGTATTCTCCGTTAACCGATACCAGACAGCGGAACGGGGACACACCTCCTTAGGAGGAATGTCCCCGATTAAATGGTCGGATAAATCCGACCCTACATTTGACCGGCGTTATATGACCAAATTGGAATGCAGTATATACCGACGTCTGACGTCCGACGACCGACATCCGAATTGTGAGGTTTATATGAGAAACGAGCCTGAAAACAGCAATGAAACCAAGGATCAGCCCACAGCCTGCGCCCCATGCCCCATATCCCGCCCGGGCTGGGATCAATACTTCATGAGCATAGCGAATGTTGTGGCCACGCGTTCAACCTGCCTCAGAAGGCAGGTGGGTTCTGTGGTTGTCAAAGACAAAAGAATTCTCGCCAGCGGTTATAATGGCGCCCCGGCGGGCTTGAGGCACTGCCTGGATATAGGCTGCCTGCGTGAACAAAAAGGAGTGCCCTCCGGCCAGCGTCATGAACTTTGCCGGGGGCTCCACGCGGAGCAAAACGCCATCATTCAGGCCGCAGTGCATGGCATAGCCATTAAGGGGTCTGTATATTATGTTACTCACCAGCCCTGTGTCCTGTGCGCCAAGATCCTGATCAATGCGGGAATCAGGAAGATCGTGTTCCAGGGTGAATACCCAGACCCCATGGCCCTGGAGCTTTTTGAAGAGGCCGGGGTAGAACTGGTGCACTACCAGCCGGAGGCCTGAATATTTTTTCTTAAAACATTGCTGGCTGTACTTCAGCTTCGTTTTATTAAGAATATAATAGCCGGGGCGGAGGATATCCTATTGTTAAAAATATTGACTGTATTCGGAACCAGGCCTGAAGCGATTAAAATGGCGCCCCTGGTTAAAGAACTTGAGAAACACCCGGAAATCATCAGCTGCCGGGTGGCCGTCACGGCCCAGCACAGGGAAATGCTGGACCAGGTGCTGTCTTTGTTTGACATCAGTCCTGCCTATGACCTGAATATCATGCAGCAGGGGCAGAACCTTTTTGATATCACCGCCCGGGCCCTTTCCGGACTGCAGCAGGTTTTTCAGGAGGAAAAACCCGACCTGGTGCTTGTGCACGGTGATACCACCACCACTTTTGTGGCTGCCCTGGCTGCTTACTACCTGCAGATTCCTGTGGGACATGTCGAAGCCGGGCTCAGGACCCGCGATAAGTTCTCTCCCTTTCCGGAGGAGATCAACCGGCGCCTGACCGGAGTGCTGGCTGATATCAATTTCGCCCCTACGGCAACCGCGAGAAAAAACCTGCTTGATGAAGGTGTTTCCCCCGATATGATTTATGTTACCGGTAATACGGTTATTGATGCTCTGCTGACAACCGTGCAGGCGGACTACCATTTTGATGATGACGTCCTGAACGCGATTGATTACAGCAGCCGCCGGGTGTTGCTGGTCACAACCCACCGGCGGGAAAACCTGGGTGAGCCGATGCGGGAAATATACCGTGCCCTGCGCGGGATTGTGGAATGCTACCCTGACGTGGAAGTAGTCTTCCCCGTGCACAAGAATCCGGCTGTGCGCAGCGTGGCGGAGGAAGAGCTTGGCGGCCTGGCCGGGGTACACCTGATTGAGCCGATGGATTACCAGCCCTTTGTCAACCTGATCAGCCGCGTTTACCTGGTGCTGAGCGATTCAGGCGGCATACAGGAGGAGGCTCCATCCTTGGGCAGGCCGGTGCTGGTGCTGCGCAATACCACCGAACGCCCCGAGGCGGTGGAAGCCGGTACTGTTTTGCTGGTCGGCACCTGCAGGGAAAAGGTGGCGGGTGAGACCAGGAAGCTTTTAGACAGCGAGCTTTTTTATAACAAAATGGCCATGGCTGTTAATCCTTATGGTGACGGACGCGCGTCTCAAAGAATTGTTCAGGCGATCATGTGCTGGGCAGGGCTTTCAAATATAAAGCCTGATGAGTTTACCCCCCGGCCTCGCCGCTGATGAAGTAAAATTTTTAATAATTAATGATAAAAATTATCATAGCGTTGGAGGAATAACAATATTTTTGTAGAATCTATCAAAGAATCTGCATTTGCAGGATTTTGTACAATGTATTCAAAGGTTTTTCAAGGGCCTTATTCTGTATGACCGAAAAAAAAGATATAGATGATAAAGAAACAAAAAAAAAGCCACCGAACAGCGCGCTGCAGGCGCTTGCTGTAACCACCACCATTGGCGTGGAGCTTTCTATTACAGTGGTGCTGGGCTACTACGGAGGCAAATACCTGGATGGCAGGCTTGGTACCGAACCCTGGTTCCTGCTGGCAGGTGTGCTGATTGGGCTTGCCGTGGGAGTCATCGGTGTCTATAAAACACTTACGGGTTTTTTTGAGAGGGAGTAGGGTAAGTGCACGACTGGGATTTTGATGGCCAGCTGGCCAGGACATTAAGAATATCCGCCTTTATATTGGCATTTCTGTGCCTTGTTTTGTATGTGCGGCCTGGCGATCCCGTTGTCTGGGGTTTTGTGGCCGGATTAGCCGTGGGCATGTGGAATGCTTATTTTCTGGGCAGAAGGATGCGTACTATTGTACACATGGCGGTCCCCAAGGCGAACGCCAATATGAAAGCCGGTTTCGCCCTGCGCCTTTCCATAATGTTTGCAGTACTGTTTTATGTTGCCCAAACCCACTGGATTAATATTTATGCTACGGGGGCGGGTTTTTTTATTGTTCCTTTGATTTTTACCCTGGGGGCTTTTTGCATGGCCATGGGTATTTCTTGCCGGAAGCCGGAGAGGCCAACTCTATTAAAATAAATAAAAAGCTTATTGAGAAAGGGGTGAGAAAAAAATATGATGAGTTTAGAGCATGTAGAAGAACTCCTGAATTTTTGGGGGTGGCCGCACAATGGCGCCTGGCATTTGACCGTTGGCAACACTGATTTGGCTTTTAACCCGAAAACCCTGATCATGACCTGGATTGTCATGGCTGTGGTGCTGCTGTTTGGCATAATGGCTACGCGGAACATGAGTATGAACAGGCCCAAAGGGGCTCAAAACGTTTTTGAGATGGGCTGGGAGTTCATCAGGGGCTTGGTCAACGATAACATGGACCCCAAAAAGGGAGACGCGTTGATGGGTATTGTATTTACTTATTTCTTATTTATCTTGGTTTCCAACCTGATTGGCCTTGTTCCCACCCTGAGTTCGCCGACGGCCGACTATAACACCAACCTGGGTTTGGCCCTGTGCACCTTCTTGTTAATCTACATCTTCGGGATCAGGTACAAAGGTTTGGGCTACTTCAAGCACTTCATCAAGCCATTTGTGTTTTTCCTGCCAATTACGATTATTGAAGACCTTTCCAAGCCGATAACGCTGACCTTCCGTCTTTACGGCAACATTTACGCCGGTGAGGTGTTGATAGCTGTGCTGCTGGGCTTGCTGGGCGGCTGGATGCATGTATTCGGTGGTTTCCTGGTTTCCGTTGTCTGGCTTGCTTTCAGTATTTTTGTAGGATGTATCCAGGCGTTTATTTTCACCATGCTCAGCATTGTTTACGTTGCCCAGGCTGTGTCCGACGAACACTAAAAACGAGCTGAAAACAGCTGGTTTTTGTGGCAGTCGTTTCAGGCATCAAGTTGTTTTATAGCCATTGAATTAAATTTTATTTTGAAGGGGGGGGAAATGAATGGAAGTAGGAGCAGGTGCAGCTTTAGGTGCAGCTTTAGCCGTAGGTCTTGCCGCTCTGGGCGCTGGTATTGGTGACGGATTAGTCTCCAGTGCAGCGGTTAGTGGTATCGCTCGTCAGCCGGAGGCAAGGGGTAACATTATGACCCTTATGTTTATCTCAGTTGGTCTGATCGAAGCCATGCCCATCATTGGTGTTGTTATCGCTTTCATGCTCTTTGGTAAGGTTGGTGGTTGAGAACAAGTTCATCTGTCATGGCAAAAAAGGCGTAGCGCAGCGGTAGTAGTTCCGGCAGTAGGATAATCAAATACTTTATCATGCAATTTTTATTATTACTGTGTGATTATCTTGGCAGTACGAAGCAAATTATAAAGGAATTCGGCGAGCAGCCGAATTCCTTTAATCCAACTGCTAAACATACTACCGTTTGACGCTAAGCCTCCTTTTGTCCACAAGAGGTGGAAGGAGGGAGATCATTAGTGGGGTTAGAGTTTAACGCAACAATACTTGCACAGATAGTTGACTTTATAATTTTAGTAATATTCTTGCGTATGGTGGTTTACAAGCCTGTAGTCAAAATGCTGACAGACCGTTCTGCCCATATTGCCAACAGTATTGCTGCCGCCGAACAGGAAAGGCAGGAAGCGGAACAGCTCAAAGCCGGTTATGAGGCTGAAATGCGGCGTGCCCGGGAGCAAACTCAGGAAATTATTCAGAAGGCTACCAAGGCAGGCGAAGATCAAGCTTCAGAAATTATTGGCAACGCAAAGAATGAGGCAGGAAAGCTGAAGGAAACCGCCCTTGCTGAAATTGAACGCGAAAAATTAAAAGCTATAACAGAACTGCGTGAGCAGGTTGCATCACTGTCTATATTGGTTGCCGGTAAAATTATTAACAAGACAATGTCTGAAGATATTCAGCGCGGCATGATCGATGACTTCATTAAAGAGGCAGGGGAATTACAATGAGGGGGCCTGTAGCGAGGCGTTATGCAGCAGCATTGTATGAGATTGCCTCAGAAGAAAAAGTTTTAGCAAAATACAAAAACATGGTGGACGTGGTAGAAGGGGAACTTACAGCGATCGAAAAGGTCATTGAAGAAAGCCCCGATCTGCAAAGATTGCTTTACCACCCCCAGATTACCCCTGCTGCTAAAAAAGAAACATTAGCCAAGTTGTTTGAAGGAAAAATCTCTGATATAACAGGTAACTTCCTTGCCTTATTGGTAGACCGCCGCCGCGAGACGTATTTTGCGGACATAGTGGCCGAGTTTGTCGCTCTGGCCAATGCCGGCCGGAACATAGTAGCAGCTCAGATTACTTCAGCGGTAGATTTGAACGACAAGGAAAAGGGTGATCTGAACCAGATCCTGGGCAAGCTGGCCGGCAAAAAAGTGCAGACCTCTTTCACCGTAGACCCGTCCGTTATCGGCGGTGTTGTGGTTCGTATGGGGGACAAAATTATAGACGGCAGTGTCAAGACCAGATTGGCTTCCATGAAAGAGAGCCTTAAGGCAATAAGTTAACTAGATAGGGGTGAAACCAGTAGATGAATTTGCGACCTGAAGAAATCAGCTCGATTATCCGGCAGCAGATAGATAAGTACCAGGCCCAGATCGAGATGACCGACGTAGGTACCGTTATCACGATCGGTGACGGCATCGCCCGTATTTACGGTTTAACCGAATGTATGTCCATGGAGCTGCTAGAATTCCCGGGTGGCGTTTTCGGGATGGCTCTTAACCTGGAAGAAGACAACATCGGTTGCGTTATTCTCGGTCCTTACAAGCACATCAAGGAAGGTGACACTGTCAAGCGCACCGGCCGGATCGTGTCTGTACCAGTGGGAGACGGCCTGATTGGCCGTGTAGTAAGTCCTCTGGGACAGCCGCTGGACGGTAAAGGGCCCATTAAAAGCGATAAATTCAGCCCGGTTGAAAAAATTGCTCCAGGTGTTATCTTTAGGAAGTCCGTGCACCAGCCGCTGCAGACGGGGCTCAAGGCTATCGATTCCATGATTCCCATCGGCCGCGGCCAGCGTGAACTTATCCTTGGCGACCGCCAGACCGGCAAGACTGCTATCGCGGTCGACGCGATCATCAACCAAAAAGGCGGAGACGTGATCTGCATTTACGTTGCTGTGGGACAGAAGCAATCCACTGTGGCCAACGTGCTGCAGCGGTTGACTGACACAGGCGCGATGGATTATACCATTATCGTGTCCTCTACCGCAGCCGACCCGGCTCCCCTGCTCTATATCGCTCCCTTTGCGGGAGCCGCTATGGGTGAGGAATTCATGGCTCAGGGCAAACACGTGCTGATTGTTTACGACGACCTTTCCAAACAGGCATCAGCTTACCGTGAACTTTCCCTGCTGCTGCGCCGGCCTCCCGGACGCGAAGCATATCCGGGTGATGTATTCAACCTGCACAGCCGGCTTTTGGAGCGCGCCTGCAAGCTTTCGGATGACCTGGGCGCCGGTTCCATGACCGCTCTGCCCATCATTGAAACCCAGGCGGGTGACGTTTCAGCATATATCCCGACAAACGTTATTTCTATTACAGATGGCCAGATTTTCCTTGAGCCTGACCTCTTTTACGCCGGTGTACGCCCCGCGGTTAACGTGGGTATTTCAGTATCCCGGGTTGGCGGCGCCGCTCAGGTGAAGGCCATGAAATCGATTGCCGGCAGCCTGCGCCTTGACCTCGCCCAGTACCGTGAACTGGCTGCCTTTGCCCAGTTCGGATCCGACCTGGACAAGTCAACGCTGGCCAAGCTGACCCGTGGTGAGCGCATGGTGGAACTTTTGAAACAGGGCCAGTATGTGCCCATGCCGATCGAAGACCAGGTCATGAGCATTTTTGCAGCTTCCAGGGGTTACCTGGATGATATGCCGGTGGAAATGGTTCAGCCTTTTGAAGCAGAGCTTTTGAAGTATATGAAGGCGAACAAGCCAGCTATCGGCGAAGCCATTCGGGCGACCGGCGAGCTGAAAACTATTGAAACAGAACTGCTTGCAGCGATCGAAGAATTCAAGGCAGGTTTTAAGTCCGCCCGCGGACTGTAGGGTAAAAAATAGACAGGATTAACAGGATTTAAAAAAGATTAACAAGATTTTAAATAATATTTTTACATCTAAATATCCTGTAAATCAAGAAAAATCATGTAAATCCTGTCAGGGTTTTATGTTTCGAAAAACGAGATCCACTTTAAAGGTGGTGAAATATTAAATGGCAAATTTACGAGATCTCCGGCGCCGGATTAAGAGTATTAAGAGCACTCAACAAATCACCAAAGCGATGAAAGCTGTTTCGGCGGCGAAAATGCGCAAGGCACAGGAATCGGTTATATCAGCGCGGCCCTATTCCAAGCGGATACAGGGTGTGCTGGGCCGGGTAGCTGTGGCCTCCGGCGGGGCTAGTCACCCGCTGCTGGAAGTGCGCGAGCCGAAAAAAGTGGCTTTCATTATCATGACGGCTGACCGGGGACTTTGCGGCGGCTTCAACGGCAATGTGATCAGGAAGGCAGCCCAGGAAATTAAGGGTTCAGGGGCGGATGCCAGCCTTATTGTCGTGGGTCGCAAAAGCCGCGATTTTTTCCAGCGCCGCGGTTATAATATCGCCAAGGAGTACATCGGGCTGGGTGATAATATCAAGTACGCTTCGGCCAGGGATATTGTCTCCTTCGTTGTTGACAAGTATTCAAAAGAAGAATATGACGTGGTCTATCTGATTTACAGCCAGTTCGTAAACGTGATGGTGCAGACACCGATGATGGTCAANNTATATTTATGAGCCTTCCGCAGAAGCGGTGCTGGCCGAACTGCTGCCGAAATATATTGAGAACGCCATTTACCAGGGTCTTTTAGAGACAAAAGCCGGTTTCTACAGCGCTCAGATGACGGCCATGGACAATGCGACTAAGAACGCAGATGAAATGATTGACAATTTAACGCTGGTCATGAACCGGGCNNGCCCTGGAGTAAAATGTTGCGAAGGAGGTAAGCGAAGCGAATGAACGTTGGTCAAGTTGTACAGGTTATCGGCGTCGTGGTGGACGTGCGTTTTCCGCCCGGCCAGGTCCCAGAAATTTTTAACGCTATCAAAATTACGAGCGACAAGGAAGATATGTTTGGCCGCAAGTTTAACCTGACTCTGGAAGTGGCCCAGCACCTGGGCAATAACACCATTCGCAGTGTGGCCATGTCCGCGACTGACGGTTTGGTCAGGGGCATGGAAGTGGTGGACACAGGTGCTCCTATTTCCGCTCCGGTTGGCAAGCTAACCCTGGGCAGGCTTATTGATGTCCTTGGTGAGCCCATCGACGGCAAAGGACCCATTGAAAGCGAGAAGCGCTATCCTATTCACCGACCTGCTCCGCTGCTGGTTGACCAGTCAACCAAGACGGAACAGCTGGAAACCGGCATCAAGGTTGTTGACCTGCTGGTTCCCTTCCTCAAAGGCGGCAAGATCGGCCTGTTCGGCGGCGCCGGAGTAGGCAAGACCGTTGTTATTCAGGAGTTAATCAATAACATCGCCACGCACCACGGCGGCATCTCGGTGTTTGCAGGTGTGGGCGAGCGTACACGTGAAGGCAATGACCTTTTGCGTGAAATGACCGAGTCCGGCGTTCTGGAAAAAATGACCATGGTGTTCGGCCAGATGAACGAGCCGCCGGGAGCCCGCCTGCGGGTGGCCCTGACAGGACTGTGCCTGGCTGAGTACTTCCGTGATGAAGAAGGCGCCGACACATTATTGTTCATTGATAACATCTTCCGTTTCACCCAGGCTGGCTCCGAGGTTTCCGCGCTGCTGGGCCGCATGCCTTCCGCGGTTGGTTATCAGCCCACCCTGGCCACTGAAATGGGCCAGATGCAGGAGCGGATCACTTCCACCCAGAAAGGTTCAGTCACCTCCATGCAGGCCGTCTACGTGCCTGCCGA
>DHGV01000016.1:21379-22494 GCA_002402945.1 Pelotomaculum sp. UBA4789
TTGCCCACCTGGACGGCACTGTTGTTTTGTCCCGGCAGATTTCCGAGCTGGGTATTTACCCGGCGGTGGATCCCCTGGACTCCACTTCCAGGATTCTTGACCCGCTGGTTGTGGGAAATGATCACTATTCCGTCGCCCGCGGCGTTCAGAAAGTGCTCCAGCGTTATAAGGAACTGCAGGACATCATCGCCATCCTTGGTATGGAAGAACTTTCTGACGAGGATAAACTCACGGTGGCGCGCGCCCGGAAACTGCAGAAGTTCCTGTCGCAGCCTTTCCACGTGGCTGAAACCTTTACCAACATGCCTGGCAAGTTTGTCACTCTGAAGGAAACCATCCGCAGCTTCCAGGAAATCCTGGACGGCAAGCATGATGACATGCCNNATGGTGGGCGGTATTGAAGAGGCAGTGGAAAAAGGCAAGAAAATACTCGGAGCATAGAGGGGAGTACGCAATATGTCGGAAAATAAACAGCGACTCGAAATCGTAACTCCTCAGAAGAAAGTTTTCAGCGAGGATGTGGATTTTCTGGTGGCGCCCGGCGCTGATGGAGAACTGGGGATACTCCCCGGACACACTCCGCTCATCACATCCCTTAATGTAGGTATCATGAGAGTAGAGCAAGAGGGCAAGAAGTACAGTATTGTGGTTAGCGGCGGGTTCATGGAGGTCCGGAACAGCAAGGTTACCGTTCTGGCCACTGCAGCCGAGCGGACCGATGAAATAGATGTAGCCAGGGCCGAGGCAGCCAAGAAAAGAGCAGAAGAAAGGCTTGCTTCAAAGGTCCCTGACATTGATACCTTACGGGCGGAATTGGCCCTGCGGCGCGCTATCACGCGTATCAAGGCGGCCAGTGGCAAGTAGTATTTTTACACATGTTATTAATATAAACTTAAACCGGACAACCAGTTCCGGTTTTTCTTTTTATAAGGCGACAAGTGTGACAAGAGGACAGTTCTTACCTGCAGTATCTGAGCAGCTAAGGAATCAGGCGCGATAGCACCGAACCTGCTTGCTGCGGACGGATACATAAAGTTTTGGCCTTTGGAGCCGGGCTAAACAGGATTTTGCTGTCAGAGATAGAATATAGAACCTGACTTGACCGCTATTTGTGA
>DHGV01000062.1 GCA_002402945.1 Pelotomaculum sp. UBA4789
TGCACTAATTCGGTCAAGTCAGGAGAAAACGACGCATCCCTTAATAACACTCTTGTTAAAAGGAGCCATCCTAAAGGGTGGCTCCCACCATCAACTCGATGGCTCTACATAACGGAACGTGTGGCTCCATTTTAGGAGATTAGGTGGCTCCGCCATCACGGAATATTCAACTGGAAAAGTTGAACGTTGGAATCGAGTGGTGGATTCATTTTTAGCAGAGGCTCGATTAGAGAAACCGCTAACATTGGATCACCTCAATAAATTGTTTTGGGTGTGGTTGGATGAATGCTACCAAAACAAACCTCATTCCGCCCTGGGGAAGGATATCAGTCCGGCTGCCGCTTACAACGGCATCCAGAAACCGCTCCGGTTTCTGGATGCCAAAACCATCGCCGATGCCTTTCTGCATACTGAGGAGCGCAAGGTTGACAAGGCAGGATGCATCAGCTTTATGAACAAGAAGTACGAGGCGGGGCTTCCCTTTATCGGGTGCACCGTAAGTGTCGTTTATGATCCTGCCGACATTTCCACGCTCACCTTGGAATACGAGGGGCACGCCCCTTGGAATGTCAGCCAACTGGTTATCGGCGAACGAACAGGTACCCGGCCCAAGTTGCCGCCTCATATGCAACCTCACCCGGCTGTGGATTCAAGACTTTTGCAAGCGGCAACCAAGCAGAACCAAACACGTAAAGAACGACAGACCCCGGTCGTCTCCTATCGGCGAAAGGACGGTAAGTCCCATGTTTGAATCCTTTTATGGATTGTCGGCCTCACCGTTTTCTCGAGACATTCCAACGGAGCAACTCTTCATATCCTCCATGCTGGAGGAGACGCTTGGGCGTATGGAATATGCAGCGCGGCGGCAGTTGTTCATGGTGGTAACCGGAGATTGCGGAACTGGAAAGACCACCACCATCCGCAGGTTCAAAGACACGCTGGATCCTGGGCGCTTCAAACTGCTCTATCTCGCGGATTCCAAACTGACGCCCCGGCACTTCTACAAGGGGTTGCTGAATCAGTTGGGGGTTGAATCCAAGTTTTATCGGGGTGACGCTAAACAACAGTTGCATCGGGAAGTCGAACTGATGCGGGGCATCCATCACCTGCAACCGATTGTCGTCGTGGACGAAGCTCATTTGCTGGATCGCGAGATGCTGGAGGAGGTCCGTTTCTTACTGAACTTTCGGATGGACGCTATGAGCCCCATGGCTCTAATCCTTGTCGGTCAGAGCGAGTTGTGGGAAAAATTCCAACTCCAGGCCTATGCCGCCATCCGACAACGCATTGACCTACAATGCAAACTTGCACACTTCGACCGATCGCAGGTTGGGGATTATGTGAAACAGCATTTGATTTACGCCGGCGCTGAACGGGATATTTTTTCGGATGGCGCGCTGGATGAGATTTTTCTCTTCTCCAGCGGGGCAGCCCGGATGGTCAACAAGCTCTGCACCCATTGCCTGTTGTATGGCGCGCAGAATGGGCGTCGGATCATTGATGATCACATGGTGAAACTGGTGATCCAAGGGGAAGTGGCATAACAAGATTCAACTGCTCCCATCACTGAAGAAAAAGTGGACGTGAAGACTGGGAAGGAATCGTTACCAGCATCAGTCTTATGGAAGCCATTATGAAATTTTTATCGAAAGCCGATCCAGTATACGGGTGTCGCTGGGCACAGGCGCCTCCGGTTTATTTGCCTGTATACCGGATCATCAGGCGGGTTGTTGGCTCAGCGGTTTGGAGGATGTGGGTTACAATGGCGAAAAACTTTCTGCCGCCAAAAAAAATGTAGTCGATGAAATCACTGTGGCCCATGCCTTCCAGGCAATCTCCTATATCATCTGCCCGTTATGATTAACAAGGGGATGAGTGAATTCGCCATTAGCGAACTGCGAATCCCCTTTATCTCACCATTGCGTGGCTCCCAAGTGTCTTGTCATAGTTAAGCGCTTTCAGGATATTTATGGCCACTTGTTCCGTCAGTTTGTGGCATTATATTCCGTCAATTGGCAGTCATTATGGGGCGTCAACAACAGTAAGGACAAGAGATTTGCTTTCATAGCAGTTCGATACAAACGAGAAAAACAGATTAGCTTCGGTTTTCGAGACCGGCATAAAACCGATTTCGTCCAGAATTACGAGTGAGGCTCGATTGATACTGGTCATACGGCGTTTGCTGGCGGCGGAGATTTCCGCTGTTTTGAGTAATCGTATTAGAGTCTCCAGTGTAACAAAGGCCACATGATAACCGGCTTCCGCAGCAGAAACGCCCAAGGCAGTAGCGAGATGGGTCTTGCCGACACCGGGCGCACCGAGAAACATGACATTAAATGCTTGCTCAAGCCACAGGAAATCGCAAAGGCGCTTCATCTGTTCGGCGGTAACGCCGCTTTGAAGAGTAAAGTCATATTCATCAAATGTTTTCACGCGGGGAAATCTTGCCTTGGCAATTCGTGCGGCTGCGGCCTGTTCTCGCTTATGGTCCTGCTGCATTTCAAGAAACCGTGTGATGATTTCCATTGGAGACAGATTGTCCGGCAAGCCTTGAAGAAAATCTGCCGGCTTCACGGCATCCAGCCTGAGAGCTTTACACATAGAATCGAGTTCGGAGATAGAGGGGTTCATCATCTTACCTCCATTGCCGCTTCCGTGTAAACCGAGAGCGGCCTAACCTGCACACTAATATGGTATTTTTCATCGTTAACAGGCAATCGATTATCCGTTGGCGATGGCGTTCTCTCGAACAGGGCAGCCGAGGCATTGGCCAAATCCGAGGCGTTCCACAGCTCTTGTTCCGTACAGAAAGTTATGGCCTTCAGCGTAGTCTCCCGCCCATAGCTTTCACATGTCTTAACTGCCAGAGCTAACTGCTCTTTCACATAACGCGGTTTCGCAATACATAGGGCGGTAAGATATTCCCTGAACTCCTCGCCAAGCAGAGATACCGTTTTTTCAAGGCGCTCCTGAATCTTCTTGTCCCTTTCATGGCGATGCGAATCGGACTTTATGAGCTTACCTTTTTCGTGACACAAAGGGTGCTCCGCCAGTAGATCGCTGGTTTCGGTATATATTTTCAACCGCTCGTCCACTATTTCCACGTTTACGGTTTTGTGAGCGTTAAAGGTGTCTAACGGAAGAGAATACCGGTTTGAACGGAACAAAATCGTGTTGTCCTTCCGGACGGTGCGGGACAGGATTTCATCTCTTTTCTGAGGCGGAGTCCCAAACAAAGGCAGCAGGTATTTCTGTTCTTCGGCGAACAGCTCACAGGGCCTGCGTTTTGTAGTCCCGTGTATATGACCGTTCCCGGTGCGCTCCAGCCACTCTTCAAAAGATTGATTCCATATATCCAAATTCATAAACGGACGGTTTTCCATAAAGTTGCCCTTTATGAACCGAACAACAGCTTCAATCTTTCCTTTCGTTTCGGGATCCGATTTCCGGCACACCAATGTTTGAATGTGTGTTTCCTGCAGAAAGGCAGCGAATGCGTGGGTATGTATGATGTCGCCATTGTTTTCGCTAACAACAAGTATGCTGTCCTGGTCATAAACAAGCTGACGCGGCAGCCCTCCCATATACTCAAAGCAGCCGTAAAGCGCATGCACCAGGTTTTCTGATGTGAAAGGTTTATCCTGAAATATGCCCCATTTATACCGGGAGCAGCTCAGAGAAAACGCCGCGACGTATAGCTTTATGTATCTGCTGCCGTATGCGCTGCGTACAGTTTTTACACCGAAATCCATCTGCAGCTGAAAGCCCATGGGCAATTCATCCACCGCCTCGTATTCACGCCGCGGCGCTTACGCTTTTGTTATGCCGTGTTTTTCGCGCAGCCCTGCCACGAAGCGTCTTACCGTTCGGTCTGCGGCGTCAATTTTATATTTCTCACACAGCCAATCCCCGACCTGAGCTGCCGACATGCTGGGGTAGCTTTCAAGCCAGTGTAAAACCGGCGGTTCATAGGCTGCCAGCGCAGACAGCTTATTTACAGAGGTAAGTGTGTGCGCGTATTCATCCGGGGGCATGTCCCAATATTTCCTTGCGGTATTTCGGCTCACACGCAGCATGTGTGATACCTGCCGGATGCTGAAGCCCTTTTCTTTTAGTACCTGTATTTCACTATACATTTGCCATCCCTTCATTTCTGCTCACACCTCCCGCATCTATTTTAACATGCGTTCGGTTATGGCTGCTTTTCTCGTGGTGGCTCAATTCGTGGCCAAAACTGGTTCACTTCGTTTGGCCATTTTCGGATCACTTTATTTTACCGCTTACAGCATTATCTATTGCTTTTTTAATATTATCAAAAGTAAAAGATAATGCCCAAATTACACCAACATTAAGTATTGCATTAGGCGAAGTGTATGCTTTGTCAATTTTTACGGCAACTAATTTCTTTTTTAGATCAATAGCTTTGTTTATTTCCCAATCAACCCAACCACTTTTATAAGTCTTTTTACCAATAATACATAAAAAATAAGTAGATTGATTAATTCTTGCAGATATGACCCTTTTAATGGCGGCTGTATCGGAGCTATTTACTGAAACATCCACAGACGAATCGTAAAAGCTAAAATCAAAATCAGAATTTGCATCCCATGCCAATAGCAAATTCTTATAGCCCTTATCGTTTTCGTAATCGTAGCTAATAAAAATTTTTTTCTTTGTCAAAATATTCACCCCTACATAAAATTATTTAAGTGGACTTTTTGCGAGATATTCTTTTAGTTTATCAATTTGTTTTATTGTACTCTCACGCTCCCATCCTGCTTTTATTAACGATTCGGATATTGTTTTTGCCCCCTCGTATCTAGGATTACCTAATGCAAATAAGGCCTCTTCAAGTGTAGCAGCAATCCAATATTGGTCACTGCGGTTTTCAAAATCTGTTTTCATTAAGTTATCACAAATATCTACTACTTTTGCTCTAACCCTATTTGCTAAAACATAATCAGCTATTGATTCATAACCTGACTGTAAGCTTCCTCGGATATTAAGGAGGAATGCCAAATTTATTCCATTATAATAATCATTTTTAATATAAAAACCTTTCTCGTAATAATAAATTGACTTATCGAGAGAATCTATTATATTTTCTTCCTCCCATAATCTTTTATATATCGCACCGCTTAATCCAAGAGTTTCTGGATCAGTTGAACTGTCAGGATCTAGGGGCTTCAATATCTTAATTGCTTCTCTAAGTGCAACAACATGATTCGGATGTTTGTTTTTGTATGTTGATAGAGCTAATTTCTGGATTATATATTCACTATTATTGTCAATATCATAAGCTTCTTTGTATAAAGCAATTGCCGTATCAAAATTATTTCCATTCATAGCATTTGTTGCAGCTTCTATGATAGTGCTTAGAGTATCCTTTCTTGATAATTTTAATGGATCCGCATCGCACTTATAAACCGGAGGTTTTAATCCTGATAGGTAAGTATATACTGGGCTATCTATTTCTGGTTTAGATAAAATATATTCGATAGAATCTATTAACTCTTTACGGAATCTCATCGTTTCATCGTAACCGATATCCTTACCCAGATGTTCATACTGTCTTATTACTGTATGGTCAACGTCAAAAGGTTTCTTTAATTTATTTTCTGATATAGCTATAGTTGTATATGGACGTAAAGCATGCCTTACTCCCAATTCGTAAAATGCATTAGAGTTATTGGTAGAAAGGTCTGCTATAACAACATCCGCATTGATAAGACTATTAAACATAGGAACATCAATAATACCTGAATGACGTATTTCATCCGCTCGTTTACATTCCAAGCCAACTGCCTCTGCTGCCGGTTTAATTATATTCTTGTATGTTTTATCTAAATCTAATAACCTACCAGTTGCATAATCCGTTTTTACGCCATAACCCATTATTGCAAAACAGGTACCTGTTTTTTTTATCATATCTAACTACCTCCTCTTATTGGGGCTACACTACCATCCCTGTTTCAAATACCTACGGCGGTCTGCCGTGTCAAGAACTTTTGCACATGATTCCCAGGCTATCTTTTCTTTTTTTATCTGGTTATACTTAATTTCAAATGGATGCTGTTTTTGCACGGCGTCTATGGTCTTTTTAGCTTGTTCGATCTCTCCCAAAGCCATATGCACCCAAACATCTTCCAACATATCAGGGATCTGCCCAAACATTTTATGGATATCTTCCATGCGATCAGATAGCAGCTCATGGACCCGGTCTTCCACAGAGTTATGGTACCTCAGGTTATATATTAAAACATTTTCTCTTGCCTGCCCGATACGCTGAATTCTTCCTTTGCGCTGCTCCAATCTGGTTGGATTCCAGGGAAGGTCAAGGTTAATTAAAGTTCCCAGGCGCTGCAAATTGATACCCTCACTTGCAGCATCTGTACCCAGTAATAACCTGATAGTCCCGTTGGACACCATCTTTTTCAGTTCTTCCCTGCTAGCCCCTGATTTTACCCCACCGATAATAATTGCTGATCGCTGGGAGCCAGCGTAAATACCGATCTTTTCTTCAGGCAGTTCTTTTGATAGGTTTTCGGCTAGCCAAAGAATGGAGTCATAGTACTGAGAAAAAACAATACAGCCAAGCTTCAGCCAACCTTTTTCTTTCAGACAATCCAGGACAACTCTATATTTGGGATCATCCCCCTGGTATGATTTCAGGGCAGCCACAAACCTCTCCAGAATTTGCCGTTCTGCTGGGGTGAGATTTTTCATTTCGCTGGTTACAGGCGGTTCATCCTCTTCATCATCTTCTGCCGTCACACACTGCCAATCTCTCAGCATTTTTTCGGCGGTCATTTTTCCGGCAAAAATTGTGCTGCCAACCCGCTTGAGCAAGAGAGTTTTAAGAAAACCAGATGCTTTAACCCGTGTCCCCAGAAGTTCACAAAATATTTCAGCAAGGTCGTAAGCCTCCCGTAAATAAGCGGGCAGGAGAATAGCGTCTTCTTCTTTCTCTCCAAAAAGCTCAACTTTTACTTTCTTTAAATAGGGTTCACCGGTTTCTGGATCATTGGTGTTCTCCAAAAAATCCCTGGTCCGCCTGATGATATGGCGGATAAAAGGATTGTTCTGAAGAGTAAATTTTTTTGACAAACGTCTTACCCTGCTGCGATCCGGATCCCCCAAAGCGTACCACGCCTCAGGCATTGCCACGGCCTGGTTATCAGGCATGTGCAGGGAACGTCTTATTAACTCAAAATCACGGTTCTCTGAAGCCGGTGGCAATGGATTTCTAATCCAGCTCCAGCGGTCCAGGTCATCATCCGGTAATTTGCTAAATCCCATTACCAGGCTTAAGGCTTCGCTAGGGTGCCGCCAGTGACTCCAAGGATTGCCCAGGACATCCTCGTTATCGCGTGAAAGCACATCTAAAAGGTCCCAAGCCTCTATTGGATGCACCTGTACCGGGGTAGCTGTTGCCAAAAGTAAGCTTTTGGTACGAGGAGATATTTGATGCAAAAAAGCTAACAAATTATTGGGTTCCGGCTTTTCCTCTTCTTTGCCAGGACCCAAGTTTTTACGACGGGCCCGGTGAGCCTCGTCAACTATTACACATTCATATGTCAATTGCTTAAGAAAATCAGCGGCATCTGCCTTACTTGTAATTAATCCTGAGGATACTATGCCAACTCTTGTTGGACACTTTTTTATACCCTCAGAACCCATAACCGGGTATTCAATGTCGTTTTCATCCACCCACTGCCTACCGTTCCATACCGACGAAGGCATGTCCAGCATATTTTTCATTTCGTCCTGCCACTGCCAGAGCAGTGTCTTAGGCGCCAGGATAAGCACTGGTTTGCTGCCATAGAGGGCCATTAGCTGCGCGGCTAAAGCCAGTTGTATTGTCTTGCCCAACCCAACCATATCAGCCAGGATAAACTTGGCTCCTTTCTCTTTATGTGCTTCAAAAGCCAGCTGGACAAAATATTTTTGGTACTCCCACAAACCATACTCCTGGCGGTACACTGGAGCCTCGATAACCGGTGCAGCCGGATCAGCCTCCTGACGCCAGTCAGCAACACTAGGAACTAATACCCTTTGAGCCAGGCGTTTAATGTCTTCTATCACGAATTCCGCTAAAGGTACCGCGAAGGGGCTGTTCCAGAGGGCGTCAAACTCCTCCTGCACCCATTGTATCGCTGCGGGTGAATCGTCTTCCCAGAGAATTTCATAATTCATCTTCCAGGCACCGTACGTCTCGTTAGTACTGCCGATAAAGGAGGTCTGACTCCCACTTGCTAACGTGATAATCCCGGCCTTACCATGTATTAACCCAAACTTTTCACGGGGTATAACTCGGATCTGTAGCTTACCCGAGCGAAGGAACTCATATAACCTGGCAAACCGGGACAATGAGTCAATAGCATATTTCTCCGGCTCCGCTCCGCACCACTCGCGTCGCATGGCATACTGGGCAGCCTTAGCTGTTTCCACATCTCGCAACTCCAAATCTGAATTACAAACAACCCGCACCACTCCGGTGATGCTTTCCAAAGCCTCACCAGCCACCTCCAGTATAGACGAACGAAAGTAACCGGCTACACGGTCATAAGCCTGTGCGCCAGCTAAACGGCTGCACAGAAATGATTCATTTAACTCTTGCCGGCGCGAAGAAAATCGGTTGATCAAATCTCTATCCCCGTTCACTAAGAAGCTATAATGAGTTAGTTCTTAAGGATTAGATAATTAAACTTTTGTTCAATTAATTTCTTTCTTTCATCAATAAACTTTTCAAAGTTATCTAGCTTCCATAATTGCCTATCCTTGGGTATTAGATGCATATCCAGGTAATTGTCATCTTGGCCCTCAAACCATTCTTCTGGAACGATATCACTTTTACCACCTGCACCATTTTCCTGTTGGGTTAACAACATGCAATTCGCAATCTGATCCCGAGAATCATTCTTATATTTTAAAATATTAAAACGACCTGTAATTGGATTTTCGATTTTTACTGTTTTCAATACGCTTTGCGGGAAAACATGATCAACCTGTGGACTATTATTCTGAAAGGATGGATGATAATTAAATTCTTTGTACCAAAGGTTAAAGAATAAGTGAATGTTTTTTGAACCATAATATTGATCAAAGATTGTCTCCCTAGTTATTTCCAGGTTCCTACCTTCAGCCCGAATCATATCGAAAATATCACTGACGATAAAATCCTGCTTGTCATCAATAACACCAGTACATTTATCAATAAGAGTATCCGGACTACCACTAAAAGAGCCGGATATTAATGTCCTCAGAAGATAATTATCGATTTCTTTAGCTGCCGACCACTTTTGTTTATAATGATAGCGAAAATAGATTAATGGTATGAGTACTAAATAAGAGGGTAAAGCTTTGTCGCTACGAATATAAGTTTTACCCCATAGAAAGTCTTTTACATCTTTAATAGCTTCAGTTATATTTGGCCATTTATCAATAATATTTTGTCTGGTGGATTCATCCCTAAACTTTGTAACATTATAGGCTGCACCTTTTTTTAACAACGTCAGGCAAGTTTTTAATATGAAGTCCCGACTAAAACCATAACCTGTTTTATTTAACTCTTCAAGCAGATCCTCCATGTTCTCGTCTGCCTCTTCCCAACTGGAAGTTAAAAGAGCAAATAACAAATCAGATTTACCAAGCACCGTACCCCCGGAATTAGCTCTAATAAAAATTTCAACCACATCATCCTCAGAATACAGCTCTGGATTATCAACACTATCTAATTCCTGGTAAACAACATTTTCGTCTGTTTGAAAAACCTTTACTACCAAACCAACATTTTCTCTTATGATACTTTTTTGTTCGTCCTTTAATTGATTATCAAACTTTGTTATGACATCCTCGGCTATTTGAAAATATTGCTTAGTGCTAAAAACTAAATCTTTGAATTTAATCCAGGGCAATTTAGTGCTGCCACTTTCTATAAACTTAAATCTATAACGAATATCTTCGGGAGCCATTTTTTGACCACTCAGCACATCAAAATAGAGCTCCTTCTTTTCATAACTTCCTTTAAGTCCGATAAAAAGACTTTGCAAACGTTGCTGCCCATCAAGTACAAGCATTTTAGTTTTATCGTCCTCTGGAACGTAAAAATCGGTAAGCTTCAAACCTTGCTTATAATTATCTAAAAACTTTCTCCGGCGAATTTTACTTTTTGTTTTCCACACTAAAAGAGTGCTGATTGGGTATTGACGCATGATTGAGTCAAACAATCTCTCAATTTGCCCCTCATTCCAGACAAAGGGACGCTGAATATTAGGCAACCAGAACCCGCCATCCTTTTCAGGATTATTAAGGTAGGCTACCATTTTTCTAATAGTCTCCTTCTGATTTTTCACCAACTCGCCTCCATGAATAATATTTCCCTAAATATGATCATTCTCAACCGCTCCTGCAAGCAGCCGGGCAGCATCAGCGTCATCCAGCCATTGTGGCATGTTTTTATTGCGTCCCAGGGCAGCCAGGTAATGAAGCAGCTGGATAATGGTTTGCCGCTCGCTCCAGTACCTTTCCTTAAGTTCATTGCGGAACCAGTTGCGGCCGTCAGCGGTTTCGCCAGAACGCACCGACTCACTAACGGCAAACAGAATTTGTCGTACCAGGGTGGCTCCGAAACCGGTGCCTTCTAACTGCCGCGTGGCAAATTCACTGGCGGTTTTCAGCCGGGTCTGGTTGGCGCGGCTACCGGAAAAGAAAGACCGGTATTCTCGCAGCCCGAAGCCCCTGGCCAGTTCCTGATAAGCCCCGGAGCGGTACTCACCGTGGCTCTCATGTTCTAGCCCTTTGAGGTAGAATCTTTCATCCGGGGTCAAATTCTTCCAGATAAATGTTTCAATGCCCTTTGGCACTAAATAGTCGCAGGCAATCTTCACGGCCTGGTTGATGATATCAACCACAGGGGACTGCTCTCCCCGCTGTCTGGGCCGGGCCAACTCCCCAGCCACATCGATGTCTTCAATGTTGCGGTACCTGGTCAGAACCCGCAGGGCTGCGGCATAGGCCGCCAGCTGGTAGTCGGTGTCGCTGAAATTCGGGTCCTCCTGATCTTCCAGGGCCAGCATCTCATTTAACTGGATCTTCACTTCTTCATTTATCTGCGGGTAAATTTCATCCGTAAAAGCTGTCTCATCTGAGGTTTGCTTGCGGAGAACCAGCAGAACCGTTCCCTGAACGTAGTTGCCTTCTTTTAATGCGGAATCTGTTTCGGTGGCAATACACCAGGCAGCAGTCACCCTTAAGCCAGCCGCCCAGAGTATCAGTGCCAAATCAGCCCAGACTCCGGCGTCCTGATGGGTAAACATGACGATCTGAACACCGTTATCCGGCATATGTTCTGCTAAATTGCGGTACGAATCTACCATGCTTTTACGGAAGTTTTCGTCGGATCCGGTTATGGCAAGGGCACGTTTACTGTCAGTGTACCAATCAGGAAATAATTTTGGGATATGTTTCCCATACCACGCCAGGAAGAACTCTGAAAGCTCATGGTAGTTAATAGCATCTGCATAGGGAGGATCGGTAAGCCAAATATCGCTACTGCAAGATATGTTTCTTGCATCAATAGGCTTTATAATAACATCTTTCGCTAGTTTAACTGCTGGCCAACTCGTAAAAAAAGCTGAGCTAAGACTATTAACCGCTCTTACTCCGTATTCAAATAGTGTATTTAAAGCCTGGTCACTAAAAACTTGCTCACTTTTTTCATTTGCCCCATGAGAATGCCACCGCGAAAGCTTGGCATTATAATCACAACACCTACTTGTCAAAAGCAAAACTGCTGTAATTACATCTTTACTTGCTGTTTTAATCGACATGACTTCTTCAAAAAACAAACCAAGAGTCAATAACTGCCTCGGGTTAAATAGATGATGCCAGTGTGTCCAGCCACGCGTCCTGATTGGCTCGTCAGTTTTGTCACCTGGCTCAATTCTACGGCTCGGGATATATCCTTTTTCCTGCCATTCATCAAAGCGCTCTTGAAGAAGCTCTAAGACGAATTTTTCCTTGCGCAAATCATCCTTGTCAGGAGCCTGGTAATAGCGCTCAGTTATGATTTTACCCTCATCGTCCTCCCAGGTATCTACCCAGCGGATACAGTAAAGGCGCTCCTGAAAGATATCGTCCGGACGGGGGACGATGTCATCATTTTCCCACATCCGCAAGCCGTACTGGTTCCCATCACACCCACGTCTATCACCTCGCAGCATGGCCATAGGAGTGGATCGGGGGCAGTGGGGACAAACCAAAGCGGAGTTTTTTATCGTCCCTGCTTTTTTGGCTTCATCCATTTTCTCACTCGAAACCCCTGACTCAATAAGTAAAGCAAAACGCTTGCCGGCTTCATCAGGCACTAATCTCGCCACGCAACGCGTCTTTTCACCGATTACCCAAGATGGGGCCAGGGGTACTTTCCAGCCGCACTCGGGACAGACTACTTCGTTGCAGTAAAGGTAGGCGTCAGCACGGTGGCCCTCATTGTTATGTTCGATGCCCCATTCCGTAATCTGCCTGTCTACAGCATCGAAGACCTCCTGCTGGGCCTGGCGGACTTCCTTCGCTACTGTTTCACCGCCGCCAACAATATTCAAGGCCGCCCAGGTGAGCAGGGCTGCTACAGGATTGAGGTCCGAACCGTAGGCCTCACAGCCTAAGCGGGCAGCCTCAAAAGGAACACTGCCACCACCGCAGAAGGCGTCTCCCACACGCGGCACGTGGCCGAATTGGCTTTCGCCCAGTTGACAAACAAGCTCCTGTATATTGCATGCACTAGTTTTCAAATGCGCATTAATTTCTACCCAGGCTTTCTCGGAAGGTCCGTTAATCTGCTCAGGCCGGTTGCAATATTGCAGTTTTTCATCATAGGAGAGGGGCATAAAGACAATTCTCTGCAGTTCCTCTCTTTGTTCCTTCGTTGTCCCTTTTTTTAATTTCGGCTTTTCTTCTGTCGATATCTTTTGAAACCACTGCTCCCGTTCGCCGGGATCTAAACGTTTGTAAACTTCTTTAAGGGTAATTAATTTTGCCTTGCGCTGCCAGAGGCCTTCCTCGTCCATCGTCAGTATCTTTAAAAAAACCTCCCGGTCTTTCGTGGGGTTTTCAGACGCGGGCATCAACAGCCCAATGATGGCCGAGCGTACCAAAATCAGCGGCTTGCGACCCCACCACTTGCCCAGACCGGTCAGGGTCTGACTGTAATTGGCCATGCGCTCTTTATAGCTTTCTTTGGAGACCTTTGATACAGGGAATTGTGTCTCAATAAACGATTTTATCATCGCCACTGCTCTCTTCCTTCTTCTTGGGGTGGGTTAATTCCAGCTCACTGGACCAGGATAATGCTTCCTTCATTATTAAAAGCAGTTCCTGCCGCGGTTCAGCCGGGTAATTATCCGAGACCGGGTTTTCCGTAAGGGCGTAACGCACAGCCTTGCGCCAGCCTTTGTTCCGGCCACTAACCGCATGACCGGTGGCGGCGTTAGTCATGGTAAACAGCCACCAGCGCTCCTCCGGGGCCAGTCCGAGCCAGTTTTTTATAGCTACCGGGATTAAAGCCGGATCAGCGTCCTCAATAGCCCAGGCCAATAATACCATTTCCTTGCCAAGCAGACGAGATACGGGAGTCTCCCCAGTCTTCCAGCGGGTAACCTTCATACCATTTCTTTTCAGCCGCCGGTTGAATTCCGCCTGCACAGCCTCAGCTATACCAAGCCACTTAGTGCGAGGCAGTATCACCCGCATTTTATCATCCTCGTTTCCCAGGGCAAAACTCAAGTTTCGTCTTTCCTGGCTATCATCCCAGGAAAAATGTTCGCTGATATAGACATGAGGCGACTTAGCCGAATGAATTGTCACTAGAAAGTGGTGGCCTGATTCTTCGGGGAAAAACCCAAAACCTTCCGACTTTTGGCTGCTACTCATGACTGAACCACCTCACCCGGTTTAATTTCCGTCTTAACCTCAGCCACCCAATTGAGCAGATCCTGGCCTGTCGAGAAGTGTACTGACATGGCATCTAAACTAACCTCACCTACTGTGACCAGACTTCTCAACTGTTCAATAATCTCCTCCAGTTTGACAACATCCAATAGTAATTTTTCATCCAGGTTTAATTCCGCCCAGCTTTGGCCTACAACCGCAATTTTGGCAGCAGGCAGCAAAGCCCGGTGTTTTTTTAACCTACTAATTAAATCATAGGTATCCTGAGTTGTGACGGGAGAATGCTCCCTGCGCCAGATGGCCGGGCGAGCTGGGTCTATTTCTTCAGGCCCGGAACCGCCACCAGTTCCTTTCCACCTGATATCCAAGCGATGCATTTCAGATATAATACCGTTCTTTTCGGCCACCGCCAGCACAATTAGGGTGCCCGGGGGAACTGCGAAAGGCCCGTCATAGCTGCCACCTGATGATTTAGGATCTGATCCGTCCGTGGTGTATCGAATAGGCGCCGGGGGCGCGGATCGCAGTTCCACCATCTTCTCGCCGGCCGTTCCCTGAAAGGTGCGGGATTTCAGAGTAATGGGGTTCTGCCAGGTGACCGGGTCCCCTGGCAGGTGTTTTCCGCTGGAATCGATGCAAAGGAAAGAGACCATTAATTCGCTGGTCTTAAAAGATCTGGGATCAGTAACTTGCATGGAACCGGTCGTCGCGGGTGCGTTTATTTCGTAATGGAGGGTGTCTCCGTGTACCGGATTAAGTTTAAGAGTGACCTCGCCTGTATTATCGTCTCGTACCATTTGTTGAATATGCACGTTAGTGACCGGTGGCGAAAATGGCCCTTTTTCCACATAGCCACCCTGTTCGCGCCACTGGTCCTTAAAGATCATCTCGTTTTTCAATAAATCTAGAGCGTCGGTGCGGTGCCACTGCCAGGATGTGGTCGTGGCAGCCCGTTTTTTAACCTCTGACCAGGGCATAGCCTTCTGGGTAAATAACCTTGCTTCGCATTTCTTCCGAAAGGTTTCGCTGGAAACATCTTCTGTGAATTTCTGCTTGGTCTTCAATGTTTCCCTGACCTGCTGCTCTCCCCGGTACTGGTTGTTGCTGTATTCCATCTTGAAATCAGCATTCACCAACTTGTCAATGTGTGGATAGGTTAAGGTCACGAAAGTTTCCCTGGCCGCGCTTAACAGACTGAGCATAATCTTGTCCAGCTTGTCCAGTGCCGACACGCGCTGAGGGTCATTCGGGGGCTGCTTTTCCTGGTCCATCTCCGCAATTATACCGTTTATTGCTTTATGCTCTTTCGTCACTTCCAGCAGGTTTTCTAAATTGTCACGCTGACCTGACAGGAATAGAATGCGGTTCTTATAGTCAAGGTTCTGGTAAAAACTTAACAAATCCGGGTGCAGACCACCAGGGTAAGGTTCGTAGATAACAAGGATGACCTTTTCAGTGGCAACATTGATCTCATCAAGGGCTGGCATTACCCGCAGCTCCTGGTAGCAGTCTTTTTGAATGGGGACAAAAAGCCCGTTTAGAATCGTTCGTAGCTCTTTTACAGCGGACTCACGGTTGTACGAATCAGCCATCGTTTTTAATTTAGCCACCAGGTTTTGAACGTTCTTAAAGAAAAGCTTTCCTTCCCGGCTGGAATGGAGATACCAGGCTTTGGTGGAGAGGTTGCCCAGGATTTCTTTGAGTTTGCTGATGTCACGGCCAGGAGCGCAGAGATAGGCTACAATTTCGGATAGGGATAGTCCAAGTAACGCATTGGGTATATTTGCAAGGGATGAAACTAATAACAAGGTACAGGCATCCCTTGCTTCAGTGCCGCCAAGGTTGGCGTCAATGTTCTCAGCAATGGCCTGGCCGCCGGAAGCGATATCATGGCTGATAGCGTTTTCCAGGGCGGGATTGATGTTGGTAATTTCGGCAAGTATCTCACGGTTGTTTAAATCTATGTCATGCGCGTGAATCAGCTGAATTTTAGCTGCCTTCGGCTCCTGCCCACTATACAGGCGGGCCACCACCAACCGCATCAGGCGAATCAAATCACGAGTTTGCTGGTAGCCGGGGTTTTCGCGAAAACGGGCATATAAATCTCGGATGGACGGGTGGAAGGGATAAGATTCTCGGATAAGCTGGACAAATATGTCTGGGGAGACATTGGTTATATCCATCTGTCTAGCGTCCCGAAGCGCCTGAGCATAGGAGTTTGCAACTTCAATAACTGTCTTCTCATCCGGCAGACCGTCAAAAATCCTTCTTCTTAGGATATGATAAATCTCGTCCGTATTCATGCCTACCGGCTCGAGGTTGAGCGCCACCCTGCCAACTTCGTTCTCCAGGTTTTTTAGAATCTGGCCAATCTGCTTGGTGCCGCCCTCATATGTGGCTCTTAAATCAGAAATAACAACACAAACGTTAGCCAGATCATCTTTGCTTACTGCCACAAGCAGATTAGATAGAGCTGTTGTAGTAACCACCGAAAGGTCAGAATGGCCGATCGTCATGGATTTGGCGTTTTCCAAGTAGGGCGGTAGTTCGTCCAGCAAAATCAGCAAAGGTTCACCCTTCAACAGATTAATCCAAGCTGTCTGGCCCGGGGCGGAGAGCGGTGCATAATAATCATTAAAAAGTTCTTTCTTGCCCAGTTGTTCAGCAATGGCTCCCCATACTCCTAAGGGAGCATCGCTTTCCCTGCCGGTAAAAGCTACCACCCGCACTTTGCCCAGGTGAGATGACTCGTAGTCATCTCCCATCACTTGCCTGCGAAGTTCAGGGTGCCTGGCCAATAAGCCCAGGGCGATCATATTGTGAGTTTTACCGCCGCCCATAGCCTGAGTGAGCTTTATTACACTGGAAGCCGAGCGTCCCATAAAACGCTGAAAGGCTTCCCGTAACAATCGTTGCATACCACCCGTAAGATAATTCTCGGTGAAAAAATCACTTGCTACAATCCTATTCCCGGTCAGGTCTGTTAAATCCAGCACCACATCCCGCCTGGTTTCGTCAAAAACGCTGTCCCGGGGTCGGCAATGCCGTAGGATGGTATTCATTCTTTGGTTCCCTTCCCTTCTACTCCCTAGTATTATAAGTGTTCAAGCAGTAGCTATTATTGGTTAAAAATCTTCGTTGCAGATGTGTTCATATAGAATCCCTAGAAATTAAATATACTATTAATAGCTGACACTTATCTGTCATAATATAAAACTTTATGAATATTTTTTTATACTTTCGTGAATTGTAATGTATAATCCTGCTATTTTTGCCTTGTGATAGATGATTTGCCATCTCATAGTTGGCCTCAGGAAATCAGCCGATATCACCTTACATGTAATGCATACACATGCGATGTCTTGCGCATTTTTTACAAATATCTATGAACCTAGATTTCCTTGAGAACAGCTAGTGCCTCCCAGCGTTGAATAAATCATTACCATAAAAAATATAGTTTTAAAATTCTTATGTGATAACAAAAACCGTCCCCATTGCTACCATGTAAACAAATAAATAACAAATATTACCCTTAAGGTCATAGTTTTATGGAAAGAAAATAATATAATAAGACATGACAGCCCATGCGCTGTTTGTCAGCCCTGTTTTTATGGAGGTTAGTTAATTGTTATACAAAGCAATTGATGCAAAATTGGAACCTTTGCGGGAAAAAGATCATACATTTTGGCAGTTGTTTGTCTTTTCGATGCGGATTTTTGCCGGGGCAATTATCATTGGTATTCTATTTAATCAATTCCTGGCAGTATTCGCCTATCAATATTTCCTGGCGCCAACCTTAGGCATTATAAACAGACTCGCTGCCTTATACGACCATCCATTTTGGCTGATGCTGATCATATTTTTAAAAAACAGCCTGGCGGTCGTCCTTTGTATCTGCCTGGCCAGGCGGACCAGGGGCATATCGATATCACTGCTGCTGGGTTTGAACGGCCTGATCATCGGGTCTGTGCTGACCATGTGGTACCTTACGGATTTGTCACTGACGATGATTATAGTCGGCATTATGCCGCACGGTATTTTTGAATTCACCGCTGTGTTCCTGGGATCGGCGTACGGCCTGAAGCTGCTGCTGACCAGAGAGAGTGTGCTGAAAAAATACAACAACCTGATTAAAAATAAAATCATCAGGATACTCATACCGCTGTTATTGGTTGCAGCCTGTATTGAAGCCTATATCACGCCGGTATTTATGGGTTTAATCCAATAATAAAACACCACGCATCTATGGCGTAAGCCAATTAATACGTGGTGTTTGCCGGTCTTTTTTTTATTGCGGGTTGATCATTATATCTGTTGTATGTGCCTTGTATTCGTCGCTTTCCAAATAAGCATTCAGGTTGGCTGTCGCAGCATTCCAGGCGTTAAAATTCACTGTAATGCGGTCGTCGATCAGGACAGCTGCCGTATCATAGACTGCCTGGGCATAGGCCGCTATTTTTTGATCAACGGCATTGCCGGTGTTTTTTAATGGTTCAATGCTGCCCTGCAGCTGTGCCATCGCTGCAAAGGTCTGGGGCAGGTCTAATTGACCATCAAAATACTGAACTATAGTTGTTTTAGCTTTCAGAATGGATTGAATGTTAGCCAGTGCCGGCTCAAGGTATGGGGTCAGGTCATAAGTCGCGCGGGCTCCGAGGCCGTTGGCATTCTGCGCCGCCAGGGTGATGGTATTGCCTGACAATATAATGGCCTCGCCCGGAGTGATGTAAGTGGCCGGAATTGTGGCAAACTCCGTATCGGTAAAGCTGTAGTAAATTCTGTCGGCGCCCGGCGCCTCCACGTAGAGATACAGTTCGTTGTCCGGGTTCAATGACAATTTTACCGGCCTGACCTTAGCCGGCACATTGGTAATATTGACGGTCTGGGTGTCATTGTCCCATTCAACCGCACACCCCATTGCTTCAGATACAAACCTCAGGGGCGCCAACGTCCTGCCGCTGATGATCCTGGCAGGGACATCCAGGGAAACGGGGCTGCCATTTTTGTAAGCCTGCCCGCCGATCACCAGTTTCACTTCATTACCCGCTTTAACGGCGGAAACGGTCTGCGTATCATTGTCCCATTCTACCGTCGCCCCCAGTGCTTCAAAAATAGTCCTTAAAGGTACCAGGGTGCGGCCGTCTTCAATGATGGGCGGAACATCAAAAACAAGCAGGCTGCCATCCAGGATGACTTTGGGCTGAGCCTGTGCCAGGCCCGGGTTGAAGGCTGCCAATAACAAGGCCAGTATAATAACTGTTAAGATGTTTTTACGCATGATCTTCCTCCGCGTGGTGTTTGTATGTATGTATCATTGCTTTGCCCGACTTAGCTGACCCTCTGCTCAAGCCTCATTTTGTCGGCCACCATCGCGATGAATTCGCTGTTTGTGGGTTTGCCCCGCTCCAGATTAACCGTATAACCAAAATACCTGGTCATCATTTCAATATTGCCGCGGTCCCAGGCAAGCTCAATGGCGTGCCTGATGGCCCGTTCCACCCTGCTCGGGGTCGTCTCGAATTTCAGGGCAATCATTGGGTAAAGCTCTTTGGTTACCGCTCCTAAAAGGCTAACCTCGCTGATCACCATGACAATAGCTTCACGCAGGTACTGGTAGCCCTTGATGTGTGCCGGGACACCCATCTCGTGAATAATGTTTGTAACCAGGACATCCAGGTTTTTGGTCTTGGTTGGTGTTATAAACTGTGAAACATTGACTCCCTCAACGAGCTGGCGGATGCGGGTAGCCAGAGTATTAAAATCAAATGGCTTTAATATATAATAGTCGGCGCCTAACTCTAACGCCCTTATGGTAACGCGTTCCTGTCCAAAAGAGGTCAACATCACAAATTTTGGTCTTTGGCCGCTGCCGCTGGCCGCAAATTCCTCAAGGACTCCGATCCCGTCAAGATGGGGCATTATAATATCCAGAAGCACCACATCCGGTCTGCTTTCCTTGATCATCTGTACCGCTTCCAAGCCGTTGTAGGCAATGCCAACCAGGTTTAAACCCTCCTGCTGGGTAAAGAATTCCTGGAAAACCTCGCAGAAGTCCCTGTTGTCATCTGCCAGTAACAGGCGAATTGACCTCCCTATCATAATATCCCCCGCTCCCAAAACATTTCTATATCTACTATACCCTATTATCTGCCTAAAATTCTACGGCTTAAAAAATTTTCCTTTAAGTAAATAAATGTTTTTATAAAATATGGGATATATTAACACTAATAAATATTTATAGAGAGTTATAAATATATTAAGTCTGGTGTTCTGAAGACAGGTGCAGCATCTGTTTGGCATGCTGCATCGTCACCTCGGTGACTTCCCTGCCGCCCAGCATTCTCGCCAGCTCCTCCAGCCTTTCCTGGTGATCAAGCAGTTTAATCCTGGTAGCAGTGCGCTCACCGTCGTATTCCTTTACTATTCTTAAATGCGCGTCCCCCAGGCTGGCTACCTGGGCGGAGTGGGTGACACAAATCACCTGGCGCCGGCGGCCCAGCTGCTGCATTTTTTCGGCTACAGCCTGAAGCGCGCGCCCGCCGATGCCGGTATCCGCCTCGTCAAAAACCAGGACCGGTATTTCGTCAGCGTCTGCCAGCAGTGCTTTCAGGGCAAGCATAATCCGGGTGAGCTCCCCGCCGGACGCTATTTTGGCCAGTGGCTTTAAGGGTTCTCCCGGGTTTGTTGAAATCATGAATTCCAGGCGGTCCAACCCGCCCTGGGCCGGCCCTTCGAGATCTGAAAAGACAGCCTTGAATTCTACCCGCCCCATTTCCAGGTTGAGCAGTTCCCGCTTTACCGCCTCCTGCAGTACCCCGGCAGCTTCTCTGCGGGCAGCGCTCAGAATGCCGGCCGCCTTGTAGTAGCCGCCCGCAATTTCTTTAACTTCTCCGGCTGCCTGATCCAGTGATTCTTCTATGTTTTCAAGCTTGACCAGCTCTTTTTGCGCTCCCTCCAGGAAATTGATAATTTCCGGAATGCTCCCGCCGTATTTCTTCTTTAGTTTTTTGATCTGCTCCAGTCTTTCCCCGACGGCTTCAAAACGCGCCTGACTGAATTCCACTCCGTCACGGTAGCTTGAGAGGTACCGCGCCGCATCTTCCGCCTGGTAGCGGATGTTTTCAAGATCTGCCAGGACAGCCGCATTGCGCTGATCCAGGGAGACCAGGTTCCTTAAACTATCCACAGCCCGGGCCAGCAGATCTACAGCGGAGTATTGGCTGCTCTTGCCCTCGTAAAGCGCATCATAGGCTTCAGCCGCCAGCATGCTGATTTTTTCAGCATTGGCAAGAATATTTTTCTCGGCTTCCAATTCAATGTCCTCACCCGGGGTTAGTTCAGCCCGCCGGATTTCTTCGATCTGGTAGCGCAGCATATCAATCCGCCTGGCCCTGTCCCCGGCCTCGGCGTTTAGTTGATCATAATAGCGCCGGGCTTCATGCCAGCGCGCATAAAGCGAGTTCACCTCTTTTAAGGCGGCCAGCGCGCCTGCCCCGGCAAAACGGTCCAAAAGCTGGCGTTGCTTTTCCTGGCTGAGCAGGGAATTTAATTCGGGCTGCATATGCATATCCGCGAGGCTGCTCCCTATTTTCCTGTATAAGCCCAGTGTTACAGCCTGTTCATTAAGCCGGCAGATGTTTTTACCGGCGCGGGTAATCTCCCTGGTCATAACCATGATTGAGTCCTCAGCAGGATCAATGCCCGCATCTGCCAAAAGAAAAGCAGTTTCTTTATTGGCGCCGATATCGAAAGTTGCCTGGAGCAGGGTTTTTTCTGAACCGGTACGGATCTGGTCGCCCGATGACCTGCCGCCAAGAGCGATCTGCAGGGCGTCAATAATGACAGACTTGCCTGCCCCGGTTTCGCCGGTCAGCACGTTAAAGCCTTTCTGTAAGTCAAATCTCAGCTGGGCGATGATGCCAAAGTTTTTTATGTATATATTCAGAAGCATTGTCTACTCTCCGATCAGGTCCTTAAACCTCTTCAATACCGTTCCGGAGGCTTCCTTCGGCTTTACAACCACTAGAATCGTGTCATCCCCGCCAACAGTGCCAATAACCTCATACCAGCCGGCCAGGTCTATGGCGGAGGCCACACCCTGGGCCCCGCCCGGGTTTGTTTTTATGACGATCAGGTTCTCGCTGGCGTCCAGGCCAATCACCGCGTCCTGAAACAATCTTTTGATGCGCTCTTTGCTGCGCGGCGGCCTTTTTTCACCCGGCAGGGCATAATAAAATTCATTGTTTTCGCCGGGTGTCTTGACCAGTCCCAGTTCCTTTATATCTCTTGAAACTGTAGCCTGTGTAACTTCAAAGCCGCACTTTTTCAATTCGCCGGAAAGCTCTTCCTGGGTTTCAATACGCTGCTGCCTGATTATCTCAAGTATTTTATGGTGCCGCCTGGATTTCATCTAAACACCAGCCTTTTCGATGACAATAATTACCGGCGCGCCGGCAGACCGATTCAATACAACTATTTTTATGACACTGAAAAGAGCGCCGTCCAGGCTGGACGCTGCTCTTTCCACCGCCTCACATTCTTCCGCGCCCCCGGGATGGCCGGTATAAATCACCATCCCGATCCGGCCGCCCGGCCGCAGTAAATCCAGGGCCGTGTGCAGCGCCGAGACTGTTGGGTCGGGTTTTGTTACATATAAATGATCGCCCCCGGGCAGGTAGCCGAGGTTGAAAATCACTGCGTCTGCGGGTCCGGTCACATGCTTTTTCATTTCTTCGTGGCTGTCTTCGATCAGTGTAACCCGATCAGCCAGGCCTGCCTCTTCCAGGAGCCGGCCTGTGGACTGCAGCGCGTCTGCCTGTGTATCAAAGGCGAATACCCTGCCTGCGCTGCCGACCAGCCCGGCGAGAAAAAGAGTGTCATGGCCCCTGCCGGCTGTTGCGTCTATTGCTGTTCCGCCGCTCCTGACCACTTGGGAGATAAGGAGTTGGACCAGGTGAACAGCGCTGTCCAAACCTCTGGACACTGTTTCAATCTCCCTCATCTTTTAGTTTTTTCCGCAGCACCTCAAAAAAATTCCTGCCGGTGATGCGTATGAATTTTGCTTTCTGGGGTGCCCGGCTAACGATAATCTCATCATATTGGTGCAGGCTGTATACGTATTGCCCGTCCATTGTCAGCGTTACGGCACTGTCTTCTGACTGCAGCGCTACCCTGATCAGACTGTCCGGTGCGATCACGATCGGCCTCGCCCAGAGAGAGTGCGGGCAAATAGGGGTGAGCAGGATCAGGTCATGATCCGGGGTGACCAGAGGCCCGCCCGCAGAAAGGGAATAGGCGGTCGAACCGGTGGGGCTTGCTAAAATTAAACCGTCAGCGTTATATTTGTTGACTAAATTATCATTCACATATGCTTCGAAATGGATTAACCTGGCGATCGCTCCTTTGCTGATCACAACGTCGTTCAGAGCGACTTCGTTTTCAACTATTTTGCCATCCCTGTATACGGAAGCTTCAAGCATCATTCTTTCTTCCAGGTAGTAGTGCCCGGCTAAAATCTTCTCCAGGTCAACCAGCATATCCGGGATGTCTATTTCAGTCAGAAAACCGAGGCGGCCCATGTTAATGCCGATGATGGGCGTGCCTGACTTGGCTACCTTGCGCGCTGCCCAGAGCATGGTCCCGTCGCCGCCAATCACCAATACGCACTCCGCCTGGCTGAATAATTGTTCCCAGGTTACACCAAGCCTGGAAAGGCCGAAGGCATGGGCAATGTCTTCTTTAATCATTACCTCGCAGCCCCGCTCTTCCAGCCAGCTGGTTATCTGGTTCACAAGATTCGCGACTTCACCTTTTTTCAGGTTAACTACCAGCCCAAATTTTTTCAAAACAACGGCCCCTCCTCGGCGGATTTTTGGAAGCAGGGGGACGGTTCTCTTGCTTCCCTGGTCGGCTAAAGCCGACCCTACAAACTCAGACGTCGGTCGTCAGACGTCGGATGTCGGTTTATCCTGCATATCACTTCGGTCATAGAAAACGGCCATAGGGACGCGGTTCTCTTGGCGCTTTTTTAACGATGGTGCAGAGTCATCAGGATAATGAAATGCGCTTTTGAATTGTAGGTGCGACTTCAGTCGCACATGGTCGGATAAATCCGACTCTACAGGATGATTATCAAAACATCCTATAGACCGAAATCGGCATGCGCTTTTGTTACGGTGTCAATAATATTAAAATCCGCCTGTGTTCCCGTTTTCTTGAAATATAACAAAAATTCTATATTACCCTCAGGCCCGGTGACCGGTGAATAATCCAGGCCGCCGACCTGCCAGCCCAGTTTTGCTACCAGTCCCACCACTTCGTTGAGCACATCAATATGTACAGCCGGCGCCCTGACTACTCCTTTTTTTCCTACCCTTTCCCGGCCTGCTTCGAACTGAGGCTTCACCAGCGCCACTCCCTCAGCCTCTGCTGTGATCAGCTCACCGACCCGTGGCAGGACCTTTGACAGCGAAATAAAAGAAACATCAATCGTCGCAAAATCAGGCGTTTCCGGCAAATATTCTTTTGTCAGGTAGCGGATATTCTTACGCTCCAGCACCACGACCCGCGGGTCGTTGCGCAGCTGCCAGGCCAGCTGGCCATAGCCGACATCCACCGCATAAAGCAGCCTGGCTCCCTGCCTGAGAGCGCAGTCGGTGAAACCGCCGGTCGATGCGCCCACATCCAGGACTACACGGTTTTTCAGGTCAAGGTTAAAAGCTTTGATCGCCTTTTCCAGTTTGAGCCCGCCCCTGCTCACATAAACCAGGGAACTGCCGCGGACTTCAATACTGGACTCCGGTTTCACCAGTGTGCCCGGTTTGTCCGATCTTTCTCCGTCAACAAAAACCAGGCCGGCCATAATGGCCGCCTTCGCTTTTTCCCTGCTCGGGCAGTGGCCTTCTTCGGCCAGCCTGACATCCAGCCTCTGTTTCTTCTGGGACAAGTCTTGATCCCCCCGAACCGGCAGCGCCCATAGTACCCTTAATTGTTACCAGGTACTACCTTGAGCCTGCGTGAGCGGTTAATCTGTATCATTTTACTGACCACCGCCTTCACTACCTGCTCTGTCGTGAGGCCGTACTTTTTCCTGACTGCTTCCTGGCTGCCGTGCTCCACGAAGACGTCCGGGATGCCGATACACTGCACCCTGACGTCCTTCAGGCCCCTGTCAGACAACAGCTCCAGCACTGCGCTGCCGAAACCTCCGTGCAGCACATGTTCCTCCAGGATAAACAGCACGCCGGTCTGCGTGGCATAGTGAAGGATACATTCTTCGTCCAGCGGCTTGATAAACCTGGCGTTAATCACAGCGGCGCTAATCCCCCTGCCCGCCAAAATCACTGCTGCCGCCTCTGCCAGGCGCACGGTGCTGCCTGCCGCCAGCAGGGTAACCTGAGAGCCTTTTTTCAATATCTCAGCTTTGCCGATCGGCAAAGTCTTAAAATTATCATCCAGCTTGCAGCCGGCGCCGGCGCCCCTGGGATAACGCACCGCCGTGGGGCCGCCCTGATATTGGACCGCGGTTGCCAGCATGTGCTGTAGTTCGTTCTTGTCTTTAGGCGCCATTATGACCATATTGGGTATTGGCCGCAGGTAAGCAAAATCAAACAAACCGTTATGAGTGGCGCCATCCTCACCTACTATGCCCGCCCGGTCGATGGCAAAAGTCACCGGCAGCTTCTGCAGGCAGACGTCATGTATAATCTGGTCAAATGCGCGCTGTAAAAATGTTGAGTAGATGGCCACAACCGGGTGCTGTCCGCCGGCGGCTAAACCGGCAGCCATTGTCACCGCATTCTGCTCGGCAATGCCAACGTCAAAAAAACGCTTGGGGTACAGCTTGGCGAATTTGGCGAGGCCTGTGCCGCTGGTCATAGCCGCGCTGATCGCCACAATATTTTCATCGCTATGGGCCAGTTTAACCATCGTCTGACCGAAAATATCCGTATATGAAGGAATGTCACTGCTCTTAATCACTTTCCCGCTGTCAATGTCAAACGGCCCCACGCCGTGAAACAGGCCGGGGTTGTCTTCGGCAGGCTTATAACCCATGCCTTTTTTGGTCAGGACATGGACTAAAACCGGTCCTTTCATCATTTTGGCGCGCTGCAGGAAACCGGCAACTTGTCTGATATCATGGCCGTCAACCGGTCCGAGGTAAAAAAATCCCATCTCCTCAAAAAACATGCCGGGAACTAACAGGTGTTTCAAGCTGTCCCGGAACTTCAGCCCCAGGCGCCACAGTCTGGACCCGGCAGGGATTTTGTTAATAATCTGTTCTACTTCTTCTTTGCCCCTGGTATACATGGGTTCGGTCCTCAGCCTGGCCAGGTAACCGGACATCGCGCCGACGTTCTGGGCAATGGACATTTCGTTGTCATTCAAAATGACGATTAGGTCATTTTTCAGGGCCCCGGCGTAGTTAATCGCCTCAAAAGCCAAGCCGCCGGTCATGGCGCCGTCACCTATCACCGCCACCACCTTATGCTTTTCACCTTTCAGGTCGCGGGCTACAGCCAGGCCGAGAGCAGCAGAAATAGAGGTGCTGCTGTGACCTGTCCCAAAAGAATCATAACTGCTTTCCTCGGGACGTGAAAATCCGCTGATGCCCCCGAGCTGGCGCAGCGTATTGAAGCTATCCCGCCTGCCGGTGATGATTTTATGCGCGTAGCTCTGGTGGCCTACGTCCCAGACGATTTTGTCCGGGGGCATGTTCATCGTCTTGTGCAGGGCGAGGGTAAGTTCAACAACCCCCAGGCTGGGCGCGAGATGACCGCCGTTCTTTGAAACAGTTTCAATGATCAGCTGGCGCAGCTCAGCGGCCAGCTCATCCAACTGCAGGTAGTCCAGTGTGTGGATGTCTTTCGGGGAGTCGATCTGCTTTAAATATTCGCTCACCTGTTACTCACCCCTCTTGTCCCTGGGTGGGCGCGTTTTCCGAAATGGGCTGTATCCAGTTAATTCTTCCACCCGCGCCAGAAACCTTCCCACAAAAAAAATAACGTCATCAGGGTGGCTCAGCGCTATTTTTTTAGAATAAGCTTTGCCGGAAACAATCACCGCGGCGATAGAAGCGGTGATCAGGATGTTCAGCCAGAACTGGCTGGCATTGGGCGCCAATTTTATGATCTGTACAACAATCGATATTCCCAGAGCGCCGCCGACTGTCGTGGTGATGTCGCTCAGCATGTCGTTGGTCAGGTTGGCCACTCTGTCTGCATTTCTGATCAGCTGCAGGCCGTGGGGCGCCCCCCTGATCCGCTTGGCCGCTTTGGCGTTGAAAGGCACGTGTGATGCTGCCGTAACAGCAGTGCCCACAATATCAGCCGCAATGTTGATCAGCACAATGAAGACTAAAAAAATAAGGGATAATATAATGCTGTTCAGCCTGGAGGCAAAATACTCAGAAATAAAGGTAAAAATAATTGCCAGTAAGAATGAGCAGAGGCCTACCAGCGCGATATATCTGCCTGAAACGGTAGATCTGTTGCTGGCCAAAGAATCACCTCAGGATATTAAATAAATAAAAGATAAAGATAAATGACAGCAGACCGGGTAAATCTTGTGGCTTAGGTCTAGCAGGTTTTCCCGAACAGCTGCCGGCTGTCGCCAGTCCGGCGGTTTCCCTTTAAAGCCGTTCCCGCCCGTCACCGGTTTCGGGGCTAGATTACCACTTAGTCCACACTGCAATCCCCGGCCCACCCCAGAATCCCGGGCAGCCTAGGAGTTTTCCTCAGCAGAATCACCTTCCCTAGCCTCTTTTGCAGAAAAGGTTTCAACCCACAAAAACCGTTCATGGGCCCATGCCCGGCCTTTGCGCTACAGGTATCCACCAAACCCACTCAAGGCAGGCTACACTGCACGCAGCGGTAACCACATGCAGGTTTAACCCCAAGCCATAGTTGACCATTCGCCAGAACGGCTGCCCACGAACTTGGGTCTCCACGGAGGCGGGGTCAACGCTCGCATGCCATTGCGAATCGCCCCACCTCCTTAACTCCCAGTACCAGCCCCCAACTGGGCGTCAGCGGCCAGCACCAGGAACTTCATCGATGTGCCCTTAGCGGATTTTTAGGCCCGCCTTCAAAAAGGATAATCTGACTAGGATACTGCGTCATTTATCGGAAAAACTTATTAACATATAAATTATATCAAATCCAGTAACCGCTATCAAACGCCGCCTGAATTTAAATTCAACTGCCTGGAACTGTAATTGATGCCATTATATGAACAGTATGATCCAGGGTTTGCAAAGCTTGCCCATTGTCTAGAAATCGCGTTTAATCACGTATTCCACCAGTTCTCTCAAGAAATCAGCCTCCCGGCCAAAAGTGCTCAAAGCTGCTTTGGCGCTGTCCGCCGCACAACGGGCTTTCACTTTTGACTTCTCCAACCCGTAAAGAGCGGGGTAGGTCGCTTTCTTGTTTCTGATATCGCTGCCCACGGGTTTGCCCAGTTTTTTCTCGTCGCCCTCGATATCAAGGATGTCGTCCTTGATTTGAAAAGCCAGGCCCATGTAATCAGCATAATGTGTGAGGTGCGCGAGATCTTCTTCGCCGGCGCCGGCGAGGATGGCCCCTGTCCTGATTGAGACCCTGTATATGGCCCCTGTCTTGTGCCGGTGGATATATTCCAGGGTTTCCGGGTTGATCTCCTCCCCTGCAGAAAAGGTATCCACCACCTGTCCGCCGATTAAGCCCATTGTTCCGGCCCCAAGCGCCGCCTCCCGGATCACTTTTACAATATCTTCCGGGCGGGCACAACTGCTCTGGGCCAGCAGCTGAAAGGCCAGGGTGAGCAGGGCGTCACCGGCCAGGATCGCCATCGCTTCCCCGTACACTTTATGATTGGTCAGATTGCCCCGCCGGTAATCGTCATTGTCCATCGCCGGCAGGTCATCATGCACGAGGGAATACGCATGGATTAACTCGAGGGCGCAGGCCGCCGGCAAGACGTCATGTGCAGAGCCTCCGGCCACCTCGGCCGCAGATATTACCAGGGCCGGCCTGAGCCGCTTGCCGCCGCCCAGCACACTGTAGCGCATGGCCTGGTGCACCAGGGGCGGGTAAGACTCCGGAGACGGCAGAAAACGCTCCAGGGCTTCTTCCGCCAGCGCTGCCTTTTTTTTGAGTTCTGCTTTAAAATCCACAGCCCTTCCCCTCTCCGGCGCCGGGCAGTGAATCAATTTCTTTTAAAACCGCAGCCCCGCCTTCGTCCCTGGTGAGGATTGCGATGCGCTGCTCGGCAGCCGCGAGGTTCTTGCTGCACACCCGGGAAAGCTCGATGCCTTCGGCAAACAGTTCAAGCGCTTTCTCCAGGGAAAGGCCGCCGCCTTCCAGCTCCCGCACCACTGCTTCCAGCCGCGCTATAGCATCTTCAAAACTTAACTTACTGTACTCTTCAGCCATATCCGCCCTCCAGACTGCTTGTTGTCCAGCCTACTCACTTATTCTCCGCCGTACCAGCGCCAGGGACTGGTCTTTCAGCCGGCTGGCTTCGGCCAGCATTTTTTCCTTCTCTGCGATGATCCTTGCGTTATAGTCCTCGTCCTTGATTGACGCGGTGTTTATATCCACATTCAGCAGCACTCCGTTCAATGCCGCCTCGGTCATTACAGCAGCTACCCCGGCGTCGCTGACGGCGGCCTTGTTGCCGATCGCGGACATCTGGCAGGTTACCTGGAGCGCCGCCAGGCAGACTTGCGCAATTTCCATCGGGATATCGGTGGCGTACTTCAGCGCCTCCTGGATAGCTGCATCCCGCGCTTCATTATCAACCACCGCGCTCCTTTTCATGCGGTAAGCCGCCATTACCCTGCTGTACGCTGTCATATCATCCTCTGTCAGTAGCGCCAGCCTTTTGCTCAAGCCATCTATTGTATCCATGTATATTTTGACCTGGGGCTCAACCTCTTTATATTTTTCTTTCCCCAGGGTTAAGTTGCATGCCATCGTGATCATGGCCAGGCCGAAGCAGGCTGCAATAGCGGAGACACTGCCGCCGCCGGGTGTCGGCGATCTTGAGGATGACAGATCTATTACCTCCCGCAGGCTTTTATCAAAAAATGCGCCCTCGCTTTCCCCGTATGCATTTTCTTTTTGCTGCATCTTGATGGCTTTAATCACATTTTTATGGATTAATGCCGTGGTAATGCTGCCCACGCCGCCGGGCACCGGCGATATCGCCCCCGCGACCTTCTCTGCATTTACAAAGTCAACGTCGCCGCAGATACCCCCGCCTTCCATGCTGTTTATACCCGCGTCGATCACTACCGCGCCGGGCTTGATCATATCCGCGGTGATCATCCCGGCCTTCCCCACAGCAGATACCAATATATCGGCCTGGCGGGTATGGTATGGCAGGTCATTGGTCTTTGTGTGGCAGACAGTAACTGTGGCGTTCTGGTTGAGCATCATAAAGATGAGGGGTTTGCCCACAGTTACTCCGCGGCCGACCAGCACGGCATGCTTACCGCTGATTTCGATCCCGTTGCGCAGCAATATTTCGATGCAGCTGTTGGGGGTGGTCGGGAAAAGCCCTTCACCGTCGCTCAGGATGTAACCCCGGTTGATCGGATGCACGCCATCCACGTCCTTTAACGGGGAAACTGCGTTCAACACTCTTCGTTTATTCATTGCTGGCGGCAGGGGGAGTTCAAGCAAAATACCATGAACCGTGTCATCTCTGTTCAGCCTCCTGAGCAGGGCGATCACATCGTCATCAGCAGACTGTGCAGGCATCTCAAACAATTCATATTCTACATTAACAAATTTACAGGACTTTTCTATGGAACGGGAATATAAGACTGAGGCCGGGTCTTCCCCAACCAGGACAACTGCCAGCTTGGGCCTGATACCGCTTTGCCGCAGCGCGGCCACCTCTGCCCTGACCTCTTCCTTGATGGCAGCAGCCACTTTTTTCCCGTCAATGATGGTTGCCATGATCTATTCCCCTTTTTCTGGATTTCTAACTGCTCCTGCCTGACACGATACAGTCCAAAAGACCCTGGTGCAGGCGCACGGTCAGCTTCTCTCCGATTTCTACGCTGCCGGCATCGTTAATCACATGTTTTCCATCAGGGGTGGTGCAGATGCTGTAGCCCCTGGCCAGGGTGGCCAGCGGGCTCAAAGCCTGCAGCTGCCCTGCCAGTATAGCAAGGCGTTTCTCACCGCTGCCCGTCATGCTGACCATGCCCTGGTTCAGGCGGTGGTTCAGAAAATCCAGTGACTGCTGCCTGGTGNNGCCGGCCTGGTAAAAACACGGCCCGCGAGGCAGGTATTGAGCCGCTGCCTGTAACCCGCCGCTTTTTCACGCAGAGCGCTGTAAAGACGGCTGTTGAGGGCCTGGATATAGCGGTCCATCTCCCTTTTATCCGGAACGGCCATTTCAGCGGCCGCTGACGGGGTTGCCGCGCGCGCGTCAGCGACAAAATCGGCAATGGTGAAATCAGTTTCGTGCCCCACCGCAGAGATCACCGGTATGTTCGATTCGTAAATGCTTCGGGCTACAATTTCGGTATTGAAGGCCCACAGCTCCTCCAATGAACCGCCGCCCCGGCCAACAATAATAATGTCGATATCGCCCCATTCGTTTAACAGGGTGATTCCCCGGGCGATATCCTGTGGCGCCCCTTCACCCTGCACCAGGACAGGAACGAGGACAAGCTTCAGGCCCGGCCAGCGGCGCCTGATTATTTCCACCATGTCCCTGACCGCCGCCCCTGTCGGCGAAGTTACAATCCCGATCGTGCGCGGCAGGAGAGGCAGCGATTTTTTATATTTTGGGTCAAACAGACCCTCTGCCTGCAGCCTTTCTTTCAGCTGCTCAAAAGCCAGGTGGAGGGCGCCAGCCCCGTCCGGCGCAATTTCCTCGGCATAAAACTGGTAGGTACCGTCCCGCTCGTAAACGGACACATAACCCCTGGCTGTCACGGCCATGCCGTTACCCGGGGTAAACACTACAGACCGGCTCCTGGAGCGAAACATAACCGCCTTCAGGGTGCTGTAGTTATCCTTTAAAGTAAAATAAAAATGCCCTGAGGCAGCGGCTTTGAAATTCGATATTTCTCCCTTGACCCAGACGTTTGCCAGCAGGTAATCCTGATCAATAATATTCTTAATATGCTGGGTTAATTCCCTCACAGTCAATATGCGCAACAAATTGTCTCCCTTTAGCGGCACAAGCCCGCTCATGTAAACCTGCAAAAGTACTGTCATAGTCATTCTATAGATTGAACCTTAAATCCTTCTAATCGGGGACATATCCTGGTTTAGGATGTGTCCCCATTCCGCTGTCTGGCATCATTTAATGATAGGTGCAGCAGACGACGCGTCAGTGCGTCAAAAACCTGCCACAAGAACCGTCCCCCTGGCCGTTTTCTATGACCGAAGTGATATGCAGGATAAACCGACATCCGACGTCTGACGACCGACGTCTGAGTTTGTAGGGTCGGCTTTAGCCGACCAAAGGAAGCAAAAAGAACGTCCCCCTGCTTCCCCTGCTTCCCATTGAAAAATGCCACCGTTAGGTGGCATCTGGTATCTGTGTTGTGGGTTCTTTCGGAGTGTATTCTTCTATGTTTTCGATAACTTTTCCCAGGATCCCGTTAATGAATTTTCCCGATTCGTCTCCGCCGTACATTTTACCCAGTTCAATCGCTTCGTTCACCGAAACATTGTTGGGAATTTCGGGGCAAAAAAACACCTCGTAGAGCGCCAGGCGCATGATGATCCGGTCGACATTGGCTATCCTGTCAAGGCTCCAGTCTTTACTGACTGCGGTGATAATACCATCAATAAACGCTGAATTTTCTATAACTCCCAAAACAAGCTCGGCGGTGAAATCTTCGCTGCCTTCCAGCTTGCCATAATCTTCGTCCATCTGTACGAATGCTTCTACGGGATCGACACCGCCCAGGTCAACTTGAAAAAGTACCTGGAGCGCCCTTTCCCTGGCCTGTCTCCTGCTCATCGCGCCTCCTGGTGTGGTGCATTATGCCCTGACCGGCAAATACCTACTTGTCATCTCCAAAATACTTGTTGAACAATAGCTTGAAATCCATGTTTTCATCCAGCCGCTTCCCGATATAAAAGCCGGCACACACACAGATCGCGACAAAAAGCGCTTTGAGCAGTCCGTATTTAATGGCGAGATAGCCAAAGATCAGCCCAAGCAAAATACCTATTATTTTGCCAGGGTTTTTTTCGACAAATTCCTGAAATATACCCATTTGCCCAACCCCTTTTTATCAGGTTTATTCAACTCTTTGCTTCTTGACGGTGGGTGTGATGCTGTCGACATGGACTTCCACATTGTTCACCAGCAGACCTGTAATATCAAGCAGCTTATCCTTGACCAAATTCTGAATTTCTGATGACACAGTCGGCACATTGACATCAGGTGTTACCGAAGCCTGAATTTTAACACCCACACCATCCGGGAGGGTGACCAGCTGTGAACTGACTTCCCTGACCCCCTGTACCCGGCTCACTACTTTATCCACCAGGTCATGGATCGCGATCATCGAAACATTTACCTGCCCCAGGGCGTTTTCGGACAGGACCACATGCTGCTGTTTTTTCTGTGGTTTATACAGGCTGGTCCAGAAAAGCCTGATCCCAACTAAGATCACAATGACCATTAATGGCCAGAAAACCTCCGGCCGGCCGGGGTAGAAAAGGTCCCGCAGGAAAAACAGGGGCGCCGGCCATCCCAGCATCACCGCTGAGAAAAGGCAGGCCAACACGGTTATGAATAAAGAATATAGCGCTAGCAAAAAGCGATCAAATGCATTCACCTGGCAGACCTCCTGTAAAAATTAACCCCCTTCCAGGGGGGTTATTTTGCTATTATTTTACCCTGTACTCTTCCTCTTTGGTTTCAGCGCCAAAAGCCACGCCTTGTACATTAACGTTTGTCTCGACCACTTTCAGCCCTGTCATCCGCTCAACGGCGCTTTTTACGCTTTCCTGAATTTGCGCGGCGACATCAGGGATGCGGACACCGTAATCAATGATCACAGAAAGGTCGATTGCCGCCTCTTTCTCTCCCACTTCCACCTTAATCCCTTTGGCCAGATTCTTCCTGCCCAAAAGTTCTGCTATGCCGCCCGCAAAGCCGCCGCTCATGCCGGCAACGCCTTTTATGTCCATAGCTGCCAGACCTGCTACTACCTTAACCACATCATCAGCGATCTTGATTGTGCCCAGATTGGTGCGCTCTTCGCTTGCAATCTCGTTTGAATCCATGACAACACCTCCGTTTATACTTTTATTGTATGCATTGTTTATAGCCAAAATCTCTGCATTTTCACAGTTTAACTCATGTTTATTATAACAAATGCGGTAAATTAACGCAAACCTAACTTGCGCCGCTATTCATTGAGGATCCGGCGCTGGATAAAGTTTGTATAGATCTCTCCCCGCTGGAAAAAGGCATTGCCCAGCACCTGCCGGTGAAAGGGGATCGTGGTGGGGACGCCCTTGATCACAAACTCCTGCAGTGAACGCTGCATGCGGGCGATGGCCTCTTCCCTGTCCTTGCCCCAGACGGCCAGCTTGCCGATCAGGGAATCATAATACGGCGGGATTGTATACCCGGCGTAGACAACGCTGTCCACCCTCACCCCGGGCCCGCCGGGTGTAATATAGGTGTCGATTTTACCTGAGCAGGGCCTGAAGTCATTGGCGGGATCCTCAGCGTTAATCCGGCATTCAATGGCATGTCCCTTAATCACAATATCCTCTTGTTTCAAAGACAGTTTTTCGCCAGCGGCCACGCGAATCTGCTCTTTGATCAGGTCAATCCCTGTTACCAGCTCGGTGACCGGGTGTTCAACCTGGATCCTGGTGTTCATCTCCATGAAGTAAAAGTCCTGGTTTTTGTCAAACAAGAACTCTATTGTCCCGGCACTGTAATATTCGGCTGCCCTGGCAGCCCGCAGGGCCACTTCGCCCATTTTTTCTCTCATCTCCGGCGAAAGCGCGCTGGACGGCGCCTCCTCGATCACCTTCTGATTGCGTCTCTGGATCGAACAGTCCCTTTCACCGAGGTGGATTATGTTGCCGTGCTTGTCTCCGAGAATTTGAAATTCTATATGCCTGGGTTCTTCCAGGTATTTCTCCATATACATTTCATCATTGCCAAAAGCGGCCTGGGCCTCTGTCCTGGCCGTGCTGACAGCATTTTTAAAATCATTGTGGTTCTGGACCACCCTCATCCCCCGGCCGCCGCCGCCGGCGCTGGCCTTAACAATGACCGGGTAGCCGATCTTTTCAGCTGTTTCCAGGGCCGAGTCGATATCCAGGATTAAGCCTTCCGAGCCCGGCGCCACCGGCACGCCCGCGGCAATCATGGTCTCCCGGGCAAGCGCCTTGTCCCCCATCTGCTGAATAGTCTTTGCTGAGGGGCCGATAAAGGTGATCCCGCACTTGGCGCATACCTCAGCAAAATCAGCGTTTTCCGCCAAAAAACCGTAGCCGGGGTGGATGGCTTCCGCCCCGGAGACAATAGCGGCGCTGAGGATATTCGTGAAGTTCAGGTAGCTTTTGGCGGAAGCAGGCGGCCCGATGCAAAAGGCTTCATCCGCCCACCATACGTGGAGGCTGTCTTGATCCGCTTCTGAATACACTGCGACTGTGCCGATCCCCATCTCCCGGCAGGCTCTGATAATGCGGACAGCGATTTCTCCCCGGTTGGCAATCAGGATTTTTTTAAACATCTTTATCCTCCATGCAGTCGGTTGAACCTTCTTGCGTTTCCTTATTCCTTAATCAGGAAAAGAATTTGGCCGTATTCCACCGGCTGGCCTTTTTCAGCCTTGATCTCAACTATCTCGCCTTCAAGTTCTGATTTGATCTCATTCATTAACTTCATGGCTTCGATAATGCACAGGGTCTGGCCTTTCTTAACCCTGTCTCCGGCTTTTACATAAGGCGGTATCTCGGGTGAAGCTGAATCGTAATATGTCCCCACCATAGGCGACAGGACAGGTGTTAAACCTGGAGTGTATGCTTCTTTGGCCTTGTCCGGCGCGGCGCCCGGTTCTGCCCTTTCCGCCAAGGGCAGGCGCGCCCGCGGCGCCTCAGCCCGCGCGGCAGTCTCAAAAGCGTGGAGGTTTCCTTTCCTGATCGCCAGTTTTACTCCCCCGCTTTCCAGGGACACCTCGGCAATATCGGTTTCGTCTACAAACTTGATCAGGTCCTTCACATCAGACAAGTTCAATTCATCTACCTCCTTATCGGCGCCCTGTCTTTCTGTTTCAACTGCAGCCTGCTTGGGCGGAACTTTTTCCTTTACCGTTAAGCCGGCTTTTTTTTGTATTACGGGCTTCTCCTGCGCTGCAGGCAGAGCCTTTTCCAGTTTCAGCAGGCTCTCCTTCCTGGCAGCGGGCTGCTCCTCCCGGTATTTTCCGTTTTTCCTGAATTCGAAGAAGCGCCTGGCTACCTGGGGAAACAGGGCGTATGATATGACGTCCTCTTCACTGGACACCAGGCCAATCAATTCGTTTCTTAGTTTTTCCATTCTCGGCTCCAGCTGGTCAGCCGGCCTGCCGGTTATAACCGCGCGGTCACCCAGGACCTTTCGGGCTATTTTTTGGTTGATCGGAGCGGGAGGCCTGCCGTAGTATCCCTGCATGTAATCGCGGACTTCACCGGGAACCAGCTTGTAGCGCTCCCCGGTGAGGACATTCAGGACTGCCTGTGTGCCGACAATCTGACTGGTGGGTGTAACCAGCGGGGGATACCCCAATTCCTCCCTCACCTTGGGAATTTCCTCCAGGACCTCACCCAGGCGATAAAGCGCCTTTTGCTCTTCCAGCTGGGTTACCAGGTTGGAAATAGTGCCGCCAGGCACCTGGTGGTCAAAAACGCGCATATCGTTGATCCTTGTCATGCCACGTTTAAATCCGTTGGCTCTTCTCAGTTTTTCAAAGTATTCGGCTATCTCAAACAGCTTGTGAATATCGAGATCCGTATCCCGGGGAGAGCCGTGCAGAGCACGGACCACAGTTTCTACCGGCGGCTGGGAAGGGCCAAAAGCAAGAGGCACTGTGGCTGTGTCAATTACATCCACTCCTGCCTCAGCTGCTTTCAGGTAGGTACCGACAGCCAGGCCCCCGATATAATGGCAGTGCAGCTGAATGGGGAGCTCGTGGTTTTCCTTGAGCGCTTTGACCAGATCATAGGCACGGTACGGCGCTAAAAGGCCTGCCGTATCTTTTATGCATATCGAATCCGCGCCCAATTCAGCGAGCTGACGGGCCAGGTCTATATAGTGCTGGTTGGTATGGATCGGGCTGACCGTGTAAACCATAGCCGCCTGGACATGCGCGCCGGCTTTCTTGGCCGAGTGGATAGCTGTTTCCAGGTTACGTATATCGTTTAAGGCATCATAAATCCTGATGATGCTGATGCCGTTCTCCACCGACTTGGCGATATAGGCTTCGACCACGTCGTCAGGATACTGCTGGTAGCCGACCAGCGACTGGCCCCTGATCATCATCTGCAAAGGGGTGCGACGAATGATCTTTTTTAACTGGCGGAGCCGGTCCCAGGGATCTTCGTTAAGGTACCTCAGGCAGACGTCAAAAGTTGATCCGCCCCATACCTCCAGGGAATGGTAACCGATATTGTCAAGTTTTTCAGCGATGGGCAGCATATCAGCAGTGCGCATCCTGGTTGCCCAAAGGCTCTGGTGCGCGTCCCGCAAAGTAGTGTCCGTGATTTTTACTCTGTTTTCCAAGGTCATCCCTCCCCGTCGGTCAAAACATAAAAATCAGGCTGCATTTAGTTAAACAACCTGATCCATACTATCGAGACCATTAAGTTATTATATTGAATAAAAAAGCGTTTGAATACCTATTTACAGCAAGTATACAATATATCATCATTCAAAACATTGTTTTACGTCTGCTACACAATATTTAACATCCCTCTACGGTCGCAGAACCTCCTGCAGGGCGGTCTTTAGCCCGCCAATCCAATCGGGGACATTTAAATCGGGGACATATCCTGGTTTCGGATGTGTCCCCGTTCCTCTGTCTGGTTTCAGTCAACGATAAAAGTAACGTAGATATCTGAAATACCCACTGATAAAAACGGAATTCGGATGTGTTCCCATTCCTCGTATTATATATTTAG
>DHGV01000088.1 GCA_002402945.1 Pelotomaculum sp. UBA4789
TTCTCTGATACACCCACCGTACCCCATGAGCTGTGTCCGTCGCCGGTCTCGATGTGCACCCGCACAACGGCCCCGGTGCCGTCTTTTTCATCAATAACCCTGACCTTGTAGTCAGTGAGGCGCATTGAGCTGATGCTCGGGTAAAAATTCTCCAGCGCCTTCCTTAGGGCGTTGTCCAGGGCGTTTACCGGGCCGTTGCCTTCAGCGGCGGTATGAACGACCTTTTCGCCAACCCTCATTTTAATGATCGCTTCGGAATATGCGGGGCTGTCCTGCTTCACCTCGACCATCAGGCGCAGGGCCTCCAGGGTAAATGGCTCGACATAGCCGTCATAAGCCTTTCTCGCCAGCAGTTCAAAGGAACCTTCCGCCCCCTCGAACTGAAAGCCCCTGTTTTCCATGTTCTTGATTTCCTCCAGGATGCGCTTTCCTTCCTGGTTCTGCTGATCCAGATCAAGGTTCAGCTCTTTATATTTGTAGAGCAAGTTGGATATGCCTGACAGTTCGGAAACCAGCACCCGCTGCCGGTTGCCGACCAATTCAGGCGCGATGTGTTCATATGACCTTGAATCTTTTAACAGCGCACTCACATGTACACCGCCCTTATGGGCAAAAGCGCTGTAGCCCACGTAAGGCTGGTGGGTATCCGGATTAACGTTGGCTACCTCGCTGACATAACGGGACATTTCAGTAATGCGCGCCAGGCTGCTCCGGGGAATAGTTTCAATACCACACTTCAGGGTCAGGTTCGGAATGATGGAACAGAGGTTGGCGTTGCCGCACCTCTCACCATACCCGTTCACTGTACCCTGCACCTGTACGGCCCCTGCCTGCACGGCCATGAGGGAGCTGGCCACAGCCACATCTGTATCATTATGGGCGTGGATACCGATCGGAATACCCAGCCTGCCCACCACAAGTTCTACAACCTCTTTTATATCCATAGGCAGAGTGCCGCCATTAGTATCACATAAAACAACGGTTGAAGCCCCGCCTTCCTTTGCCGCCATAACCGTACTCAGCGCGTAGTCTGGATTGGCTTTGCAGGCATCAAAGAAATGTTCCGCATCGTAGATCGCCTCGAGGCCGCGACTTTTCAGGTAAGCCAGGGTCTCCCTGATCATGGCCAGATTTTCTTCAAGCGAAATTTCCAGGGCTGTTGTGACATGGAAATCCCAGGACTTGCCGAAAATAGTCGCCACCTGCACTCCTGCTGCCAGGATGGACTGGACATTGGGATCGTTTTCAGCCACAATCCCGGCTTTCCTGGTCGAGCCAAAAGCCGCCAGCTTTGAGTTCTTTAAATTGTGGGCCCGGATTGAATTGAAAAAATCCAGATCCTTGGGGTTGGAACCCGGCCATCCGCCCTCAATATAATGAAAACCCATTTTATCAAGGCTCAGGGCTATTTTTACCTTGTCTTCACAGGAAAAAGAGATGCCTTCAGCCTGTGCGCCGTCGCGCAGGGTCGTATCGTAAATTTGCACCGATCGCATTTTTTTCACCTATATCCGCTCTATGATCAAATCAGCCATCTCAGCAGTGTTTACCCTGGTCTTGCCCTGCTCCATCAGGTCGGCTGTGCGGAAGCCCAGATCCAGCACCTCCGTGACGGCCCTCTCAATGCAGTCGGCTTCCTCACCAAGGTCCAGTGAAAAGCGCAGGAGCATGGCCCCGGAAAGAATGGATGCGATGGGATTGGCCAGCTGCTGCCCGGTTATATCCGGCGCTGAGCCGTGGGCCGGCTCATACAAGCCTGTCCTGCCCCCAATGCTGGCTGAAGCCAGCATGCCCAGGGAACCGCAGAGAACAGAAGCCTGATCGCTGAGGATATCTCCAAACATGTTTTCAGTTACCAGGACATCGAACTGCTTTGGATTTTTAATCAGCTGCATCGCGCAATTGTCCACATACATGTGATCCAGACTCACATCCTGGTATTCAAGCCCGAGGGCTGTGACCACTTCGCGCCAGAGCCGCGAGCTTTCCAGGACATTGGCCTTGTCCACAGAGGTAACCTTCTTCCGCCGCTTCCTGGCCAGGTCAAAGGCTACCCGGGTAATCCGCTCTATTTCAAAAGTTGTGTACTCTAAAGTGTCAACTGCCCTGAAACTGCCGTCAGGCAGGTTTTCCCTGTGCTTCTTACCAAAATACAAGCCGCCGGTAAGCTCCCGGACGATTAAAAGATCAACCCCGGCCACAACCTCCGGCTTCAGCGTTGAGGCGTTTTCCAGGGAGGGGAAAACCCTGACCGGGCGAAGATTGGCAAAAAGACCCAATTCCTTGCGCAGGGAGAGGATTCCTCCTGCCTCGGGACGCAGCTGCGGAGGCAGGCTGTCCCATTTCGGGCCGCCGGCGGCGCCAAAAAGGATAGCGTCACTGCTCAGACAAAGATCCAGTGTTTCCCCGGGCAGTGGAGTACCGGTGGCGTCATAGGCGGCCCCGCCAACAAGGGCTTCGCTAAAGGTAAATTCGCGTTTAAATCGGCGCCCTACCGCTTCCAGCACCCTGACAGCCTGTACGGTAACCTCAGAGCCGATCCCGTCACCAGGTAAAACAGCAATTTTGTACATATTTGTTCCTTCCTCATGGAAGCAGGGGGACGGTTCTCTTGCTTCCTTGGGGGGAAGCCAACCCTAGAATGCCCATTGGTCAAATGCATATTTCGATTTGGGCATATTGCCGCATCTGCCGCCTCACATCTCACTTCTCAAGTTTCACGTCTTAAATATATGGTCCGGATTTTTTATAGGGTCGGCTTTAGCCGACCAATTTAGATGTCAGTCGTCAGATGTCGGACGTCGGTTTATACTGCATTCCGTTGCGGTCGCAGAGCCTCCTGTTTTTGTAGGGTTGGCTTCAGCCGACCATGTCGTGCGACTAAAGTCGCACCTACAGACCCCAAGTCTCACATCACACGTCCCACGTCCCACGTCCTAATTTTCACGTCTCACTTCAGTTTGGCTGAGACATAGTTGATCAGGCCGCCGGCAGCAATTATTTCCTGCATGAAAGGAGGCGCCGGGGCGGACTTATAAATCCTGCCGGTTGTAAGGTTTTTTATTGTTCCCGTGTCAGCGTCAACCGCCAGTTCGTCACCGTCGCGGACATCTTCAGCTGCTTCTGGCGACTCGAATATGGGCAGGCCGATATTAAAGGCATTGCGGTAAAAAATCCGGGCGAAAGTCCTGGCGATGACGCAGGATACTCCCGCGGCCTTAATGGCTATCGGGGCATGCTCTCTCGAGCTGCCGCACCCGAAATTCTTACCGGCCACAAATATGTCACCAGCCTTGAATCCCACCGGAAAGGATGGTTCAGCATCCTCCATACAGTGTGCGGCCAGTTCGTCCGGGTCGGATGTGGTGAGATACCGGGCCGGAATGATGGCATCGGTATCAACGTCAGCGCCAAGCTTCCAGGCCCTGCCTTTTAATTCCATATTACTCCACCTCCCATGGGCCTGCTATACGGCCAAGAATGGCTGATGCCGCGGCGACTGCAGGATTGGACAGGTAAACCTCGCTCCCGGGATGACCCATCCTGCCGACAAAGTTGCGGTTGGTTGTGGCTATACAACGCTCGCCATCAGCCAGAATGCCCATGTGCCCGCCCAGGCAGGGTCCGCATGTAGGCGTGCTCACCGCGGCGCCCGCCCTGATAAATGTTTCGATCAGGCCTTCCGCCAGGGCCTGCAGGTAAATCTCCTGGGTGCCCGGGAAGATGATCGGGCGTACATTTTTGTGCACTTTTTTACCCTTTAGCACTTTCGCCGCTGCCCTGAGGTCTTCAATGCGGCCGTTGGTGCATGAGCCGATCACTGACTGGTCAATCTCGACAATGCCGGCCTCACTCACGGCCCGGCTGTTTTCAGGCAGGTGCGGGAAAGCCACCTGCGGCTCTATTTTAGATGTGTCATAGCGGTAGATCTTTGCGTATGCAGCATCCGGATCGCTCTGATAAAACTTGTAGGGCCGCCTGCAGCGCCCTTCCACATAAGACCTGGTTATCTCGTCGGGCGGGACGATACCGTTTTTCGCCCCGGCTTCAACTGCCATGTTGCACATGGAAAAACGCCCGTCTATGGAGAGGTTCTCAATGGTTGATCCGGTGAATTCCATAGCTTTATAAAGTGCGCCATCTACACCGATCTGACCGATGATGTACAGGATCAGGTCTTTACCGCTGACCCAGGGTTTTAATTCGCCTTCAAATACAAATTTTATCGACTCGGGCACCTTCAGCCAGATTTCCCCCAAGGCCATGGCAGCCGCGATGTCAGTACTGCCCATACCGGTAGAAAAGGCGCCCAGGGCGCCGTAAGTACAGGTATGTGAATCTGCTCCAATCACCAGGTCGCCGGGGCCTACCAACCCCTGCTCCGGCAACAGGCAGTGCTCAATACCCATACAGCCAACCTCAAAATAGTTGACAATTTTATGCTTCCTGGCAAAGTCCCTCATTATTTTCGACTGTTCGGCTGACTTAATATCTTTATTTGGAGTAAAATGATCCGGGACCAGCGCTACCCGCTCAAGGTCGAAAACAACCGCGGCCCCTATTTTATCAAATTCCCTGATGGCGACCGGCGCGGTGATATCGTTTCCCAGCACCAGGTCTACCCGGGCGTTGATTAATTCGCCGGGCACAACCTGTTCTCTGCCGGCGTGGGCAGCCAGGATCTTCTCAGTTATTGTCATCGGCATCAGTTATCCACCTCATTTTGCTTAGCTTGTTCTGCGGCTGCTGTTTCGTTTGCGTGTACCAGCTTGTTTACAGCATTCAAATAGGCCTTGGCGCTGGCCTCCAGGACATCCGTGCTGATACCGCGGCCCATGAACACTCTCACCCCATCGGTAGTAATTTTCAGGTTAACATCCCCGATCGCGTCCTTGCCGGACGTGACGGCGTTAATCCCCCAACTGATCATGGTGCAGTTAATACCCGTAATTTTATCCACGGCCCTGCAAATAGCATCTACCGGGCCGTTGCCGCAGGCTGCGTCTTCAAAAAGCTGGCCGTCCCTCTTCAGTCCCACCGTTGCAGTAGGCACGACGGCTGTACCGCTGGAAATATGCAAATATTCCAAGGTGTAGGAGTGAGTGAGGCTGCTCATCTGCTCCTCAATGATCGCTTCAATATCCTCGCCGGTGATCTTTGCCTTCTTGTCAGAAAGCTTCTTAAAACTGGCAAATGCTCTGCTTAATTCTTCCTTGCCAAGGAAGAACCCCATGTCTTCAAGGCGCTGCCGGAAAGCGTGCCGCCCGGAGTGTTTGCCCAGCACCAGGTTGCTTTTACTGATGCCAACCATGGCCGGATTCATGATCTCGTAGGTGGTGCGTTCTTTCAGCATACCATCCTGGTGTATACCAGCCTCATGGGCAAAAGCGTTGTCACCCACTATCGCCTTATTAGCCTGTACCCTCATCCCTGTAATGGTGCTTACAAGCCTGCTGGTCCGGTATATTTCTTCAGTGCGGGCGTTGGTGAAAAAGCCAAGCTGGTCTTTCCGGGTGTGCAATGCCATGATCACTTCTTCAACGGCGGCATTGCCCGCCCGCTCCCCGATGCCGTTTATAGCTCCCTCCACCTGCCGGGCGCCGTTTATGACGGCGGCCAGCGAGTTGGCGACAGCCAGGCCCAGATCGTTATGGCAATGCACACTGACAATAACCTTCTCAATCCCGGGTACCCTGTGACAGATATCATTGATCAGGCTGCCCCATTCACCCGGGATGGCATAACCAACAGTATCGGGAATATTTATTGTCGTGGCTCCGGCTTCGATGGCCGCCGCGATGACCTGGCACAGGTAGTCAAAATCCGACCGCGAGGCATCCTCAGCGGAAAATTCGACGTCACTGGTGTAGGATTTGGCTCGTTTAACCGCGGCGACAGCAGCTTCCAACACCTGTTCCCTGGTCATGCGCAGTTTATATTTTAAATGAATATCCGATGTGGCAATAAAGGTGTGGATGCGGGCTTGCTCGGCATGACGCACCGCTTCCCAGGCCCGGTCAATGTCCTTGAATTCGGCCCTGGAAAGTCCCGCCACGGTGACCCCTTTGACCGCGCGCGCAATGGCGCTCACGGACTCAAAGTCCCCCTGTGATGAAATCGGGAAACCGGCCTCAATGATGTCAACTCCCAACCTGGCCAGCTGCCTGGCGATCTGTACTTTTTCGCCCACGGTCAGGCTTACCCCGGGTGACTGCTCTCCATCCCTGAGGGTGGTATCAAAAATATATACACGCTGGCTCATAAATCCTCCTTTATCAAGCTCAACCTATTGCTTCATCTATATTCGAACCGTCCAAAACCATGGGCAGCACATCCTCTTCGCGATCAATAATGCAGTTGACCATTACCGGCGCCGAAGATCTTAACACCCGCGGCAGTATTTCCAATAACTGCTCCGGGGTTTCGACAGTGTACCCTTCCATCCCGTAGAGCCGCCCCAGGGCGGCGAAATCCGGGTTAAACTTAAAGTCCACGGCAATATATCTTTTTTCACAATAAAATTCCTGAAGCTGGCGGACCATACCCAAACGATAGTTGTTAAAAACAAATATTTTCAGCGGCAGCTTCTGCTCAGCGGCGGTGCCCAGTTCCTGCATTGTCATCTGAAGGCCGCCGTCGCCTGTCACCAAGATCACTGTCTTGTCCGGCGCTCCCATTTTGGCGCCGATAGCGGCTGGCAGGCAAAAACCCACCGCCCCGAGGCCGCCGGAAGAGATAAAGCTGCGCGGTTCATTAAAACGCATGTACTGAGCCGCCCACATCTGGTGCTGACCCACGTCCGTAACCACAATGGAGCTGTCTTTCTTGTATTCATTGAGCTTCTCCAATACGAATTGAGGTTTTAAAGCGCCTTCCTGTTTGTATCGCAGCGGCATTTCCTCTTTAAGCTGGCGTATTCTATCCATCCAGGAGGTGTTTGCCTTCTTTGTCAGATGGGGCAGAATCGCCCCCAAAACATTCTTGACATCACCGACGATGGGCAGCTGAATCCTTACGTTTTTGCCGATCTCGGCAGGGTCTATGTCAATATGGATAATTTTTGCCGCAGGCGCGAAACCGCTGATTTTGGAAACAACCCGGTCGTCAAAACGGGCGCCGACCGCGATCAGGCAGTCACACTCTGTAACCGCCTGGTTGGCGTACCTGGTACCATGCAGCCCCAGCATACCAAGAAAAAGCGGATGGTCACCCGGAAAACTGCCCAGTCCCATCAGGGTATGGGTCACGGGAGCACAAACGGTTTCCGCCAGCTGCAGCAGTTCCGGCTCAGCGTTGGCGATGCGAATACCCCCGCCGGCATATATAACCGGCTTTTCAGACTCCATCATCATTTTAGCGGCCTGCTGCACCATAGCGGAATGCCCTTTAATGGTTGGTTTATATCCGGGCAGCACCACGGTCTTTGGATATTTAAACTTTATTTTAGCCTGAGCTACATCTTTAGGCAGGTCAATAAGAACTGGTCCGGGGCGGCCGGTGGAAGCAAGGAGGAATGCTTTCCTGACTATTACGGGCAGCTGCCTTGGTTCCTTTACCAGGAAGTTATGTTTGGTGATCGGAAGGGTAATACCTGTAATGTCAACTTCCTGAAAAGCGTCAGTACCCACCATGCCGGTAGCCACCTGGCCGGTTATCAACACCATTGGCACTGAGTCCATATAAGCGTTGGCAATACCGGTAACGAGGTTGGTTGCGCCCGGTCCGGATGTGGCCAGGCATACGCCGACCTTTCCGGTAACCCGGGCATAGCCGTCGGCCATGTGGGCTGCGCCCTGTTCGTGCCGTACAAGCACATGCCTGATACTGGTCTTGTTCAGGGCGTCATATACAGGCAGGATCGCACCGCCCGGGTAGCCAAATATAATCTCTACATTTTCCTGCTCCAGGCACCGGACAAGGGCTTCCGCAACAGTAATTTCCAAAGCAAACTCCTCCAATATCAGACGTGAGTCGTGAGACATGGGACGTGGGTTAATGAACTTGGTCCGTGAGACGTGTGTCGTGAGGATCCGGGCATTCCTCATTTAAAGATCCTTTTCGTTGTAGGGTCGGCTTCAGCCGACCGGTGTGCGGCTAAAGCCGCACCTACAATTCTCACAATTGGGGACATATCCTGATTTCGGATGTGTCCCCTTTCCGCTGTCTGGTAACATTAAACGATAACACTCCTGGCTAAATGTTTCCACTTTATGCTGCCTGGTATCATTCCCAAATCATTTTCTGACGTCAGACTTCTGACGACCGACGACTATTTTTGCAGCCAGGGCATCATTTTACGCAGCTTCGCGCCTACCTTCTCAACCAGCAGCTCACTTTCTTTTCTGGCCATAGCATTGTAGGCAGGACGGCCGGCCTTGTTTTCCAGGATCCATCTCTTGGCAAACTCGCCGTTCTGGATCTCGGTCAGGACCTTTTTCATTTCTTTGCGGGTCTCTTGAGTGATGATCCGCGGGCCGGTTATATAGTCCCCGTATTCAGCTGTGGTGCTGACAGAGTAACGCATCCCGGCGAGCCCGCCCTCGTTGATCAAATCAACAATCAGCTTCATTTCATGCAGGCACTCAAAGTAAGCAATTTCAGGCGCATACCCCGCTTCCACGAGGGTGTCGAAGCCCGCTTTCATCAGCTCGGTAACACCGCCGCAGAGCACTGCCTGCTCGCCGAAGAGGTCGGTCTCTGTTTCTTCCCTGAAGGTGGTCTCGAAAACACCCGCCCTGGCGCCGCCGATACCCTTGGCAAATGCCAGGCCGATTTCCCTGGCTTTGCCTGTGAAATCCTGGTATACCGCAATCAGGCAGGGTACCCCTTTACCTTCCTGGTACATCCGGCGCACAATATGTCCCGGTCCTTTGGGCGCGATCATGAAAACATCGATATCCGGCGGGGGCACAATCTGGCCGAAATGGATACAAAAGCCGTGGGAAAACATGAGCGCGTTTCCCGGGCTCAGGTATGGCGCAATCTGCTCCTTGTAAATATCCGCCTGCAGTTCGTCCGGCAGCAGGATCTGAATAATATCTCCCGCTTTTGCCGCTTCGGGCACAGTCAATACCTTGAGCCCGTCAGCCTCTGCTTGCTGCCAGCTCGGCCGGCCCTTGCGCAATCCGACGACGACATTAAGACCGCTATCCTGAAGGTTTTGCGCCTGAGCGTGGCCCTGGCTGCCGTACCCGATGATGGCGATGGTTTTACCCTTTAGTAAATTTAGGTCCGCGTCTTGATCATAGTAGATCTTTGGCATTAGCTTTCTTCCTCCTCTTTATTGTTTATATTTTTAGAACCGGCTTTAAAACCCCGCAGCATGGCTATTTTCCCTGTGCGTACCAGTTCCTTGATCCCAAATGGACGCAGTGATTCTTCAAAAGCGGTAATTTTACCATCATTGCCTGTTACCTCGATGGTCAGGGTCTTGGGTCCGACATCTACAATCCTGGCGCGGAAGATATCCACCAGCTGCATTATCTCCGCCCGCCTGGCGGCGTCGGCGCTGACTTTGATCAGGACCAGCTCCCGGTCAACATAGGCGTCCCTGGTGATATCGCTGATTTTAATCACATCTACCAGTTTGTGCAGCTGCTTATTCAGCTGCTCCAGGTACCTGTCGTCTCCCTCAACCACGATGGTCATCCTTGATACAGCAGGATTATCCGTTCTGCCCACGGCAAGGCTGTCGATATTGAAGCCGCGCCGGCTGAAAAGACCTGCAACCCGGGCTAAAACTCCAGGAGTATTTTCTACTTCTACTGCCAGGGTGTGCTTCATCAATGAACCCCTCCCAATTTAACCAAGCATTTTGTCCAGCGACTCGCCCGGGGGAACTATGGGCAGAACGTTGTCTTCCCTATCAACAATAAAATCTATCATGACCGGCTTTTTAGATTTGATTGCCCGCTTCAGCGCCGGCACGACTTCCTCTTTTTTGGTCACCCTGATCCCAACCGCGCCATACGCTTCTGCCAGCTTAACGAAATCCGGATTAATCAGCTCACTGTGGGAATACCTCCGGTTGTAGAACATCTCCTGCCACTGCCTGACCAGCCCCAGATAGCCGTTGTTCAATATGGCCACATTAATAGGGAGCTCATAATTAACCGCAGTGCAAAGCTCCTGGATATTCATTTGAATGCTGCCGTCACCGGCTATATCGAACACCACTTCGTCCGGGCAGCCCACCTGAACACCAATAGCCGCAGGCAAACCAAATCCCATCGTGCCAAGGCCGCCAGATGTAATAAAGGAGCGCGGCTTGTTAAAAGTGTAATACTGCGCTGTCCACATCTGGTGCTGCCCCACTTCAGTGGTGATCCTGGCATTGCCTTCCGTCAGGTTGTATATTTCCTGGATTACATACTGTGGCTTGATATTGCCGCTGTCACAATATTTTAATGGGTATTCCTTTTTCCAGGCCTGGATCTTCTGCCGCCAGGCATCTTCCAGATTCGGTTTGAGCACTGCCAGCAGCTGGCCCAGCACTTTTTTGACATCGCCCACTATGGGGATATCAACCCTTATGTTTTTGCCGATTTCAGCAGGATCAATATCGATATGAATGACCTTTGCCTTCGGGGCAAAGGTCTCCAGCTTACCTGTCACCCGGTTGTCAAACCGCGCCCCCACGGCGATGAGCAGGTCGCATTCACAAACAGCAAAATTGGCGAACTTTGTGCCGTGCATGCCGAGCATGCCAAGAAACAGCGGGTGGGTACCGGGAAAACCGCCCAGCCCCATCAGGGTACATGTAACCGGCGCTGCCAGCATTTCAGCCAGCTTCAGCAGTTCATTATGGGCGCCGGATATAACCACGCCGCCGCCGGCATAGATCAGCGGCCGTTTTGAACAAGCTATCGCTCCGGCAGCTTCCTCTATCTGCTTCGGCTCAACATCCGGCGCCGGTTTGTACCCGGGCAGGCTGATCTCGCCAGGCTGTCTGTATTCAATGCGGGACAGCGATATGTCGCTGGGGACATCGATCAGCACCGGGCCAGGCCTGCCGGTGGTAGCGATATAGAATGCCTCTTTTACGATTTGAGCCAGTTCATCCGGGTTTTTAACCAGATAGCTGTGTTTGACAATGGGCATGGTGATGCCCGTTATGTCCGCTTCCTGAAAGGAATCCCTGCCCAGCGAGGACCGTGTAACCTGCCCGGTAATGGCCACCATGGGCACAGAGTCCATAAACGCATTCGCGATCCCGGTAACCAGGTTGGTGGCGCCCGGGCCGGAGGTGGCCAGGCAGACACCAGGTTTGCCGGTAGCGCGGGCGTAACCGTCCGCCGCATGCGCGACACCCTGTTCGTGACGGCCCAATATATGCCGGATGCCCGAATCATACAGCGCGTCATAAATCGGCAGCGCCATGCCACCGGGATACCCGAATATGGTATCCACCTCTTCAGCTTCTATGCTTTTTAAAAGAATTTCCGCTCCAGATAGTTTTACTGCACCCATACCTGTCATTCCTTCCCAAAGACCGCAAAATCTTGTTATAGAAAAAATGGCCGGAACACGGCCGGCCATTCGCCCGTTTTAAATTAGTGAAAAGATATTATTTTTTTGAAGCCGCTGCTCCTGGATAAATAAGAGGGCCGTCTGACTTAACAAGCTCGTGGAAATCAGCCATCAGCCCCCAGGTCATTTCGCCGGGCTTGCCATTGGCAATCACCCGCCCGTCAACGTTTATGCAGGGGATGACCTCCGCGGCTGTACCGGTGAGGAAAACCTCATCCGCAGTATAAACATCAAACAGGGTAAACATTTTCTCCTCAACAGGTATCCCCTTCTGACGAGCGATGTACATAACCGCGTTGCGGGTAATCCCCTCCAGAATACCGGCAGAGGCCGGCGGGGTGATTAAGACGCCTTTTTTCACGATAAAAATATTATCTCCGGTTGCCTCCGCCACATAACCTTCATTATTAAGCATGATTGCCTCAGGCACGCCGCTGAGGGCGGCTTCCATCTTGGCGTAAATGTTGTTCAGGTAGTTCAGCGACTTTACCCGCGGGATACAGGCAGTGGGTATGTTCCGGCGTGTAGATACCGTAATAATCGACAGGCCCTTTTCATATAACTCGTCCGGATAAAGGACAATTGAGGCAGTGATACAAAAGATAAAAGCTTTTGGGCACTTGCGCGGATCCAGGCCAAGGTCTCCCACGCCCCTGGTTACCACAAGCCGGATGTAGGCGTCTCTCAGTTTGTTGCGCCGCAATGTCTCCAGTACAACTTCCTGCATTTCATCCTTAGTAATAGGTATCTCCAGGCAGATGGCCCTCGCCCCGTCATAAAGGCGGTCCAGGTGTTCACCCAGTTTGAAGACTCTCCCGTAATATGCCCTGATACCTTCAAAAACGCCATCGCCATAGAGCAGACCATGGTCAAAAACAGAAACAACTGCTTTATCCTTCGGCACAAATTCGCCATTCAGATATATGATCATTGTAACAACCCCTTAGTACATAAAATAATGCAGCAAACTTTTTATTATCCATCTGCCCAATAAAATAAAACAACCCCTCGCCAGACAGCCTTTTAAGCTGTCAGGGACGAGAGGTTGAAATCCTCACGCGGTACCACCCTGCTTGCTTCACAAAAAAGAAGCCTCTTGATGTGCTCTAACAGCACGGCATGGTAACGGACGCCTGATCCGGCCCGGCTTACTTTAACTTTTCAGCCTGCGACTCCGGGGTGATGTCGGAACCTGCGTAAAAGCACCGGTTTTCAGCTAACCCGGCTCTCTGAAGCTTTATCAAGCAGACCCTGGTCCCCTTCATAGCTTTTACCAATATAACTGTTTTTCAGTATACAAAAAACCCCCAAAAGTGTCAAGTTATAAATTAATTTGGTCGAAAGCTGTTTAATGATAAAATAAAAATTTAACAAATTATTAATAAATTTTATATATTTATCCTTTAAAATACTTTATAGGAGCAGATCCTGGTTATTTAATGGGGATATAATTCACCCATTGATTACAGTAACCCCGGTATCATCATATTTTTTAAAGCGAGGTGTGGCACATGGTTAAACTTTACGCCCTGAGTTCCTGTCCCTGGTGTAAAAAAGCAAAGGTTTATCTTACTGAAAAGCAGATACCCTTTGAATTTATTGAGGTGGATTTACTGAAGGGAAAAGAACAGGAAAAAGCAGTGGAGGAAGTCAAGAAGCTGGTTGGGGATGCGGTTTTCCCGGTTACAGTGATTGGCGACAAGGCAATTCTTGGCTATAAACCTAATGAATTTGCAGAGGCGCTGAAAAATGTCAAATAGAGTATTTTGCCCTGTGTGCCTGGTGTCATTTATCATTAAGTACCCGCTTAAGGGAAAAGATACCGTGCTTTGCCCGGTTTGCGGGGCAAAGCTGGAAATCACAGCGGTTAGTCCGGAAATTACAGCACGCAGGTTCCCTCAGGCGCCGGAAGCGGAAATTAGAGAACGGGCAGAAAACTTTGCCAGGCTTAGGGATTACGTGTTTAATGAAGATAAGGATTCGGTCATAGAGGGCCTGCTCCAGAAGAATGAGGCGCACGGTGACTTCTTCTGCCCCTGCAAGTTTGACAATATCCCTGAAAATATCTGTCCCTGCCTGGAGACACGCAGAAACCGGGTTATAAAGGAAGGAATGTGCTTCTGAGGCCTATTCTACAAAAAGGGGTGAGGTCTTACCTCGTCAATATTTATTGGCTAAACCGCCTTTGGGCGGTTTCAGTTTTATTGCAAAGCTTATATAAGCTTTACTAATATTACCCATTGATATATAATTAAATTTTCTTATAAAAGCACGAGTCTGGATGTGATCTGATGGGCGATAACCTGCGGCAGCTCCAGGAAGAGCGGGATTATCTGGAAAAAACTTTAAACTTCCTGAAGCATGAAATAGATATAAAAATCAAGGCTCTGTCCGAGCAAAAGAGCGACCTGAAAACCTTAAGAAAAGATATGTGGGAAAATACTGTTCATTTTTCCAATGACTTTGCCAGACTGACGGAAATCACCCACTATCTCTCGGAACTTGACAGTCAGACCGCCAATTACGGCAGCATTTTAAAACGACTCGAGACATACAGGAAAATGCTCGCCTCTCCTTATTTCGGCAGGTTTGATTTTATCGAAGACAGTTCACCAGAAATAGAAAAAATATATATCGGGCTGCACAACGTGGTGGACTCCAAAACAGGCAGTATTTTTGTGCACGACTGGCGCGCCCCCATTTCAAGCGTTTTTTACCAGTATGAACTGGGGAAAGCTTCATATAACGCCCCGATGGGGACTATCACAGGCGATGTAGTGCTGAAAAGACAGTATAAAATTCGAAATGGCGAGCTTAAGTACTACTTTGACTGCCGTGTTGGGATTAACGATGAGATCCTGCAGGAAGTGCTGCGCGGCAAAGCATCCGCAAAAATGCGTTACATTGTTGAAACTATTCAAAAAGAGCAGGATGTTATTATCAGGGACACAGATAATGAACTGCTGATTGTACAGGGTGTGGCGGGCAGCGGCAAGACCTCCATCGCCCTGCACCGGATTGCCTTCCTGCTCTATAACGGCATAAACGCAAATATAAGTTCCAATAATATCTTAATCATTTCTCCCAATTGCATTTTCAGCAAATATATATCCAGTGTGCTGCCGGAATTAGGGGAAGAGAACGCGGTGCAGACGACCTTTGAAGACATTGCAGGCAAACTCCTGGACGGAAGATTGAAAACAGAGACTCGCAACCAGCAGATGGAGTCTTTAATCTCACCGCAGGAACAGGTAAAAGGTGACTTAAGAAGGCAAGCCATTGCCTTCAAGGGTTCAGGCGTTTTTGTGCAGATCCTGGACCGGTTAATGGATCATTACGAACGCAGTATGATCGATTTTGAGGATATTTATTACAATGGGAAAATTATTATAACCAGACAGCAGCTTAAAAACCTCTTTTTGAGAAATAAAGCGATCATGCCCATGGCAAAAAGGCTGAAAAGAATTGAAAGTATTATCCTGGAAAAGATTCACCCGCTGCGCAAAAAAAGACTTGAAAAAATCGAAAAGTTTGTTGAGCAGGGCGCCGGACACGAATTAGGAATCAGACAGTTCAGCCGCCTGCTTGCAATGAAACAGTCCAGACCTTTCATTGGCCGCATCCGCAGGTTAGCTGAAGTTGACTACCTCAATCTCTACAAAATGATATTTTTAAAAGACGGTCTTTTGGCCAGGCTGGCCGAAGGCCTGAAACTGCCTGAAGACATCGATGCAATTATCACTATGACCAGGGAAAACATAGCCGGGGGGATGGCGTTTTATGAAGATTGCCCGGCCCTGCTATACCTGAAGCTGAAGCTGGAGGGCTGCCAGATGTTTTCTGAAATCAAGCAGGTGGTTATTGATGAGGCACAGGATTATGATTTAATGCAGTACCAGGTTTTTAAACTGCTGTTTAAGGATGTCCGGTATACTGTGCTGGGGGATATAAACCAGTCCATTGAAAAAGATGCCGGCGCCTCGCTGTATGATCATATTGCCAAGATACTGGGCAGGAGAAAATCGGTTAAGCTCGTTCTGAATAAGAGCTACAGGTCCTCATATGAAATAAACAAATTTACCCAGGGGATCCTGGGCGAAACGACGGACTTCATATCCTTCGAAAGACACGAAACCAAACCTATGGTTGTAGCAAAAGATACCATTGCCCGGTATGACAAGGCCATTGTTGAAGAAATTGCTGACTCTCTCAAAAAAGGGTATGAGTCAATCGCTGTGATCTGCAAGACTGAGGCTGAAGCAAAAACACTGCACGCCAGGCTTAAAAATAAGATCCATATTGCGCTGGTCAGTTCCGGCGGTGACGAGATTGAAAAAGGGGCGATCGTCATCACTTCTTACCTGGCAAAAGGTTTGGAATTTGACGTGGTGCTGGTCAGCGATGTTTCNNGATAAAAAGCTCCTCTACGTTATCTGCACCAGGGCGCTGCACCGGCTGACACTCTTCTACAGAGGAGAAAAAAGCTCTTTTCTATAAACAAAAGAGTGTTTATACCTGCCGCTTAAACGGCCAGGGGGACGGTTCTCGTGGCGCACTTTTATCATTTGATGAGGTTCATGCTTCATGATCAATAAACCATTCTATCAACCTCCGGGCGATAGTGACACGATCAGGCAGGTCAGGCAGGTCCTCCTTCGTGTACCAGTTGGCCTCTTCAATTTCCTCCCCGTCGACAGCAATCTCACCACCGGAGTATTCGGCTGTGTAGGCGATCATCACCGAGTGGGGGTGGTATGGCCAGGATTGACTGCCAAAGTAATTGATATTTTCGATCTCAATCCCCACTTCCTCCCGCACCTCCCGGCGCAGGCATTCCTCCAGTGTTTCACCCGGCTCCACAAATCCCGCCAGCACACTGTAAAATTTTAAACCAACCCGCCGGGCCAGTAAGACTTGTTCACCCCTGGTGATGATCCCGATTACAGCCGGAGTTATTTGTGGGTAGCTGACCAGGCCGCATTCGGAGCAGCGCCTTTCATACTCATCCGCCTTCGTTTCTGTCCGTGTACCGCAGCGGCCGCAGTACTGATGGGTGCGATCCCAGTGGAGCAGCTGGGCAGCCCGGCCGGCAACCTGGTAGATGCCATCCTCAAACAGTCCGGACAATTTCCTCAAACCAAGGAATTCCATACCGGGTAAGCTAAACTGGTCATGCAGTACTTCAGCCGCATAACATGGGCAGCCATCCAGGCATCCCAGGTAGACTTTCCTGACAATATCCGGCTCGGGTACCGGACCGGCAGCGGTGAATGGAATGACAGCCCTGCCGTTTTGCAGGTATACAAGCAGCGTCTCACGGTAAAAGACAAACCAGTGCGCAAAGCCTTCGGCCTGCATCATCGGGGCCGCTTCAGGCACAAAATTCATTTATCTTACTTCCTTTCCGTTGCTGGTGTGCTTTGTTAAAGGTTACAGAGGGACGGTTCTATTTTAAGCTATAGAAGCCGTCCCCCATTTGTTTATTATAGTTATTTAAAAAACAATCAGTACAATCCCCTGTCTCACTCCAAGCGCTGCCTGGCCCTGGCTATGGACTCCGCGACTTTCTCGGGAGCCGGGCCGCCAGGTACTTTCCTCGCCTCCACGCATTGCTTAATATCTATAGCCTTATATACGTCCTCCTCCACGAGAGGACTGAATTTTTTAAATTCCATAATACTCATCCCATCAAGCGTCAGGCCTTTTTCCAGACAGTACAGCACTGCCTTCCCCGACATCTCATGGGCTTCGCGGAAAGATACTCCCCTGCGGACCAGATAATCAGCCAGGTCAGTGGCGTTGGTAAAACCCCCCCGTGCTGCCTCTGCCATTATGTTTTTCTTTATCCGTATGGTTTCCAGCATGGGCTTAAAAATTACCAGGCATTTTTTCACGGTGTCAGCAGCGTCAAAAAGCGCTTCCTTGTCTTCCTGCATGTCTTTGTTGTAGGCCAGCGGAAGGCCTTTCAACATGGTCAACAGCGCTTGCAGGTCGCCAAAGACCCTGCCGGATTTACCCCGGATCAGCTCCGCCACGTCCGGATTCTTTTTCTGGGGCATCATGCTGCTGCCTGTGCTGTAAGCATCGTCCAGCTCGATAAAAGCAAATTCCGCTGAAGACCAGAGGATAATCTCCTCACAAAAACGGCTCAAATGGACCATAATCAGCGAAGCAGATGCTGTGAATTCAACAGCAAAATCGCGATCACTTACCGCATCCAGGCTGTTTTCTGTGACGGCGTTAAAACCGAGCTGTTCCGCCACGAAGGCCCGGTCCAGGGAGAAGGTCGTACCCGCCAGGGCGCCGGCGCCCAGCGGCATAAAATCAGTACGCCTGCGGCAGTCGATCAGCCGCTCCCGATCACGGCGAAACATTTCGCAATAAGCCATCAAGTGGTGTCCAAAGGTTACCGGCTGTGCCCGCTGAAGGTGGGTGTAACCAGGCATCACGGTGTCAATATGTTTTTCCGCCAGATCCAGCAGGGACAGCTGCAGTCCGCGCAGCAGGACTATGATCCTGTCGATCTCATCTTTTAAATACATGCGGATATCCAGGGCCACCTGATCATTCCGGCTGCGTGCCGTATGCAGCTTTTTACCCAATTCACCTATTTTATCGGTGAGAAGCTGCTCCACGTTCATATGGATATCTTCGGCTTCGACAGAAAATTCCACCCTTCCGGCTTCAATGTCAGCGAGCACTTCCTCCAGCCCGCGGATCATGGCGTCAGCCTCTTTGGGCAGAAGGATTCCACACCGGCCCAGCATCCGGGCATGAGCGATACTTCCTTTGATATCATATTTATACAGCCTCTGATCAAAAGAAATGGAAGAATGAAAGTCTTCCACCAGGGTATCAGTTTCTTTTTGAAAACGGCCGCCCCACAATTTGGCCATATCTGCTCCTCTCTAAAAAAAGAAAAACGCCGGTTTGCCCATGATCATGTTAGCGATAATGAAAATAGGAAGGATAAAAACCATTATAGTCAGTAAAAGAATAAATATTTTCAATTTCCTGTTTCTATAAAAAGGATGCTCATCCATTAATCCTTCTCCGAATTTCTCCTCATCCATTTTTTGATCTGTCATTTTTTCACCTCCGCGCAATTTATTATTAATTCTAACATGTCCATTTTATAATGCAAATAAAATTAGAAGGAAGCAGGCGATTTTATCTTCCTACTTCCTTCTAATCATTTTCGGTTTTAAGTTCCAAAGCTAATTAAGCCTCCTTTTTTGATTCTTCATCAGCAATTGACTCTAACCCGATGTCTTTTAGGATTTCGTTAATGAGTTCTCTTGTCACCATTTTATACCTCCTTTGTAATAACCTGTACCCCCTTTAAAAGTGGATTCAGAAATTATTATAACACACTAATAATTGGAAAGTCAACGATTATTTTACTATTTTGTTATTCTGGTTATTCAATTAATCTTTGTACCTGGTCCGGCATATGAATTTTTCACTGCCGCATTTCCTGCAGCGGCAGCCCTTTGACTGCAGCTGCCAAATTTCTTCCCGGGAAAGATCACCCGTGCGGTTTAAGTCGACGGTTACAGCTTCTACCTCGTGCCTGTTCTCACAAACAAAAGTAATGACCAGCTTGCTCACTGCTGTTTACCTAAAAAGTTATTTCCTGAATAACAGTATACCATGAGCAGGTCAGTCCTTCACAAAAAAGCTGATCAGAGAACTGAAAACAGTTATAAGCAGAGCAGCAAGGATGGCAGTGCCAAAGTTTTGGATATCAAATCCTTTAATTAATGTACTGACCAGCCATAGCATGAAGCCGTTTATGACCAGTGTAAAAAGGCCCAGCGTCAGCAGGTTGATAGGCAGGGTAATCAGAAGAACAAACGGACGGATTATGGCATTAACCAAGCCGAGTAAAACGGAACCGACTATAGCCGCCAATAGTGTTACATCAAATCCTTGAATAATATAAGATGTAAATATGATCCCAGCAATATTCAAAATCCATCTTATCAGCCATCGTGCCACTGCAACAATCCCTCCTTTCTCATAAATTAATTTACTATCAAAATATTAAGTAATTCTTATAAAGTAATTAAGTTTCTGTAAACATTCAGTGAGACTTGCTTTTCCCCATCCTTTTTCCAAAGATAAAAAAAAGAGCCGTTCAATGAACTGGCTCTTTGGGGAGTTTACAGTCTTCCCCGGGACTAAAGTCAGCAGCCTTCTTTGCAGTGGGCTGTTTCACGCAGCATCCAATGTTTGGTATACACGAGAACACCTCCTTCCACAAACTGTTGTATCATACAACCTTTGGCACAAAAATTTTTAGCTGCAGCCGGGATGGTTAAATACTTTTTTGACAGCCTTTAAAAATAATACCACACAGCTAAAAACTTCTTCCTGTTTGTCCTCAGGGATCTCTGCCAAAAGCTGATTGAAAAAATCGTTCAAACATTTCCAATGTTCGATATTGGTTTCATGCCCTTTTTCCGTTAGTGTCAGGTCAATGGCCCTGCAGTCGCACGCGGATTTTTCCTTTTTTACATAGCCTCGTTGTACGATTGGGTCAATTAACCTGGTTGAAGTGCTCTTTTCCACCGAAAGCAAAGCATGGAGGTCTGTGAGTCTTAATGTACCTTGTTCGGCGATGAGATTTATAATGTAAAACTGGGTAAATGTAATATCTTCGCCGTAGGAACTATCCTGTTGACAGCACCTGGTCGCCTTCGCCATGTCTACCAATAATGAAAGAAGTTCCTGATTATTACGCATATTGAGCCTCCATAGTTGTATGATACAACTATATTGCCCTAGTGTCAACATGTAAATAAAACATTGGAAGCACTAGGCCGGTTCTCCTGCTTCACTAAAGGCTAACGCTTGTCCTTAGGCTTGTTTTTCGACAACTGCTTGCGGGCATCAAGGGAGCCCATCATCCCGATTATTTTCTGCTTTTCAGACTGTGCGGCCGTCATGGTGCTTTTGCGTTCCACAAATACCATCTCATTTTGCAGCTTTTTGTAGTTTTCAAATCGTTTGAGTGGCAGCAGCCCGTCCTCGATTGCTTTTCTGACCGCGCACTTAGGCTCGGATTCATGCCGGCAATCCCTGAAATAACAATCGTTGATCAGAGTGGACTTGCCCACCCCTGACGAGCCGATAAAGGCTATGGTCTTTCCCCGTTGCAAATACTTAGTTATGCTGTCATAACCGTCAGCGCTCATGCTCGAGGTTACAACCACATCCGCCCCAAAAGCCACTGACTGCAGCTCCGCCAGCTTCGCTTCTGTGTCCTCGCTCAGGTCAGCCTTGGTAAGCACGAAAACCGGTACCGCACCGCTGTCCCAGGCAATGGAAAGGTAGCGCTCGGCGCGCCGCAGGTTGTAGTCTTTGTTCAGCGACATGCAGATGAATACCGTGTCGATGTTAGCGGCAATAACCTGACGCTCATACCCCTTGCCCGCGGCTTTCCGCTCGAAACAACTCTTCCGGGTAAGGATATGTTTAATAATCGCGCTGCCGCTCCTATCATCTCCCCGGTCAACAAGCACCCAGTCGCCCACGACCGGGTAGTCGGCCGCCGCAGACGCTGCGTAACTCAGCCTGCCTGAGACCACGGCCCGCATCTCGCCGTTTTCAGTGATCACCCTGTAAATTTCCCGGTGCTGTGCCGAGACCCTGGCCAGATGGAGATCGTCACCGTATACTGCGTCTTCCTGAACATACTGTTCAGATAATCCTATATCAAATAAATTTATCTTGCCCACTTTTTGATTTTATCCTTCCATTTTTAAAGTATAGCTCAGAAATCAAAAGCTCATTCAGAAACCCTTTTCCAGCCGTGCTAAGGAATTATAAATGTGTCAAGAAGCAGCAGAACCGTCCCCACGCTTCCCCAAAATCCAGCTCCAAAAGTTCAAAGCCGGTACCCGGATCGATTCTTCTTGCCGCAGTTGTGTTCAGGAGTTCAAAAATTACCGCTTCTCCAATGCGCCAGACCACAACACCTTCCCTGGTGCAGCCGGTGACAGTGTCCCGGCCGCGTCCAAACGCCGCGTGCAGGTGCAGCTTAGGCATCCCGGCATCATTAATAAACAACGTCCCCATCCCAACAGCTTCGCTCGTTCCTGATAATTCTGTGACCATGGGCCGTGGTTTTGGCGCAGTCCCGTCTTCCGGGCCAACCACTACTTTGCTGCCGGTATCGGCGCCGCCGAGAAAATGAACGACAGCGGACTTAATCTCCTGCTCTGCTGCAAACTCTTCAATAATATCAGGGATCTTGTCACCGTGTTCCAGCCTCAAAATAAATATCCGGCCCAGCTTAGCTTCTGAGTACTTCATAGTTTAATACGTCCCTTCCGTAATTTCGCCAAACGTTCCGGCCATTCCCGGCACGCCACGCAGCTCCCAATTGCAGATAACGACCTTATTCCCAGTCCGGATATTCTGCGGGCATCTATTCCAGATCCACACCCAATATCAAGGACCTTCATGCCACTTTTAAGCCGCATCATTTCATAAGATGTCTCCTTAATCTTCTCCGCCAGTTTGGCAGACTGTCTCAGGTATTCCGAATCAACCTTTCCGTTAAAGTGCTTTAATCCCATTTTCCCTCACTCTTTCCGGTGGTTTCTTTATGCCAAGTCACAGCTTGATCCCACCGAATATTTTATAGTTAAATGCCTCCAGAGAAAAAGGACAGATGAAGCATCCTGGACGGTTCAAGGTTTGCTCCCGCCGAAGATCGCGAAGTTAAAATACCGCCAGTGGCAGCCGACATCGATAAAGCCTGTCTCCCGAAGCCGCTCTGTCTGGACCTCTACCTTGGCCGGGATGTCCTCATCCAAATACTTTCTGAACCATTTTTCATCGTCTTCACCATTGCTCCTGATATAATCACGCCAGAAGCAAATGTCAAACGGCACGAGCCTGATAATTGTATCGTTTTGATCGTGGTAGTTGGGAATAATCTTCGGGATCGTCTCATCATACTCAAAGGCCTCGTCGTCAAAATGCCTGCGGACCCTGTCAGGTGTCATTTCTTCCCCTCCATACCAGTGTCGTTAGATCACGGCAGTCACCTTGCATCAGTGCTTTATTTCCACGCCGCCCATTATAGCGACACAGCGCAGCACAAGCTTAGTGCCGCTTTCGGGCACACCCCTGTATTCTGATTTCCGGCTGGAGATAATGCCGCCGCTTTCCTCATTAATAAACTTCACACCGCCCAGCACGGCAGTGCTGTCACATTCCCCCCCAGCCTGATGCCGGTTTGCCCCAATTTTTGCGGGACTTGTCTGACGCAGTCCCTGCGCCTGGAAATATCATATCCATACCCCAGATCACCAGTAACAACGGCCAGTAAATTGATATCAACTCACCCACGTTGATGCTGAGGACACCGAAGTTGTTGAGGAGCATAATCATGCCAACGACAATAACAGCTAAGCCGATCAGAAAAGAACTCCTGTTGTACAGTCTCAAGAGCAGCGCCTCCTTACTATTACTTGATTATATTATAATCATTTCCAACAAAAAGAGACATCCTTTAACAAAGGAATGTCCCTATATTATCTTGAGGAGGCAGGATAACACCCACCTTGCTTCCGCCATTATTTTAACAGCCTTTTATTAGCCACTACTGTCCCGGCTGCCAGGTCTCCCAGGCGCTGCTTGTAAGGGGTGAAGGATACGAACAACGCGCCAAGCAGATAAAGAAATGGCAGCGCGTCGACAAAACGCAGCAGGTTGCGGACAGCAACGGCGCCAATGGTGCACTTGCCGCCGTCTTTTTTCAGCACCCTGAGGCCTGTTATCAGCTTGCCCGGAGGCGCTCCCACAGCGGCCTCAAAAATAAAGTAGTATGTGAAAATGAGTGCAGAATTAGAAATAATCGAAAGAAACAACAGGTTGGCCATGTCCTTCATTTCCACAAAAGAGAAATCCTCCTGGGGAAGTTCTTTCAACCATGGCTCGATGCCCAGCTTCGAAACGACGTCAATATCCATGCTGTAGACCAGGTCGACTCCCAAGCTTATAAGTAAATTCATCAAAAAAATGATGATCATGGTGTCAAATATCAGTGCCACAAACCTCTGCCCCACACCCGCGCAGGCCTCCCGGGGGACTGCAGGCGCCGCTGGCTGGGCCTCCGGTGTCTGCTGAGGCTGCCGGCGGGCCTTTTCTGCTGTCCTTTCCGGTTGTGAAGTGGGAGCCGGAACCTGCGCAGGGGCAACCGGCTCCTTGCCGGAAACTACTCGAGTGCCGCAGGAGGTGCAAAATGCATCACCCTGGGTGATGCCCCGGCTGCACTTCGGACAAACTTTTGGATCTGTTTTCTCCGGCTGTTCTTTGCCGCAGTAAAGACAGAAACGGTTTTCCTCTTCAATTTCGGAAGCACAAAAAGGGCACTTTCTCAAGTATGCCACCTCATTTCTTCCCATCTTCCCGTCTTCCCCTTTTTTCTTTACAGCTGCGCCGCACTGCCGCAGGCGCCGCAGAAACGGGCTCCCTTATTTAATGGATTGCCGCAGCTGCGGCAGACAGAAGGCTGCGCAGCAGTCTTCGGAACAAGCGGCGAACCGCATTCCAGGCAAAAACGGGCGTCAGCTGGGTTTTGCTTCCCGCAGCCAGGGCAGCCATCTCCTCCCGCCCTGGCTGTTTCTTCCGCCATTAGTGCGGCAGGGGCGGGCTCATCAGGGATAAGCAGCTGGATGGCTACCGGATCAGATAGGTACAGTCCCACGTAGCGGAATAGCGCTGCCGCCGGCAGGGCCGTCATCTCCATTTTGTTTCCCTCGGTAGTTTGGATGGTCAGGATGCTGTTTATTCCCGACTGCAGACAGACAAATCCCACCTGGTCAACATTGCCTCCGGTCATTTCCCTTCCCGCCTTGAGGCTCACAAGGTTGTATAACAGCAGAAACCGGTCGGCCAAAACGCCGGACCGGCCGGTCAAGCGGCAGCTGCCGTCTGCTATAATGACCAGGTCTTCCGCCTCCAGGGCTGCCAGTGCTTTATCGAGCTGCCCGCGATCCGGCCCGGCGCCAGTCATTTCCCTGAATAAAGTCACAAGCCACTGGGCATTGTCGCTCTCCCTGACAATTTCGCTGTAAACAACATCAGCAGTGAAACCCATGTCGTCCGGTTCCCGGTCTTCAGCCATGTCCTTTAACAGCTCCCTGCGCCGCAGGTCGATCAGAGCCGCCAGCGCCAGGGCTTCATCGAAGCCGATCTCCGCATAAAAATCCAGGTTCTGCAGGGTGCTTTCGCCGATATACTGTTTCAGCGCCAGGACTATGTCCTGGACTGGAGCCGGGCTCCGCACCAGCAGCCCTTCACCGGTGGTGAAAACAGCTGTGGAATTCCTGTAATCACGCGAGAAATAAACCACGCATTCCAGGAAATTGCCGCTGCCGTCCAGGCGCACCTGCGAATAATAACCGGCCTGCATGATAGTTTCCAGGGCAGGCAAACAGGATGGCGTAATTTCCCCGCTGCTGTCGAGCACGCCTTTCTCTTTTAAAGCCGCGGCCTGTTCCGGGGTCAACGCCGTGCCGGGGCGCAGGGGAGATATGAGGCTCTGTTCGCCCGGTATAAGCCCTCCCAACCCGGTCAGTGTATCCGGATTAATCACAAATTCTATCTGTGCCATTTTTATCCACCCCTTAATTAATCATGCCTGACAATATCAGGTTCATTGGCGCCGATTTCCTTGTTGATCCAGTTCTTGACCGGGTCCTTGGTAATTAAATTGCGGACATCTTTTTGGACCACGTTTTTAGTTGCCTGCCAGAAGCGGTCACGGACAATCTCCGCCGTGGAAGAGCGCACCCCACCGCCTCCCCAGAGGTTCTGCACCAAGTTCTTGGCGGGATTCAAGGGATTCTTGATGCCATAGTCATACAGGCCGGGTACTTTCCCCCCTGTCATTTTTGTTAATCCCTTGACAGCCTTGTTGTCCCACACGTAACGCAGGGCGGCGTCCACCGCTCCTTTTTCTACACCCTTGGCGACATGGTCGCCGGTATTTCTCCAGTCGTCCGCCATGGCTTCACCAACACCACCAGCCACGTTTTTGATAAAATGGTAAGAGTGTTTGATGGCGTTTCCAGTCGGTCCTGTTACATGGGCAACCAGGTCCACACCCTGGTCGGCGCCCCATTTTACATAGCCATAAAATTTTTCAAGACTTTCGGCGCGGTCTTCTAATCCCTCCCAACTATCCCTGTTTTGCTTCCAATCCAGAATCCTTTGCTTGATCTGTTCCTTGACCTCCTCCTTGGTCATACCGTAAGGGTTGCGGCCTTCGCTGTTAAAACCCCAGCGGTTGAAGCCCATGCTGTTATATCCCTCCCGGTTGTACCCGTTCTTGTTATAGCCATCGCGTCCAAAGCCATCCCGGTCGTAACCATCACGGTTGTAGCCTTCACGGTCATACCCATCCTGGCCGTACCCCTCATGGTCGAAACCTTCCCGGTTGAAACCATTGGCGTCGTAGCCCTCTCTGTCATATCCCTCACCATTAAAGCCGCTAAAATCATAGCCGTCTCGATCAATTCCATTTCTATCGTAACCTTCACTGTCGTAGCCGTCGCGGTTATAACCATCCCGGCCGTAACCCTCACGGTTATACCCGTCCTTGTCGTAACCTTCAAAATTATAACCTTCCGCATCAAAACCGCTGCGGTCAAACCCTTCCACGCTGTAACCTTCCTTATCATATCCCTCACTGTCATAACCGGCCCTGTCATACCCTTCCCTATCGTACCCTTCACGGTTGTAGCCGTCACGATCATAGCCGTCGGGATCGTAACCATCCTGGTCATAAACAACCTGCCCGCCGCTGGCCGGCTCGGTTTCCGGCCCGGCACTTTCGTCGAAAGGCATCACCGGGGTGGTTACAACCTCTGCCGGCGCTTCTGGATCCTTGAAAGGCATCACCGGGGTGGTTACTGATTCTACGGGCAGGCCATCGTCAAACCTGAAATCCCCGGGCCCCACACTGGAGCCAGCGATTATCAGTCCCGGCCCGATCGAGGCGCCTATTGCCGGACCCAAACCCCGCAGCACCGCCCGGAATGCGCCCTGGCTCGTGATCCAGGTTTCCCAGGTACCGCCACCTTCAAGCCAGCCTCCGTCGTGAGCCGCCACACCCTTGGCGCAAAGCACTGCGTATCCCAAAACAGAAAAGAACAGCAGCGCCTGCGTAACGGCGCCGGGTGGGGTTTTGCGGGTGAAGATCATCACCACCACTGCCGCCAGAGCCATCAGCCCGAACAGCAGCGTCACCGGCAGTACCGTCCCCAGGGCGAACCCGGCAGCTGTGCCGATAATCAGCAGGTAAGCGGGAATTATTCCGAAGCGGGAGACGTTCCTGGCCTGCTCCGGCCGCAGCGCCTGCAGCAGTGTCATCCAGAAGGACTGGACCAGCACCGCCAGGATCCGCCCCAGAGGCATGGCAAAAAGAGCCGCCATCCCCAAGGCCAGCGTCAAACTGGTCATGCCGCTCATGATGCTGGAAATTACCAGGGTTAATCCGATGCCTGTCAAGAACATCTGCAGGCCGTCTGGGCCGCACTCCCTGAGGAACTTCACGGTTTTGCCCGGCAGGCTGAACAGCTCGGAGAAGGAACCGGACAACCCTTTTTTCCTCATGGCGGGAATAGTCGCAAAGATAAAGCCAGAGAGCAGCGTCCAGAGGACAGTCGCTGAAACAGCATTGCCCTGCGTGGCCAGCATCTGCCTTCCGAGCCAGGTACCCTGCCCAAACCCCTCGTTGTAGTAAACCAGCAAAAAGGTATGTACTGCCAGGCTCAGGAAGAAAATTATCAGCATCAGAGGTATACTGCGCCGCAAGCTGTTTTTCCAGTTGATCAGGATCAACTTGCACAGGTTTTTCCAGGTTAAGACAGGACGATCGATGTCAGGCGCAGCCTGTCTTTCGTCATCTGCCGCCGCCACCGGCCCAGCGTCCAGCGCCGCACCGCAGCTGCCGCAAAAACCAGCCCCAGGTTTGACCGCCTGGCGGCAGTCCGGACACCTGGCGGTTTTTTTCTTGACCGGTGTTCCACAGGCGGGACAGAATAAAGCGTTGTCAGAGAGCTGCTTGCCGCAGCCGCTGCAGTACATAAACACCACTCCCTCTATTATAAATTTATATTTGTGTCATGACCTCCGCGAAAAAGACAAGTGTTTTTCATCAGCCATTCATTTTCAGCCAATCCACCAGCGCTTTTTGTCTGATCAGGGTAACGCCATCCTCAGTGGCCAGCCAGAGGCTGCCGTCCTGGTCCTGCAGCCAGTCCTTAATTTCATTGCCGCTGAGGCCCTCCCGCACGGTCAGCGTTTGCCGGCTGTCTCCATCCCAGCGAACGACACCGTCATATTCTGAGCCTATCCAGTAAACACCGTCGCGGTCCTGAAAAAGTGAGCGGACCTTTTCACCGGCCAGACCGTCGCTTTTCCCCAGCATTCTCCAATCGATCGGCTCCCCGTCGATTACTGAACAATACGCGGCCCCGCCCAGATCGTAAAAGCCCGTGCCGATCCAGATCCGGCCCTGCTGATCCTCCATCAGGTCGCAGACCCCATTGTGCGGCAGCACATCCTTGGTTGTATAAACGCTCCACTGGCTTCCGTTAAAATAGCTTAACCCGCCCCGGGGGGCGATATAAGAACCGAACCAAAGACCGCCGTTCCGGTCCTCAAGCGTCACATTGACCATGTCATCCAACAACCCGTCCTGTTTGGTTATCACCGTCCAGGCTGTGCCGTCATAGCAGGCCGCCCCTCCCCAGGTGCCTGCCCAAATACGCCCGGCCCGGTCGGCCATCAGCGAGTTAACCCGCCTGTCCGGCAGGCCGTTGCTTTCATTATAAGTAAAATAATTAGTCCCATCATACCGGGTAAGCCCCTGGAAATGCGCTATCCACAGGACGCCCTGACTGTCAACCAGCAGCGCCTTAACATACTCCATAGGGATGCCCCCCGCGAGCCTTTCCTTCACTGTCCCGGTCAGGCGATCGATCCGGCAGACTCCATCCTGTCCACCGGCCCATATATCATCGCCATCGACAGCCAGGGCGGACACCTCTATGGGGGGACGGATTATGACAGTATCAAGCTTCACCCCTCCGGCGGGACGATAACTGCCCATATAGACTGCCGCCATGAGAAACAGCAGGACTCCCAGGATAAAAAGCAACAGCAGGTTTCTTCTCCACATAATAACCACTCTAACCCTAATAATTTATCAATTTATTTTATCAGGCCGCCTTCTAATACCACGACTTGCTCGGCAAGGCGCTGCGCCTCGCTGCGCTCATGCGTTACACACACCAGGGTGGCTCCGTGTTTCTCTTTCTCTTCCCGGATTAGTAAGATCAGTTTTTCTTTCAGTTGCGCTTCCACATTGGTCAGCGGCTCGTCCAGCAGCAGGAAGCGGGGGCGCGGCGCCAGTGCCCTGGCCAGAGCCACCCGGCGGGCCTGGCCGCCGGAGATTTCTCCGGGGAAACGGTTTCTTAATTCCCCGATCCCCATCCGTTCAAGCAGCTCCTCCACCCTCCCTTTAGCAGCCCCGCGGGGTATGCCCTTCAATCCGTACCTTACATTTTCAGCTACAGTCATATGCGGCCACAGGGCGGGTGACTGAAATACCATGCCGACGTCCCTTCGGTAGGGAGGCAGTAAAAAATTATTCGAGCTTGCCAGCCGCCCCCCGAGGCGGATTTCCCCCTCATCCGGCGGCTCCAAACCCGCGATCAGGCGCAGCAGGGTAGTTTTACCGCTGCCGGAAGGCCCCATCACTGCAAGGGCGCCTCGTTCGGGAACAGAGAAAGAAATGCCGGCAAGAACGGGTACCTCACCATATTTTTTTGCAACCTGTCTGGTTTCAATCAAATGCGTTCACCTTTGTATTTATCGTGAAGATGACCTGGTCATGGCAAAAACAGAAGCTGCTCCGGCTGCCAGCCCGGCTGTCACCATCAGCAGGCAGAGGCCGGCCACCGAGCCGGAGGCCCCGTAATGCAGGTAATTGTATATGCGCATAGTCAGGGTAGCCTGCCCGGGCGGAGCTACCAGAAGCGTCGCCCCCAGTTCCCCGGCTGTCAGGGCAAAAGACACCAGCGCCGCTGCCACCAGACCCGGCCTCAGTAATGGCAGTCCAACCTGCGTCCAGGCCTGCCAGGGGCTTTTCTGCGCTACCCGGGCGGCATCCAGGAGCAGGGGATCGATCCGCCGCAGCTGGGCAAAGATAATCAGCGCGCCCAGGGGGGCGAACCGCGCCAGCCCCGCCATTACCGGCATCAGGAGGCTGCTGTAAAAATGCTGCAGCACTGGCTGGTTCCATACTGTAATGAGGCCGATACCAACTAAAGAAGCGGGGACGGCCAGCGGCAGCGCGAGCAGCAACCACCAAATTCCGCTCCCTTTTCCGCTGCGGTTCAGCTCCATTGCCGGCGCCAGGCCGATCAACAGGCAAAATAACGCCACGAGGAGTGCTATTATAAAAGTATAGATTATTTCACTTTTTGCATACGATACGGCTGTAAAAATGGCCGGCCAGCCGCCAGCTTTAATCATCAGTTCAACCAGCGGCACTGCCAGCTGAAGTGTTAATATCAGGAGTGAGAATACCTGGAGCGCCCCGAACCAGCCGCTCCATATCGGGGAGACCGTCCAGCGCCCGGCCCTGCCGGAAGAAGCATCAACCACCCGGCGGATTGGCAGCTGAACCAGAACCATAACCAATAAGGTGACCAAAAGGAGCGGCAGCGATAAGAGCATGGCTCTGCCGGGGTCGCTGCCGGCGCTGAATTCCGCAAATATCTCCAGCGGGTATACATTAACAAGAAAAAGGGAGGGAATGGTATAGTCGGCAAGGCTGAGCACGAACACTATCCCGGCTCCGGCCAGTATGACAGGAGCGGCAAGCGGCAGCACAACCCTGTTCAGCACATCAAGTTCCGGCCGGTGCACCAGCGCCGCTTCAATCAGCTTCGGCTTCACTGTTTCGAAGCTCAACAATGAAAGCCCAACTGCAATTGGCAGCAGGGCCATTACCTGCACCCACCACGCCGCCAGCCAGCCATCAACCTGCACACTTCCAAAGCCTGCGCTTTTGGCCAACACATTCAGACGGAAGAAAGACGCGTCCCAAGCCATGGCGTGCACATAAGGCGGGAGAAGGGCCGGCACAACTGCCAGCCAGCGCAGACGCGCCACCCGGCCTGTATTCCAATGGATCAGGACACTGGCAATCAACACCCCTAACACAGCCACACATGACGCTACCCCTGCTGCCAGACCCGCACTGCGCAGCAGCAGGAACAAGCGCCGAGCGCCGAAGTCAGACCAGGCGCCGGGCACTCCAAAGAGGCTGCGCGCCGCTTCATAAAAAAGAGCCGCGAGCGGTGCGAAAACAACAGCAAAAAAAGAAATCAAGCCCAGGTACTTGATTAATACCAAGATCTTTGATTTACCTGATGAATATCTGGGAGAGTTCATATTTAACATTCTCCAGGTTTTGATATACACTTTCGAAATTTACATCCATCTTCTTAAATCCTGACCAATCGGCAGCCTCGTCATTTACCGCGCCGGCGTGCAGGGGCGCCTGGATAAAGCCGGAAGAGGTCAAGTCGTTTTCCACCGCCGCGCTGAGGAGGTAATCGATCATCATCCCGGCTTCTTCGGGATTGGGCGCTCCGGCTACCAGGGCCACGGTGTTAGGGATTATAAATACCCCTATGCCCTCCTGGTCGGGGACAACTATTTTCACCGGTGCGCCGTCACTTACCGCCTGAAAGGCGTCGTCAGTATCAGTGAGGCCGGCTTTTAACCTACCCTGCGCCACCAGGTCCCTCACTACGGAATTGCCTTCGACCACCTGGACCCCTTTTGTTTTCAACGTATCGTAAAATCTCTTCCCCTCCTGCGCCCCCAGTACCGCATAGAGAGCGGCGGCATGCGTAGCGCTGGTGCCGAAGAGCGGGTAGGCGATGCCCACCTCCTGCCCTGACCATCTCTCGCTAGTTAAATCAAAGATTGAACGGGGGAAATCAGCCTGCTCCACCAGGTCAGTATTGACAATCAGGACCCGCGCCCGGCCGCCAAACCCGGTCCAGAAGCCTTCCTGGTCACAAAAAGCGACGGGGATTCCCTGCGCGGAAGGCGACCGGTAAGATGCCAGCACGCCTGCTTCCTTCAGCAGCATGGTCTGGACGAATTCCGAGTTCCAGAAGACGTCCGCCTGGGGCTGTTTCTTTTCAGCGATCAAGCGGTTTACCAGGCCGGTTGTTTTGGCGGCCTCGACATCGTAAACAGGCAGGACCTTGATCCCGGTATCCTGCTCGAATTTTTTCAGGACCGGCTCTGAATAATGCTGGTCAACAGATGTATAAACAACTACTTTTCTTTCCCTGTTGCCGGAAGTACAGCCTGACAACAGTATAGAAAGCAGCAGCAAGCCACAGGCAGCAAGGATGAAAATGCTGATAAGTTTTTTAGGCGGCATGTGTATTCCTTTCAAACAAATTATTGGAAATTTACTTTCTACAAACATGCCTTTCATACCTCCAACCGCGGCAAAAAAAAGGGCATCGGCTTAGAGTACTGCTCCCTTGCCCCCTTTTCCCCGGCCGGCCAGTTTCTTCAACATCCATACTTATTGATAATTCCTGCTCTGATAACTAAAACCCACTTATTGCTAATAAGTGGTTTTTGCAGAATTCTTGTTTAAAAATCTTATCTCAGCCCTGATTTTTTCTCCATCAGCGCCCGCACTTTCAGCGGCAGGCCGAAAAGGTTGATGAATCCCTCGGCGTCGTGCTGGTTGTAAATTTCGTCACGGCTGAAGGTGGAAAGCTCCTGGTCGTAAAGTGAATAAGGAGACTTTGAGCCTGCCGGGGTGCAGTTCCCCTTGTAAAGCTTCATCCGCACAGTACCGGTAACGGTCTTTTGTGTGATGTCAACAAAGGCGTCGAGCGCCTCGCGCAGCGGGGAGAACCAGACACCGTCGTAAACCAGCTCAGCATAGCGGGCGGCCACGATCTCCTTGAAATGCAGTGTCACACGGTCAAGGGTTAAAAGCTCCATTTCCCGGTGGGCGTTGAACAGCACAGTACCGGCGGGAGTTTCATAGACACCGCGGGACTTCATCCCGACCAGGCGGTTTTCCACCATATCGACGATACCCACGCCGTTTCGGCCGGCGATTTCATTCAGCACTTCGATCAGGGCCACAGGGTCCAGCGCAGCCCCATCCAGCTTGACCGGGATTCCTTGTTCAAAGCCGATTTCCACGTAGGTTGGCTTGTCCGGCGCTTTGGACGGCGGCGTAATCAACAGTAAAACATCATCCAGCGGCTCGTTCCAGGGGTCTTCCAGGTCGGCGCCCTCGTGGCTCAGGTGCCACATGTTGCGGTCCAGGCTGTAAGGCCGGGCCTTGGTAACCGGAACGGGGATGCCTCTGGCAGTGGCGTAATCGATGGCGTCTTCCCTGGAGCGGATATCCCATTCCCGCCAGGGCGCTACTATTTTCAGGTCTGGAGCCAAAGCTTTGACGCCCAGCTCAAAACGGACCTGGTCGTTTCCCTTGCCGGTGGCGCCGTGCGCGACAGCCTCGGCTCCTTCTTTTCTCGCTATTTCAACCATCTTCTTTGCAATCAGCGGGCGGGCCATGGATGTCCCCAGAAGGTATTTGCCCTCGTATATGGCGCCGGCTTTCAGCGTGGGGAATATGTAATCCTCCGCAAACTCCCGCCTGGCGTCCTCAATGTATATTTTGCCGGCGCCGGTTTTGATCGCTTTTTCATTCAACGGCTCCAGTTCTTCCTTCTGGCCCAGGTCAGCGGTCATGGCAATCACTTCATAACCATAAGTCTCCTTCAGCCAGGGAATAATAATCGATGTATCCAGCCCACCAGAGTAAGCCAGCACTACCTTCGGCATATTTTCCACAACTCCTTATTGTCAGCATTCCATATATTTTATTATAGTAGCATCGCCAGGATTGCCTTCTGGACGTGCAGGCGGTTTTCCGCCTCATCCCAGACCACCGAGTGTGTCCCGTCGATGATTTCGTCCACTACTTCTTCGCCCCTATGAGCCGGCAGGCAGTGCAGGAAAATGTAATCCGGTTTGGCGCGCCTGACGAGCTCCGGGTTGACCTGGTACGGTGCGAGTACCCGGATCCTTCTGTCACGCTCAACTTCCTGCCCCATACTGGCCCACACGTCGGTGACCACCACATCCGCGCCGGTTGCTGCCTCCACCGGATCGGTGACGATGTCAATTCTTGCGCCGGTAGCTGCAGCGTCTTCCTTAGCGAGACGAACGACTTCTTCATCAGGTTTGTAGCCATCCGGTGAAGCCACCGAAATATTCATGCCCACCTTGGCGCAACCGAACAGGAGAGAATGGCAGACGTTATTGCCATCACCCACGTAGGCCATTTTAAGCCCTTTCAGCCTGCCCTTCCGCTCAATTACAGTCTGCAGGTCGGCCAGGACCTGGCAGGGGTGCTGCAGGTCGGTGAGCCCGTTAATCACCGGGATATCGGCATACTTCGCCAGTTCTTCCACATCCGTGTGTTTATAAGTGCGGATCATAATCCCGTCCAGGTAGCGGGAAAGCACCCTGGCTGTGTCCTGAATAGTCTCACCCCGCCCCAGCTGGAGGTCATTGGTACTGAGAAACAATGAATAGCCGCCCAACTGGTACATGGCCACTTCAAAGGAAACCCTGGTGCGGGTAGACGCCTTCTGAAAGATCATACCCAGGGTCCTGCCTGGCAGAAAAGCATGGGGAATTTTCTTCTTTTGCTTCACTTTAAGATCTCCAGCCAGCTCAAGGATAGCAGCTATCTCTGCAGGTGTGAAATCATGCAGGCAGATCAGGTCGCGCCCCTTTAAATCTATTTTGCCAGGTCCCACATCAAACCCCTCTTTTCTCAATAGATCATTATCACTGCAAACGCAAGTTTATGGCTTGCCGGCTTTAGCCGGCCATGTGCGGCTGAAGCCGCACAAATTCAGTCGTCGGTCGTCAGAAGTCTGACGTAAGTATATCCTGCATTCCCTTTTTGTCTTTAACATTGGTCGTTAAATTTTGTAGGGTCGGATTTATCCGACCATGTGCGGCTGAAGCCGCACCTCAATTCTCACGTTTCACGTCCCACGTCTTATAAATGGTTTATCTCCGTGCCTAATTCTTCTTTAGTCTTGCCATAACTTCATCGATGATGCCTACCGCCTGCTTCACTTCTGTGGAGCTTACAATAAGGGGAGGGATAAAACGGAGCACATTGCCGCCCACACAGTTGATCAATAGTCCTTTCTCCAGGCAGCCGTCCACAATTTTCTTTCCTTCAATCTCGAGCTCCATGCCGAGCAAGAGCCCCTTCCCCCTGACATCCTTGATGAAATCGTATTTTCCCCACAGCTCAAGCAGCTTATTGTACAAGATCTCTCCCACCGCATTAGTGTACTCCACGACCTCACCCTCGATGATCTCTTCCAGGGTCGCCAGAGCCGCCGCGCAGGCCAGCGGGTTGCCGCCGAAAGTCGAGGCATGATCCCCAGGCTGAAATATCTTTGCCGCATCTCCCCTGGCCAGCATGGCGCCGATGGGAAAGCCGCCGCCAAGCGCCTTGGCCAGGGTAATAATGTCCGGCTTTACTCCATAGTGTTCGTAAGCGAACAGGCGCCCAGTCCGCCCAATGCCGGTCTGCACCTCATCAAAAATTAGCAGCGCCCCTGCCTTGCGGCAGATTTTTTTCACTCCATCCATATATTCCTGTGTTGCAACATTGACGCCGCCCTCGCCTTGTATGGGTTCCAGCATCACAGCGCAAGTAGCGGGGCCTACTGCTTCTTCCAATGCTTTAAGGTCATTGAAGGGCACATACTTGAAGCCCTCAGGCAGCGGCTCAAAACCTTTCTGGTACTTTGGCTGCCCGGTGGCAGTGATTGTGGCCAATGTCCGGCCGTGAAATGATTCCAGGGCGGTGATAATTTCAAACTTGTCCGGCCCGTGCTTGACCTTTGCATATTTGCGGGCCAGCTTGATCGCTGCCTCGTTGGCCTCGCCGCCGCTGTTGCAGAAGAAGGCCTTGTCCATAACGCTGTTTTCCACCAGCATTTTGGCCAGCAGCGCCTGGGGCTCGATATAATACAAATTGGAGCAGTGGATAAGCTTTTTAGCCTGGTCGCAGATCGCGTCCACAACTGCCAGGTTGCAGTGACCCAGGGCATTCACGGCAATGCCGCTGACAAAGTCCAGGTATTCCTTGCCGTCGGCATCCCACAGGCGGGCGCCGTCTCCCTCCACGGGGGCAAGTGGTATTCTCCCGTAGTTTCTCATCAGGTATTTATCGCCGAGCTTGATAATCTCTTTCGTATTCATCACAATACCTCCAAAATGGTTGTCTGTTTTCCATACTATCTGCAAGCCTCACCCAGCCGCTATGCATATTCCCATTCTGCTTTCAGAGTGTCACTTCTCCACCATAGTACCGATACCTTTATCAGTAAGCAACTCCAACAGTATTGAGTGCAGTTCACGTCCGTCCAGGATGTGGGTGGTCTTGACACCGCCGGCCAGGGCATCCAAACAGCATTCCACCTTGGGAATCATTCCTCCCTCAATAATACCACGGTCTATCAGTGTGGGTATACTATCTGCCTTCAGTACCGAGAAAAGTGAGGCCGGGTCGCTGCGGTCCGCCATGATCCCCTCTACGTCGGTAAGGATAATCAATTTATCCGCTCCAAGCGCTGCGGCCAGCCGTCCCGCCGCATAATCAGCATTAACGTTATAGCTCTGCCCGTCCTGGCCTACTGCCACCGGCGCTACCACCGGGATATAACCCTCAGAAATTACAGTGTTAACGATCTCGGGGTTCACCCTGCTGATATCCCCTACGAAACCGATATCAACCATTTCTTCGCCGCCTTCGGGAGTGCGTACTTTTCTGTATTTTTTTACAGCTTCAAACAGGTCGCCGTCTTTGCCGGACAAACCTACCGCCCGGCCTCCGATGCGGTTTATCATGGTTACGATCTCTTTGTTGATTTTACCTACCAGGACCATCTCGACAATTTCCATTGTTTCCTTGTCAGTAACCCGCAGGCCGCCGACAAAGCGCGATTCCTTGCCGATTCTTTTCAGCATGTCCGTTATTTCCGGGCCGCCGCCATGAACGATCACCGGGTTCATCCCCACGTACTTCATCAACACCGTGTCGGTGAGCACCGCTTCCTTCAGTTCCGGATTCAGCATGGCATGCCCGCCGTACTTTATAACAACAGTTTTTCCGTAAAATTCTTTTATATATGGCAGTGCCTCAACCAGCACCGCCGCTCTCTCTATATCCCTTAACAAACAGCATCCCCCATTCGGTCGTCGGACATCAGACGTCGGACGTCGGTATATTCTGCATTCCTTTTTTGTCTTTCAACACAGGTTGTAAAAATCTGTGTCGGATTCAGCCGACCATATAATTGGGGACATTCCTCAGTTGTAGGGCGGGTTTTAACCCGCCAATGTGCGGCTAAAGCCGCACCTGCATTCTCATGTCCCACGTCTCACGTCCCACTTACGTCCTGTAGTCAGCATTTATTTTAACATAGTCGTATGAAAGGTCACATCCCCAAGCGGTGGCGCAGCACCCGCCAGACTTAAAGTCAAGTGTAAAGGTGACAGTACTTTTCCTGAGCGCCTCCAGAGCCTTCTCTTCACTGAATTCCAGTGAACCGCCATCCCTGGCCACCTGCACNNGCGCAGATCACCCGGCCCCAGTTGGCGTCCTGCCCGAACACCGCGGCTTTGACCAGGTTTGATCCCGCTATTGACCTGGCAGCCAGGCGGGCGTCGCCATCGCTTGCGGCATTGAGCACCTTGACTTCTATCATCCTGGTAGCCCCTTCACCATCCCTGGCTATATCCTTCGCCAGGCTGGCGCATACTGCCGTGAGCGCATCCCTGAAATATAGGTAATCACTGCCTTCGTCATCAATCATTTTATTGCCGGCCATGCCGTTTGCCATAATAATCGCCATGTCATTTGTGCTGCTGTCGCCGTCTACCGTGATCATGTTGAAACTGAGGTCAGCAGCGTACCTGAGCGCTTTTTTCAAACAGGCAGGTGACACCGCCGCGTCAGTTGTTATAAAGCAGAGCAGCGTCGCCATGTTAGGGTGGATCATCCCGGATCCCTTGGCCGTACCGCCGATAGTGACTGCTTTCCCCCCCAGCTCCAGATTTAGAGCAGCCTCCTTGGGAAAGGTATCCGTGGTCATGATGGCCTGGGCTGCCAAAGGACCGCCGTCTGTTGAGGCCTGCCCGGCCGCAGTCCGGATGCCGGGCAGCACCTTGTCCATGGGCATCTTCTTGCCGATCACACCGGTGGATGCCACCAGGACCTCATCTGGCGGGATGTTCAGAATGCCTGCCGCCTCAGCGGCCATGGCCAGTGCATCGCTCATCCCCTGTTCTCCGTTGCAGGCGTTGGCGTTGCCGCTGTTCACAACCACAGCCCGGGCTTGTCCGGAAGCCAGCCTTTCCATGGATATCAGAACCGGCGCCGCCTTGACCCTGTTCAGGGTGAAGACACCGGCGGCTGAAGCCTGAACCAGGGAATATATAACAGCCACATCCCGTTTACCCGCTTTTTTGATAGCCGCGCAGGCNNGTCCCGGCCAGAAATCCGGCCGCCGCGGTCACCCCGCCCTGTATAAAATCGGTTTTATAATTATTATCCGCCAACTCACACATCCTCCTCTACGGGTATAGCCCCGGCCCGGCAAGCGCTGTGTCCTCGGGCAGGCCGCAGATAATATTCATGTTCTGTACCGCCTGTCCCGAAGCGCCCTTGACCAGGTTGTCAATGGCCGATATGACAATAACCCGCCCGGTCCGGGCATCTACAGTCACTGATATATCGCAGTGGTTGGTCCCGGCAACCCACTTGGTCTGGGGCAGCAGCCCCGCCGGCAGCACCCTGACAAAAAACTCATCTTTATAGTAATCCAGATACATCTCACGGATCTCTTCCGCCCCTGCAGAAACTGACAGCTTCGCATAAACCGTACTGAGAATACCCCTGGTTATGGGCAGCAGGTGCGGCGTGAAGGTGATGGTTATATCTTCACCGGCAATCCTGCCCAAACCCTGCTCAATTTCGGGTGTGTGACGATGGGTGGCGACATTATATGCCTTGAAATTATCATTTACTTCACAGAAATGGGTCCCCAGGGAAAGCCCCCTGCCCGCTCCTGATACACCAGACTTGGAGTCGACGATAATGCTGCCTGTGTCGACAAACTTCTGCTTCAGCAGCGGCGCCAAAGCCAGGATGGCGCTGGTTGGATAACAGCCGGGGTTGGCAATCAGCCAGGCTCCCTTTATTTCATCCCGGTTGACCTCGGGCAGCGCGTAAACAGCCTCACCCAGCAGTTTCCTTGCCTCGTGCTCTACCTTGTACCACTTCTCATACACCTGATAATCGGAGAAACGAAAGTCCGCACCCAGGTCGATCATCTTTTTACCGCGCCGCGCCGCCTCAAGCGCCACCGGCATGGCATGGCCATGCGGCAGGGCTACAAAAACAACGTCTGAGATGTCAAAAATTTTAGCCAGGTTCATCTCTTCACAGGTAATCTGGTTATATTTATACAGGTGCGGGTATACCTTGTGCAGCGGCAGCCCGGCATAGCTCCTGGTAGTCAGCGCCATGAGCTCAACCTCCGGATGGCGGTGCAGTATACGCACCAGCTCTGCCCCGGTATAGCCGGTAGCACCGATAATACTCACTTTAACAGTCAATGAAGCCACCTCCGAAAAATTATAAACATTAATAATTATACATAAATATGAATAATAATACAACATTAAAGCATAAATTGCTTTTTAGTATTGTGCGTCATAAAGTTTACCCCGGCAGCCGGGCCGGGGCTAATATCTGTAATTTTAGTTTTCTATCCCTGCTCACGTAATCCTTCTGCATCCAACAATGTTTTTCTATGCCATTCTCCAAAATTCTTCTTCAGTCACCCTAAGCTGCTGTTTCAATATTTTTCGCCACAAGCTGGCCGGGATTTCCCTGCTGACAGAAAGGCTGATCCTGGTCCGCAGGATCTCACCGTTCGAAAGCACTTTTTCATAGTACCAGTGCTCCGTATCCCTAATCATGGTCCAACCGTTTCTATCGCAGTACTTTTTAAGGTCACCGAATTTTGGAGGCATTTTCACATCTCCAATAAAGATTTGACTTCCTGGTCGTTTTCACAAAGAAGCACCCGCAAAATGTAAGGGAAATGTCCCTTGCGATTCGGCGCGTTAAGGAACAGCTGGAGCCGGTCAATGTATTCCTGCGCGTAAATCTTAAGCTCTCTCACCAGCTCATTTACAGCCTCATCAAGAGTCGGCTTATTAACAGCTATATCCAACTCGTTTATAGCTGCTGTCACAGATCCGTCTTTCTCAGGCAATATTTCCGGCTGCAGCCGGTATGCTTTCAGTGTTTCCTGCTGCAGTTCCCGGCGCAGCAGCAACACTTCCTCATCCTGGTGACGTTTAATAATTACTGGTAAATACCGGCGCCAGACACTGTCGTATATATCTGTAAATGTCTTTCGCGCGTTGGTGAAGCTAATTTCTGTCAGCATATCCACACCTCCTGCAGTTATTGCAATACATAGTGTGCATTCTGTACAGATTTATATTATGCTGGAATTATTAAATGACATACAGTTGAATAATAAAGTTAATTATTTGCTTAGCTCCGGCATGAGAGATGAATGCAAATGGAAATTGACTATATATTTGTTCTTATTTGTAGATTTATATAATTACTGGTATTATAATTATTCTTATGATGAAAATATTAAAAAATATTATTTATGTGACAAATAGCTGACGTTCTTGAATGCTAAGCTAATTAAAGAATTCTATGCAAAAGAATCAATGAAAAGTAGGAGCGAACAAAACACGTATTTAGGGTGAAGGAGCACTTCGAATGTATATTTCTCGAATTGCAGAGGATGGCAGAGAACAGCCAACAAGGCAGCATTTACAGGAGTGTGCCGAGTACGCTTTTAATATCGGCAAAAAGTTTGCAGCACCAGAGATATGCCGAACGACTGCATCATTCCATGATATGGGAAAATTATCATCAGAATTTGCCGAGTATCTTAAGCGTAATTACATAAACGAAAAGTTAGGTAATAAGCCCATTGGAAAAGGTTCTGTAATCCATTCAACTCAAGGTGCAAAATTTTTGTATGAATCGCAATCAGGTGTTAACGATCTAATTGCTGCTCTGGCACGCGAAATCTCAGCTATCTGTATTGCAAATCATCATGGCAATTTGATGGACGGAATATCTCCGTATGGAGACACGCCATTCCGCGATAGACTTGTTAGAGAAAATGATGGCCTTCATTATGATGAAGTAATGAAGAACGCAGAAAATGAGCATATTCCTATAAGCAGCGTTACAGATATTCTCAAGCGATGCATTATCGAGCTGAGAGAATTTGTTGAAAAGTGCAAGGCAAATAATCTGAATGTCGCATTTATGCTCCATCTTCTGATAAAGAGCGTTTTTTCGTGTTTGGTGGACTCTGACCGGTATAATGCCTATTGTTTCGAAGTAAATAAAACGCTGGAAATTGAGATACAGTTACCCCATTGGAAAGACTTTGCGCAACGGTTGGAGCAGAGAATTTCAACCTTTAAGGCGGACTCCAACATTAATATAATTCGCCGTGATATCTCCGAAAAGTGTCTATGTGCAGCCAATCGCCCCAAGGGCATCTATCGGTTGGATGTTCCAACCGGCGGTGGGAAGACGCTGTCAAGTTTTCGCTTTGCTTTAAATCACGCAAAAATTCACGAAGCAGAGCATGTAATCTATGTAATACCTTACCTTTCGGTATTGGAGCAAACGGCGAAAGAGATCAGAGAGGCATTGCAATTCCAGCCTGCTGATGATTCAATTTTGGAGCATCATTCCAACCTGGTTATCAGTGAGAATCAGGAGGAAGCGCAGGCGCACCGTCTTCTGACGGATCGCTGGGACAGTCCTGTCATTATCACAACGATGGTGCAATTTTTGGAAAGTATCTATTCAAGCAAAAGCAGCGATTTGCGGAAATTTCACAACATGGCAAACGCTGTATTTATCTTTGATGAGGTCCAGTCACTTCCGCTGAAGTGCACTTATCTTTTTAACGAAGCGGTTAATTATCTGCATTACTGCGCAGGCTGTTCGATTTTGTTGTGTACGGCAACACAGCCACCGCTCGATGAAGCCGAAAAACCTATATATCTATCAAAACCAGTTGCATTGATTTCGGATATGGGCGAAAGCTTTCGCAAATTGAAACGGACGAGCATTAAAGACCGTACGATTCCCGGCGGTTATTCGACTGATATGCTTCGGCAATTTGTGTTGGATAAATTCAAAGAAGAAGGAAATTGCCTTGTTATTCTAAATACAAAGAAAGACGCTGCCATGCTTTATTGTTCACTTGAATGTTACATTCAAGCAAATCCACAAGGACAGATTGAGCTTGTTCATCTAAGTACCACTATGTGTCCGGCACATCGTTTGGATACGATAAAAAAAATAAAAGAGAGAAAACAGAAAAATACTCTTTGTATCAGTACGCAATTGATCGAGGCAGGCGTTGATATTTCTTTTGGCTGTGTAATTCGCGCAATTGCCGGACTTGACAGCATAGCACAGGCGGCAGGACGCTGTAATCGCAACGGAGAAGACCCAAACGGGAAGAATGTCTACATCGTTAATATAGCTGAAGAAAATTTGTCAATGCTACCGGATATAAAATGCGGAGCTGATATAACATACCGAATACTTACCGAATCCACATCTGATTTGTTGTCGCCCGCTATCATGGAACGGTATTATAAAGAATACTTTTACAGGCAAAATTCCCAGATGTATTATCCAGTAAATGAAGCTGGAAATCTATATGACCTGTTGTCAACAAATAAAAAAGGGATCGGGGCTTTTATAAACAGAGGCGGAACAAATCCACCGGCATTGAGGCAGGCATTTCAAACTGCGGGAGATTTCTTCTCGGTAATTGATCGGCGTACCATAAGCGTTCTTGTTCCATATGCGGATGGCGCGGGGTTTGCTGATAAATATAAGAGAGCGGACGTTAAAAAGAAAAACTTCCTACTACGTCAAATGAGCCGTTATTCCGTGTCTTTATACCCATATCAAGTTGAAAAACTGAATGAATTGGGAGCCTTGACTTTGATAGACGATGAATTGTGGACACTGGATGCAAGTAAATATTACAATGATAAGCTTGGTGTCATCTTTGATATAAGTGGTGAATTTTTGAATATTTAGGGGGGGAGCATATTGCGATATCGCAACACAGTTGAATTTGTTGTCTATGGAAAATATGCGCTGTTTTCAGATCCGATCACAAGAGTTGGCGGCGAGAAATTTTCCTATCAGGTTCCTACCTATCAGGCACTAAAAGGAATTCTTGAGAGTGTGTATTGGAAACCAACACTGATCTGGTACATCGATGAAGTTCGCGTTATGAACAAAATTCAAACACAGTCCAAGGGTATTCGCCCGATCAAATATACATCACCAGGAAATAACCTTGCGTATTACACGTATCTGAAGGATGTTTGCTATCAGGTGCGCGCTCACTTCGATTGGAATGTGAACAGACCTGAGCTTGCCAATGACCGCGATGAAAATAAGCACCACAATATAGCCAAACGAATGATTGAGCGCGGCGGGCGCAGAGATATATTTCTTGGTGCAAGAGAGTGCCAGGGCTATGTTAAACCATGCGTCTTTGGCGAGGGAACAGGCTTTTACGATGATTACGGCGTGATAGGTTTTGGGCTTATGGTGCATGGTTTCGATTATCCTGATGAGACGGGAAAAGACGAGATGTCTGTGCGTTTGTGGAAAAACGCTGTGATGAAAGACGGCAGAATTGTTTTTCCGCTTTCTATAGAGGGCACACCGGAAATCGAGAGAAGATTCATTAAGCCGATGAAAAAGAAAGAGTTTTTTCACGGAGAAAACTTCCTCGGACTTTACGAACCGGGACTTAATGTGTTCTTTGGCGAGGGAGGTGAGAATATATGAGTTGGATGCAGAATCTTTGCGATACATACGATGCCTGCGAAGATATAGCGGGAATAATTCCAGCCGAAAGTGGTGCAATACTCGTTCCTTTAGGTCATTCGATAAAAAAGCTGAACATAGTCATACATCTAAACAGAGAAGGAGAGTTTATCCGAGCCGATAAATGTGATTGTCGTATTTGTATTCCATGCACTGAGGAATCCGAGGGAAGAACAAGCACCGGAGCAATAGGCCGTCCGCATCCGCTATTCGACCAACGAAAATATCTTACTTATCTAGACGGCAAAATATACCTTGAAAACATGCTGAATTGGCTGAACTATTTATCTTCGGATCAGACACATGCTTTTGCATATGAAGTGCTGTCATCTGTGTATAAGTATATGTCAAAAAAAACCTTAATATCTAATATTGAATCGAATATCAAAGCCAACGAAAATTCATTCATAGGGTTTTGTATAGGAATTGACGGAGCGCTTGAGGATCGGCTTTGGATGATGCCGGAAGTGCGCAATGCATGGACTGAATATTATCAAAATAAATATCTCCCCGCATTAAAAAAACCAACAGATATTTGTTATGCAACGGGAAAGGCCGACTCTATTTATATAGAGAATCACCCCAAAGCCATTAATAGCTTTGCTGCAAGCGCAAAGCTGATTTCTGGAAATGACAAGGAAAATTATACATTTCGCGGACGATTCGAAAAGCCATCGCAAGCTGTTACCGTGAGTTATGTGGCCTCTCAAAAAGCACATCAGGCGCTCCGGTGGCTAATATTAACGAACTGCTGTTATCGCTGTGACACACAGGCAATCATCGCATGGGCGGTCGATAAGCAACCGGAAATACCTGGCTGTTTCGAAGACAGCTATAGTATATACCGCGTAATTTCGCAATCTGATACTGAAAAAATGATTGATGCAAAAAGCAGTGTATTTACAGATTATGCCTTATTGATGAGAAAAGCAATGTCGGGCTATGGCAGTTCGGACAGTGTTAAGAAACACAATCGCCGCGTTTCTATAATGGCGACCGACGCCACAACGAAAGATACAGGAAGAATGTCGATAACATACTATCGTGAGCTGTCTGAAAACGAATATGAGGAACGCATTGATAGTTGGCACAACACCTGTAAATGGTATCAGTCGTTCAGAAAAAATGCGGACGGAACATACAAATCCGGTTATTTCATTGGAGCGCCCGGAGTAGACCGTATCGTGTTGGCAGTCTTGGGCAAACGCAGATCGCAAAAAGACACATCCTATGATAGGCTTGTCAAAAACCTTCGGGAACAATTGGTACACTGCATATTTGACGGAGAGCGAATACCCTCGTCAATGGTAATTGCCGCAATAAATAGGGCGTCAAATCCTCTTGCGTTAGAAAACTCGGGCGCGAAGAGCAACAGTGACCGCTGGCGAGATTGGGAATATGTACTTGGTGCGGCTTGCGCACTGATCAAGCGATATTATCACGATTATAAAAAGGAGGAATTTGCTGTGGAACTTGAACCAGAAAGGCGCGAACGGGATTATCTGTACGGAAGGTTGCTTGCGCTTGCGGACAATATTGAATCTTCCGCGAGGTATAAGCAAGGAAAAACAAAGGATGATGCCCGCGCTACAAACGCAGTACGATATATGACGGCATTTTCACAGCATCCGTTTCGCACATGGAATATGCTGTTTACGCAGCAGCTAAATCCATACATTCAGCAGCTTAACGGGGCGGGTTGGTATTTTAACCTGATTGGCGACATTAAGCAACTGTTTGAATCAGAGGCATTTGAAAACGACGCTTCACTTGACGGAAGATATTTACTAGGTTTCTTTGCGCAAAGACAAGCGCTTCGTAAAAAGAATGAAAACGATAATAATTTAGGAGGGGAAAAAAATGAGTTTGACGAACAAAATTGACTTTTCTGTAGTTTTTACTGTAAAAAAAGCAAATCCGAACGGTGACCCTTTGAACGGCAATCGCCCCCGTGTCGATTACGAGGGCTTAGGAGAAGTATCAGATGTCTGTCTGAAACGGAAATTACGTAATCGCCTGCAGGACATGGGTGAGGACATTTTTGTCCAGACGGATTCTAATCGAAAAGAAGGGGATACCTTTAGGAGTCTCAAAGATCGCTTTGACAATAATGCCGAAATAAAAAAAGCACTTGGTGTTCGCGATAAGCAAGTTAACATAGCCTGCCGAACATGGTATGATGTCCGTGCGTTCGGGCAAGTTTTTGCTTTCAAAAAAGATAAAAAGAGCGAAGATAACGAAGGTGGCGACTCCGTTTCCATTGGCGTACGTGGCCCGGTGTCAATCCAGAGTGCTGTTAGCGTGGCTCCGGTTGATATCTATTCGCAGCAAATTACAAAGAGCGTCAATCTTGAAACTGATAAAAAAGACCCGGATAAAAAGGGCTCCGATACCATGGGGATGAAGCACCGCGTGGAAAATGGTGTATATGTCACATATGGAAGCATTAATTGTCAGCTTGCCGAAAAAACCGGTTTTAGTGATAAAGATGCGGATAAACTGCTTGCTGCACTAAAATCATTATTTGTGAACGATGAGTCTTCTGCGCGTCCGTCTGGCAGTATGAAAGTGGAAAGTGTTGTATGGTGGAAACATAATTGCAAGAATGGACAATATGCCTCAGCAGATGTCCATGAGAGTATCGTAATTCAAGTAGATCAAAACAGCAAAAAGCCTGTCGTGGTAATCAAAACATCTCTGGATGGTTTGAAGCCCGTCATCTATATTGGCGAAAACAAATAGCCGCCTATCGCTTGTTGATATTTTTCGCTTCTATTCACGAGGTAGATGATAATGACTACTTATATTGAAGACGATCTCTTATTGCTTTCCGGCATCCAGCATATGGCTTTTTGTGAGCGACAGTGGGCTCTCATCCACCTGGAACAAATTTGGGATGAAAATGTCCGCACCGTGGAAGGCAAACACCTGCATAACCGTGCGGATGATCCGTTCACGGATGAAAGCAGAAAAACGCTGCGGGTTGTCAGGAGTATGCCGGTCATTTCTCAATACCTTGGCCTGCGGGGCGTGGTGGACGTTGTCGAATTCCACCATAATGATGAAGAAAGACAAGGTGAAACATGCCGCCTGAAAGGGCGCAAAGGCTGGTGGAAACCGGCGCCGATCGAATACAAGCGCGGACGCCCGAAGCGGGACGACCGGGACGCGGTCCAGCTTTGCGCTCAGGCCATAGCGCTGGAAGAAATGCTCGGAGTATCAATCCCATCCGGTTTCCTCTATTATGGCCAGACCAAACACCGGCAGCAGATTGACTTGAATTTACCGCTCAGGCAGCATACTATGGAGCTTGCCGGAAAGATGCACCGACTGGCGCGGGAAGGTAAAACTCCTAAAGCGCCAAAGGGCAGGCATTGTTCATTGTGCTCACTTAAAGAACATTGTCAGCCGTACCTGATGCTGCATCACCGCCCGGTAAAGAAATACCTGGAACGCATGTGCCGTATTGAAGGAGAGGAATTATGAGGAAACTTCTCAATACTCTCTATATAACAACACCGGATTCTTTTCTGGCGTGTGAAGGAGAAAATGTATTAATTAAAAATGATGGCGAAGTCCGGTTCCGTATGCCGGTACACAACCTGGAAGGCATCGTCTGCTTCGGTTTTGCCGGCGCAAGTCCCAAGCTGATGCAGTTGTGCTGTGAACGCGGTGTGGCTCTCTCCTTTTTATCATCTTATGGAAAGTTTTTAGGACGTGTAACTGGCAGAATATCCGGCAATGTATTACTAAGGCGCACCCAGTATCGCTGGTCGGATGATTTGGAGGCGTCAAACCGTTTATCAAGGCGCTTTATCTCAGCTAAAATAATAAACAGCCGAGCTGTTTTGCACCGCGCACTGCGGGATCATTCCGAGATCTCCGACAACAAAATCAATAACTCCCTCAACGTTTTAGCGAGAATGCCGGAGCGTTTAGAAAGGGCTGCAGATGGTGATGCAATAAGAGGTATTGAAGGTGAAGCAGCAAATCACTATTTCTCCAACTTCAATAAGTTGCTCTTGGTTCAAAAAGACGATTTCCGCATAAACAATAGAAATCGCAGGCCGCCTACCGACAGCATGAATGCGCTGTTGTCATTTCTTTACACATTGCTCGCTCACGAAGTAACGGCCGCTCTGGAAAGTGTCGGGTTGGATCCTCAGGTGGGGTTCTTCCACAGGGATCGTCCCGGTCGCCCGAGTCTTGCTCTTGATCTCATGGAGGAGATGCGGCCGCATTTCGCGGACCGTCTGGCGGTGACACTCGTTAACCGCAATCAGATCAAATCAGCCGGTTTCAATATCAAAGAAAACGGCGCTGTATTAATGGATGACAATACCCGCAAAGAAGTTTTAACCGCCTGGCAAAAAAGAAAACAAGAGGAAATAACCCACCCTTATTTGGAAGAAAAGATCCCATTAGGACTTGTCCCGTATGTGCAGTCTCTTTTGTTGGCAAGACACATAAGGGGAGACATTGAAGATTACCCACCGTTTTTCTGGAAGTGAGGTTTTTAATATGATGGTCCTCATAACCTATGATGTTAACGTCACATCCGTCACCGGTAAAAGCCGCCTGAGAAAAGTGGCTAAACAGTGTGTTAACCATGGTCAGCGTGTTCAGAACTCAGTATTTGAATGCCTGATTGATCCAACTCAGTTTGCAGAATTAAGGCATCGTCTGGAAAATATTATAGATCATGAAAAAGACAGCCTGCGTTATTATTACCTGGGCAGCAATTGGAAAAACCGTGTTGAACATGTCGGAGTCAAAGCTGGATATGATCCTGAGGGGGTGATCATGGTCTGATGCGAACCCCAAGTGAACATGATTTCTCTATGTGAATCGCACGCCCCTAAAATAGCAGCTTAAAGAGAAATTTTTAATGTTTTTGTGTTTTTTAAATGCTCATACTTATATGTTCGCAAAATCATATGTTTTAGCACATGATTTTATTGTGTTTAGAAATAGACTGTCGCGCCCCATGCGGGCGCGTGGATTGAAACTTATAAACTCAACCGCCTGGCCTATCACTTCCAGTCGCGCCCCATGCGGGCGCGTGGATTGAAACGGCAACTGTTGCAACGTGCGAAGCGTTCCACGTCGCGCCCCATGCGGGCGCGTGGATTGAAACTATGTTGAGTTCGCTACGTTGGACACACAAGCAAGTCGCGCCCCATGCGGGCGCGTGGATTGAAACAGAAGTCATTATCCGCAGTTAGAGAAAGCTTGCGTCGCGCCCCATGCGGGCGCGTGGATTGAAACATATTTACATCCAGGGCGTAAGCGCCAGCGATCAGGTCGCGCCCCATGCGGGCGCGTGGATTGAAACACTGGTTGACAATTATCAACGGTTATAATATAAGTCGCGCCCCATGCGGGCGCGTGGATTGAAACAGAGCCTGAAATGGACTTCGAGACCAAAAAGGAGTCGCGCCCCATGCGGGCGCGTGGATTGAAACATTGTAATACGCCCAACCATCAGGCGCACCATCGTCGCGCCCCATGCGGGCGCGTGGATTGAAACAAATGAGCTCTTAATCAAGCCCTTGGTAAACTGGGTCGCGCCCCATGCGGGCGCGTGGATTGAAACATCTGAGAACGTGAATAAGGTCGATGTGGCGTTTAGTCGCGCCCCATGCGGGCGCGTGGATTGAAACCGCTTCCTGCTGCTCTTGCTCCCGCCCTTGTAGGTCGCGCCCCATGCGGGCGCGTGGATTGAAACCCAAGACAACGGAGAAACCTTTAGAGAGTTAGGTCGCGCCCCATGCGGGCGCGTGGATTGAAACAAGGAGTATGCCTCTCATTACCACACAATATTGGTCGCGCCCCATGCGGGCGCGTGGATTGAAACGAGAGGTGTGGTGATAACGTATGAGCTGGTCAGAGTCGCGCCCCATGCGGGCGCGTGGATTGAAACAATATCAAATGATTATCAGATGAAACGGGCTGGTCGCGCCCCATGCGGGCGCGTGGATTGAAACAGCCGTTGGGGATGGAAGTTGACCCAAGGAGGCCGTCGCGCCCCATGCGGGCGCGTGGATTGAAACAGATTGAATTCTGGAGTTATGTGCAGTCCGGCAGTCGCGCCCCATGCGGGCGCGTGGATTGAAACCCAAATATACGGAATTTCAAGCAACAATCCCCCGTGTCGCGCCCCATGCGGGCGCGTGGATTGAAACGAAAACCAGGACGACTACACCGCGGTGGATTTTTGTCGCGCCCCATGCGGGCGCGTGGATTGAAACAGCCAATTTGGCAAGAACATATATACATCTGACGTCGCGCCCCATGCGGGCGCGTGGATTGAAACTTTCAATCGGCGCGGTGCTCCTAGGAGTCAATACGTCGCGCCCCATGCGGGCGCGTGGATTGAAACTCCAATGCAACGGATCGTTTACCCTGTCCTGGGTCGCGCCCCATGCGGGCGCGTGGATTGAAACTGCAGGCGCAGGATGTCGCCCTCGACCTCGGCCGTCGCGCCCCATGCGGGCGCGTGGATTGAAACTGCGACGGCACGCCGTTAATGAAATAATCTGTGGGTCGCGCCCCATGCGGGCGCGTGGATTGAAACTTGTTATCCCCCGGGATGGATGGCCTAACGGCTTGTCGCGCCCCATGCGGGCGCGTGGATTGAAACCCGCTGTGCAGTAGATTAAAAACCGGGGGTGATTAAGTCGCGCCCCATGCGGGCGCGTGGATTGAAACCTGCTGGCTGAATCCGGAGGCCGCGCCGAGCTCTTGTCGCGCCCCATGCGGGCGCGTGGATTGAAACCGGCTTATCTTTGCGGATGGCCTCCCGCACCATGGTCGCGCCCCATGCGGGCGCGTGGATTGAAACCAAAGTGCCCGTATCAGTTTTTGGGTTTTATCTCGTCGCGCCCCATGCGGGCGCGTGGATTGAAACAACCTTAGGCTATAGGCTTGTACTATCCCCCATGCGTCGCGCCCCATGCGGGCGCGTGGATTGAAACATCATCATCCTGCGATTTAAACCTACTTGCCACAGTCGCGCCCCATGCGGGCGCGTGGATTGAAACGGAATGTGGACTTATATAATAATGGATGCCTGCGTCGCGCCCCATGCGGGCGCGTGGATTGAAACAAAGGTCTTCCTCCCGCCATCTCTATCATCTCCGTCGCGCCCCATGCGGGCGCGTGGATTGAAACAATATAACATCAATATCATCAATATAGTCAATGGTCGCGCCCCATGCGGGCGCGTGGATTGAAACTTTTCAACTTAACCAGATAATCAGTGAGCTTCCGTCGCGCCCCATGCGGGCGCGTGGATTGAAACATATCCCTGGGATCAGCTTTGACGGCGTCGTGGGTCGCGCCCCATGCGGGCGCGTGGATTGAANNAGGATAAATTTGTTATACATATTTAAAATCCCGGTGCCCGAAAGACAGCCTTTGCATTTAAGCATTTGAATCACCTGGTCCGCGCATAAAAAACCTCCGCGGTTTTCCCACGAAGGCTCTTGTGCTTTCTCTATGCTACCATATTAGAACTGACTGAAATCTCATGCAATCACATTTACTCTCATGTTTTAAAAGGAAAAATCACCTGCACTAAATTTAATATTGACTTTCATGCATACTTTAATTAAAATTGTGTGCATGGAAGTCAATTTATTGAATAAACCAGATCCGAGGTGGCAATCATGAATTATGCAGAACAAATTCTTAAAATGGCATATGACAACAACGGCGTAGTAACTTCTGCACAGGTTACAAAAGCCGGGATTTTGCGCGAGCATATAAGAACCCTCGTTAATAAGGGCTTGCTTGAACGTTCAGATCGCGG